>JADFDB010000001.1 GCA_018263175.1 Spirochaetota bacterium
CACCTGACGAGCCCGAGATCGTTGAGCACCATGTTGAAAAAGCGCGCATAGAGCAGGTGCAGGCACGCGTGCTCGATCCCGCCGATATACTGGTCCACGGGCATCCAGTAATCGACCTCCTCGCGGTCGAACATCTCCTTCGATTTCGGCGAGGTGAACTTCGCGAAATACCACGACGAGTCCACGAAGGTGTCCATGGTGTCGGTCTCGCGCCGGGCGGCACCGCCGCACTTTGGGCAGGTCGTGTTGATGAAATCCTCCATGAACGTAAGCGGCGAGCGCGAGTCACCCCGGAACTCGACTTCGGTGGGCAATATCACCGGAAGCTCCTTCTCCAGCACAAGCGCCGGACCGCACTTTTCGCAGTAGACCACGGGTATGGGGCAACCCCAGTAGCGCTGGCGTGAAATCAGCCAGTCGCGCAGGCGATAGGTCACGGCGCGTTTGCCGAATCCCTTCTCCTCCGCGAAATCCGCGATCTTCGCCATGGCCTCCCTGTTCCCGAGTCCGTTGAACGACCCCGAGTTGATGCAGACGCCGTCATCCACATAGGCATCGTCCATGGTGCCGACCGACAGCGGTTCGCCCGGACGATTGATCACGACCTTGATCGGAATTCCATATTTCTTCGCAAACGCGAAGTCGCGTGTGTCGTGCGCGGGCACCGCCATGATGGCGCCGGTGCCGTATTCCATCAGCACGAAGTTCCCCACGTACAGCGGAACGATGTCGCCGTTGAAGGGGTTGACGATGCTAAGCCCGGTGTCCACCCCCTCCTTCTCCTTCTCCTCCGAGAGACGGTCGACAAGGGACTGGGACTTGAAGCGCTCGATGAAGCCGCGGACTCCGGGGTCCTTCACCCGGTCCAGGAGCGGATGCTCGGGGGCGATCACCATGAAGGTCACGCCGTACACCGTGTCGGGGCGCGTCGTGTAAATGGGGAAGTCCTCCCCGCTCTCGAGCCTGAAATTGACGGTAAGACCGGTAGAGCGGCCGATCCAGTTTCGCTGCATCACGACGACGCGCTCGGGCCAGCCGTCGCCGAGCTCATCGTGGCCCTTGAGCAGGTCGTCCGCGTAATCGGTTATTTTGAAGAACCACTGTTCGAGCTCTTTCTGTGTGACGCTCGAGTCGCACCGCCAGCAGAGGCCGTCCTCCACCTGTTCGTTCGCGAGCACCGTATTGCACGACGGGCACCAGTTCACCGAGGCCTTCTTTTTGTAGGCGAGGCCCTTCTCGTACATCTTGCGGAACACCCACTGGTTCCAGCGGTAATAGTCGGGGTCACAGGTGGCCACCTCGCGCGTCCAGTCGTACGATACGCCGAGCTTGCGGAACTGCTCCTTCATGTATCCTATGTTGTCGAGGGTCCACCGATACGGGAGGGTTCCCCCTTTAATGGCCGCGTTCTCGGCCGGCAGGCCGAACGCGTCCCAGCCGATGGGATGCAGCACGTTGAAGCCCCTCATGCGCTTGAAGCGGGCCATGAGGTCGCCGATGGAATAATTGCGCACGTGGCCCATGTGCAGCCGGCCCGAGGGATAAGGAAACATCTCGAGCAGGTAGTACTTTCGCCGCTTCGGGTCGCGCCTGGATTCGAAGATCTTCGCGTCTTCCCAGCGCTTCTGCCATTTCGACTCGATCTCTTTGAATACGTAGTCGCGCTCCGCCATGGAACACCTCGCGCTCGTTGATATCGACGCTTTCATTGGAGTTGTTGCATAACTGGGGAATACGGCCGGTTTTCTCCCGCCTTCGTCGGAGGGTAAGCCGATGTTCCCCGGATTTACAACAAGTCTATTCTTTTTAAAAGCGGTAAAAGTCAAGTATATTGCTGAAAACCGGAGCCGGGCTCCGATCGCTATGGGCGGCGGGGCCTCGAGTCCGTCAGGAACTGGTCCGTGGTCCACGCGTCGAGAAGGCGGTTGTATGTCTGAATTATATCGCGGTGCGTCAGCACGCCCGTCACCGTGCGCTGTTTTTCCGACTTCACGACGGGGATGGTCTCGAGGTCGTACTCCTCGATCTTCTGCATCGCGAGCGACACCGGATCGTCCTCGGTGACTACGGGGACCTCGGCGGTAACGTCGTCGGCGATGAGCAAATCGGTCAGTTCGTGCGACACGATCGCCTGGCGAACCTGCCTCAGGGAAATGACCCCGAGGAGCTCCTTTTTATCATTTAATACGAACACATCACCGTAGGTCGAGTGCATCAGGATGTCGGTCAGCTTGCGGAACGGTGTTCGGTGGCTCACCACATCGTAGTCCGTCTTCCGCAGATCCCTTACCTTTGCCTTGCCGAGCAGGTCCATCTCGCCCCGCTTCGACACATCGATCCCCTCCTTCATCAATTCGAGCGTGTAGGTGCCTCCCTTGTTGACGTAGATCACCACGAGATACGCGATGATAGAGACGAACATGAGCGGCAGGATGAAGTGATAGTCCCCCGTCACCTCGAAAACCAGCAGGATCGAGGTCAGTGGGATGGCGTTGATCCCTGCAAGCACCCCTCCCATGCCCACAAGCGCGAAGACGACCGGGTCGAGGGAGGTTGCGAAGAGCGCGTTCATCAGCATCGCGAATGAATGCCCCAGCAGCACGCCGACCATGAGCGAAGGCGCGAAGGTGCCGCCGTATGAGCCCGCCTCGAGGAACAGCGCCATGAAGACCAGCTTGAGCGTGAGGAGTGCGAGCACGAACGTCAGGGGATGATGCTGGTTGAGCACCTCGTTGACCGTGCTATATCCGATGCCGTAGAGCTGGTGGAAGCCGAGGAGCACGATCCCGAAAAGCGCCGCAACCGGCACAAGCCTCAGAAATTCGTTCGAGAGGGAGAGCTTTTTCGAGAGGAGAAACGATGAGCCGCGGCGAAGCTGGAAAAAGAGAATTGAAACCGCGCCACAGAGGATCGCGAGCACGAGAAAATACGGAAAATCGCCGACCTCGCCCGGAGAGTAGTGCGGAATCCTGAATACGTGCTTGTTGCCGAGGACCGCGCGCGAAAACACGTCCGCGACCACCGAGGAGATCACGAGCGCGCTCATCGCCTGATTTTTGAGGTCGTTCAGCAGAATGACCTCGATACCGAAGAAGACCCCGGCGATCGGGGCGTTGAAGACCGCCGCGATCGCCGCACCGGCACCGGCAACGGTGTACATGCGCATCTCTCGCTGGTTCAGCCGGAAGGCCTGCGCCATGAGCGAGCCGAGGCCGCTCCCCATCTTGGCGGCCGGGCCTTCCGGTCCGAGCGGCGCGCCCGAACCTATCGAAATGATCGGCGCGAGAAAATGGAACAGCGTCACCTTGAATGGAATAAACCCGTTTCGGAAGAGCACCGATTTAATGACGCTCGTTACGTCGCGCTCACGGGCGATGGCGGGGAAGTATCGGGTCATCGCCGCGACGATCAGGGCTCCTACGACGGGGAAGATGAAGATCAGGTTGAGATCGATACCCAGGTAGCTGCGGAGATTGAAATACTCGAAAAAATTCCTGGTCCCCTCGAGCATGGAATGGAAGGCCACGGCCCCGGCGCCGGCAAAAAGGCCGAGCACCACCGAAAAAATGATATGCGAGATGTATTTTGAGATGTCGGTCCTGGCGTACCGCGTGCGAAGCCCGCGTTGCGCGTCTGCAAGACCCCTCAAGTTGAAAAGACGGCCCGGAAGCATTATTCCAATGCGAGAATATCGATAATTTTCGCGGCATTCCCCGCTTTAACGATCTCGGAACGCCGAGTCTCATCTTTCAGTATCGACATTATTTTCGACAGCAGGGTGAGGTAATCCTTGTGCTGACGGTCGCCGGCCGCGACCAGTATGAGGAGGTGGACGGGCTTGCCGTCTATCGAATCAAAGTTGATTCCCGCCTTCGAAATGCCGATCGCGAAGGCGATATCCTTGACGGATTTGATCTTCGCGTGGGGAATCGCAAGGCCCAGGCCGATCCCCGTGCTCATAATCTTCTCGCGCTCGACGAGCGCATGGACGAGCTCATCGATGTCCGCGCACACCTGGGCGCCGTCGAAAAGTCGGGCGAGCTCCTCGATCGCCCTGAACTTGTTCCTGGATTTAAGCCTCTTTATGAATTTTACGTTCGTGTATTCACTGACCTTTTTCATCCAGCCCGCCGCACTCCGAGTATAGTTTCTCTTAATCGTCAGCAGAGTTATTGCATACCTGGGAGATAATGTCGATCCCCCCGTATATTATTCTTATCATAACTTTTTATACTTTTCATGAGGAAAAAACTCACACCCCATGCGCCTGTGGTATCCTCACGAGTTCCGGTTCAGTCTTCGGGCTGAAGTGCGGTGGCGAAGATCCAACTGAAGTACTTTTTAACGTCCGCCGCCGCCATCCCATAGCCGAGATAGAAGCCGTCAACCCATATCTCGAAGTGAAGGTGTGCTCCGTATTTCTTCCCTTCGGCCTCGCCCAGAAGGCCCGAATTCCCCACACGGCCGATGCGCCGGCCCTTCGACACTTTCCCACCGGCGACAATCCCCTTATCGATTTCGGACAGATGGTTATACGTGGTCACGATGCCGTTACCATGGTCGATCCACACCTGCCTGCCCCCGAACGAACGCAGCACGAAGGTGCGCGGATTGTTTTTCGTATGCTCCGACTGCTCCCTCCACTGGTGCGGCGTAAACGGCTCATACTTCCAGTCGGCACGGATCACCGTTCCGCCCTGTGCGGCAAAGACGGGCGTCGTGAAATCCACCGCTACCGTCTCGTAGCTTCCCTCGGCGAACGAGTGATAGAGGTCAAGCCCGGCGTGGGTCCCGCCGCGGTAGGAGCGGGGGGCGTTGGGATACGACGCGTCGTCCGGGGGAAGCAGCGCGTTACGCACCGGCAGGCACAGCCCCTTCAGCCGTTCGTCGAAATAGCGCAGGCTGTTCGTACCGACGAAGCATTCTATCTCCGCGATGGCCGCCTGCCCGTCCACCATGCCCTCGGCCGGCACGAAGATCCGAAACGTGCTCGCGTCGACCCCGCCCAGGTCTATTTCGACACGGTCGTCCGTCCGGGATCTCCGGAAAAACCGGGCGAGGAATCCTCTGCGCGCCGTCCCGTCGAATTCGACACGGGAAAAATCGAACCAGTCGCCATTGTACATAAACTGAACGATGCAGTAACGGAGCATACGGTAGTTGTCCCGGTAGCCAGGGACGATGACGATTTTCGTCAGCAGCCGTTTGGATCCGAAATCGACGCTGAGCCACTGCGGCGACGGTGAGCGCGCCGACCTCCACGAGCTCTCGACGTCGCTGTCCAGCGCCATCAGTCCCGTAAAACCCGGCCCGTGGCTCGAGCTTACCTCCCAGCGCACCTTCTGTGCCGTGTTGGAGCCGATGATGAAATAGTCGCCATCGCGCGCCTCACCCCTCGAGAGCGGTGAAGAGAGCAGCAGGCACATGATCACGACAATACCCGTGCAGGTGGCTTTACGAATCTTCATGAGTACATCCCGCTGTTTGTTCTTTCCGCGCGCTACGGTAAAATAGCCTGGCCGCGCGCAAGCGCTTGACGACATGTTCATGCGGGGATAGTGTGTGGTTCCGGCGCAAACCGGTAAACAATAATTTCGAGGAATATGATGGAAAAGCATATCGTCGTCTACTGCACCGCGCCGTCCAGGGAGGTGGCGGTCGCCATCGCTGAATCGCTGGTTCCGGGGCGGCTCGCCGCGTGCGTGAATATTCTAGCCGGTATCTTTTCGCTCTATACCTGGAAAGGTGAGTTCTGCCGCAACGAGGAGTGTCTGATGATTATCAAGACGCGCGGGGAGCTTTTCGAGCGACTGCGCGAACGGATCGTTGCCCTGCATCCCTACGAGGTGCCCGAGATCATCGCCCTTCCGATAGCGGCCGGCCATCCTCCCTATCTCGGCTGGATCGACGAGTCGACCGGCGTATAGTGCTTACAGCAGACCGCCCCACGACCTGCGCTTCGCCTTGAAAAAGCCGCCGTCCTTTCGGACCGTTTCTTCGGCCTTCGCGCCGACACTGCGCACGGGGGATGCGGCGGCGCCTTCCATGGAATCTATCTTCGCCAGGAGCACGCGCACGAGGTGAGTGAGGTACTCCTCCTTTTTGTTCATGAGCTCGATAAGCTCGCGCTGTCGGTCCTGAATCTCCTTCTTCAGACTGCTCTCGACTTCTTTCAGCTTCATGATCGTCGTAAAATCGACCACATTGTTCTCTTCACCATTCATTTTCGTATCCGTCCGGCCATGGGATCGTCGGCATATATGCAGTAGAGGATAGCAGCAACGGTGGGAAATCCCTAAAAAACTTCGGGAAGGCGGCTTACAGCCGGACGATGTCGTCGAATTCGAGAGCCTTCGCCGCGAAGACACTGCGCAGCCGTTCCTCCTCGACACACGGAAAGCGCAGGCATACGCCGCAGTCCGAGCTGAGCCGGCGCGGCACCGGTATGAGCTTTACCAGTATTTTTTCCTCCCGGCACAGCTTCTCTCCGCGAAGGGCGAGGCTTGTGGAGTGGAAGAGGACGACGCACTGATCTTCGTTCATGCCCGGTCACCTTTTCGTACGAGCGCACGCACCGCGTCAATCGCCGCAGAGATCTCGTCGGACGTGGTGAAATATCCCGCGCTGAACCTGATCGTTCCCTCCGGGAAACTGCCGAGGCTTGCGTGCGCGGCCGGGCTGCAGTGAAGGCCTACCCTGCACAGGATGTCGAACTCCTCGTCGAGGCAAAGCCCGAGCTCGCTTGGCGACAACGCCTCGCTGGTAAATGAAACTGTCGAAAGCCGCCGCTCCGGCGGCGCCGCGTACAGCCGCACCCCGTCGATTGAGCCGAGTCCGTCCACCAGCGCGGCGGCGAGCTCGTCTTCGTGACGGCGTATCTCCGCCATGCCCGTTTCGAGAATAAATCGAACGCCCCCTCCAAGCCCGGCGATGCCGATTGTGTTGGGCGTGCCGCTCTCATAACGGTCGGGCGGGAACTCCGGCTGCGTTTCGAATTCGGAACGACTGCCGGTCCCTCCGTATATGAGGGGACGCATGCGCTCCAGCGGCACGCGTTCTCCCGCGACCAGGCCTCCCGTTCCCTGCGGACCGAACAGGGCCTTGTGGCCCGTGAAGGCCAGAAGATCGATATTGTCGCGTTCCATTTCGATGTCCACGCACCCGGCGGTCTGGGCCGCGTCGACCAGAAACAGGGCCCCCGCCCGGCGGGCGATCGCACCCAGCTCGCGGATCATCTGCATGCATCCGTTGACGTTCGAGCCATGGTTGACGACGACCATGTCGGTCTTTTCGCGAAGCATCCGCCTCAGGTCGTCCGGGTCGAGAACTCCTTCGGGCGACGAGGGCACGACACACACCCGCACGCCGTCGGACTCGAGGGCGCGCAGCGGACGCATCACCGAATTGTGCTCCATTCCGCTCGTCACAACGCGGTCTCCAGGCCGGAGAAAGCCCAGGAGCGCCTGGTTGAGCCCCCCCGTGGCATTGGAGGCGAACAATACCCTGAGCGGGTCGGGCATATTGAAGAGCGACGCAATCGCCTCACGCGTTTCGTAGATGACCCGTCCGGCGTCGACGGAAAGGCGGTGGCCCGACCTGCCGGGGTTCGCGCCAATCTCGAGGGCGAACGCGGTCATGGCGTCGCAGACCGCGGCGGGCTTGGGGAACGAGGTTGCGGCATTATCAAGATAGATCATGACGATTGTGCATAAACCGCCCCGGAAACGGCGTGCACCGTTTCCGGGGAGTCCACTGTTATTTACTGAGCCTCAGCACGAATTCTCCATCCTGCTCCCTGAGTGAAACGGCCCATCCCCTGTTTTCGGCGAGGCGGGTAACGTTATCGCGCGCCGTTCCCGAGTCGACCAGCACTTCAAGCGCGCCCGAGCCCATCGCCTCGATTTTTTTCTTCGTCTCAAAGACCGGCTGCGGGCACGAAAGCCCGCGCATATCCAGTGTATCCGCCATGGAATCCTCCTTCGCTCACGCCGTCCGGCGCATGGTAAAACCTATCACAAGGCAGGCCGCGAGGCCCGCGATTACCGAGGCCGGCCCCCAGAGTCCGGGACCGGCCGGCGAGCTCGCCATGGCGAAATTATGCGCAAAGCCCGCGCCAACGATCATCCCCATCACAAAGATCGCCGCGTCCCCGTCGCCTTCGCCCGAAAGAAAGAGCTGCCTGCCGGGGCATCCGCCTGCCAGCGCAAAGGCGAGACCCGAGAGCATCATTCCGCCGAAGTTCCAGACATGGGCGGTGTGGGCAACCGGCTGACCCGCGAAACCGGGGTTGAACTGGCCGAGCGCGAGGTTTGCCGCAAGCGCGCCGATCACCAGCGCGATGACCCCCCACATCAAATGCATCTCACGCATCAGGATGACGTCGCGGACCGCCCCCATGGTGCAGAAGCGCGTGCGCTGCGCGAGGAAGCCTATGACGAGCGCCACGCCCAGCGATACGAATAATGGTGCGAACTGCGAACCGGGACCCTTCTCACTGAAGAAGGGAGCGAACTTCTCCGGCTCCACATACAGGAGTGATTTCGAGGCGCCCCACATGGTGTTGCCCAGCAGCAGGAGCAGGAGCGCGATCATGATGACCGGCATCAGCCAGCCCGCCGCGGTATAGGTCTTTTTACTCGCTCCGAGGCTGTAGCCGCTGCGTATAAAAAATACTCCGACCGCCACGCCAGCCGCCAACCCCGCTAGACCGACGATGGCGTTACCGTCACCGCCGGACAGGCGCAGCAGCGCGCGCCACGGACAGCCGAGAAACACCAGCGCCCCGACCATGGCGAAGAACCCCAGCATGAAGCGAACCATCGGCGCCGAGCCCGAGCGCGCCCGAAACTCCCTGAAGGCAAGCGCCGCAATCAGCGAGCCTAGGACAAAGCCGATGATCTCGGGCCTGATGTACTGTACTACCGATGCCCTGTGGAATCCAAGGGCCCCGGCGATGTCGCGCTCCATACAGGCTACGCAAATGCCCATGTTGGCGGGGTTGCCGAGCCTCTGGAGGATGGCCGCGGCGATCCCGATAAAAAGTCCGGTCGCCACCATGCCCTTTTTTGAACCGAAAAATCCCGTAAATGATGCCATACGTCTTCTCCAAAAGAAGATTATTACGTTCTTTGCAAACCGCAGAGCATACCGGCCCGGGCAGACGGCCATGGAGCGATAAGCCCCGGCACCGCCCAGTGCCGTAAAGCGGCCCACACAACAAAGCATCACCGGACAAAAAAAATCAATAATTAAAAATATAAATATATACTATCTAAAAAATAGAACACTCCTCGCCACTACGATCCCCCTGACACACCGCATATTGGCTTCCCCGCCATCCCGGGAAACGGGTAGCTGAAAAAAATTGCTTTTATTTTAAAAGAATTATTGACTCAATTGTTCTAATGTACTAAGCTATCTTTGTATTCAAAATTCATCCGGGCACCCTTTATGGCTGGAAGCGACATCGACAAGAAAACCCGAACGGACGAAATCCTCAAGGCCGCACAGGAGGCCTTCGCACGCCACGGCTACAAAAAAACCACGATAGAGGACATTGCCGACCGGCTCGGCATGGTAAAGAGCGCCCTGTACTATTACTACCGCAACAAGCAGGAGCTCTTCGTTGCCGTCATCGAACACGAGGTGATACTATTTTTTGAAAACATCCGCGCTCTCCTCGACGACGGAGCCGGCACAGAGGAAAAGCTCGTCATTTACTCACGGCAGAGTTACAAGTTGCATCATGACTTTCATAATCTTTATAATCTTACCGTCGATGATCTCTTCCAGAACTATGAAGGCCTGATCCGCGTCAGAAACAAATTCTACGGAAAAAACATGACCCTTTTAGCCGAAATACTCGGATCCGGCCGGCGAGCCGCCGGAATGGACATCTCCCGGGCCGCCAGACTGTTTCTCTACACGCTGGGGGGCATCTTCCAGGGCTATGAGATCGAAAAGAAAGCGGTTCCCGACGAGGAGCTCGAATCATTCGTTACAATTTTTTGCGGGGGACTCTACCGATGACCTTCTATCCTAAATGCCTGACGACAATCATGGCGATCGCCTTCGCTGCCGCGCCGCTTTCGGCCGCCGAGAAACTGTCCCTGAGCGAGGTCGTACGCCTCGCCATCGAGAACAACAACAGCTACAAGACTTCAATCGAGGCCGTGGAGGAGAGCAGGTTCAAGGTCCGTGAATCGTGGGGCGCGCTGTGGCCCTCGCTTTCGACCGATGTGTCGTATACGAGACAGGGCGCCGACGCGGGATTCAACGCCAACATCGACGGGCGCTACGACATCAAATTCATCAACGGTCAGATTACGGTGAACCCCGGCGTGTTTTACAACACGCTGCAGGCCTCGCGAAACGCGCACATCGCGGCCGAAAACAACGCGCGCAAGGTGAAGAGCGAAACGGTCGTGCGCGCCATACAGGGATACTACCGGCTGCTCCTCGCGCGGGAGGGCGCGGCGATGAGGGAGGAGTCGTTGAAGGCGCTCGATGAAAATCTCAAGACCGTTACCATAGGGTACAACAAGGGCATATTCTCGAGGCTGGATTATCTGCGCGCCCAGGTCGCCTTCTCCAACGAAAAGACCCAGCTCATCAACGCCGAAAACGATGCGCTTTCGGCCATGGCCGACCTCAACATCCAGACCGGCAACGATATCTTCTCCCGGTTCGATCCGGATCCGGCGGCCATGGAAATAGACCGGGGCGATCTTTCGGCCATACCCTCCGAATCCGTTGATGAGCGGAAGCTCCTCGTCGCGATGATCGGCGAAGCCCTCAAGCACCGCCCGGAGATCATCCAGATAAAAAAGACGAAAGAGATGAAAGAAAATATCGCCGCTGCCGCCGAGGCGATCTACCTGTGGCCGTCGCTCTTCGTAAACGGCAGCTACGGGACCTCAAAATCCATAAGCTCCGAGTCCGGGAGCAAGCCGCCGCCGGACCCCGTATTAGATCCTATCGGCTATCAATTCTATCAGATGATGTCCGGCATGCAGGAAAGCCTCGCGCCCTCAGCATGGAACAATTCGTGGAATATCTCGGTAGGCGCGAGTTATCGCTGGGGCGCGCTCTCGCCGCTCGATTCCTCCCACGCCAGGGGCAGGCAATCGCGAAGCTCGGCGAAGCAGACCGAATACCAGTTAGACGACTTCATTAAAGGCGTCAAGCTCGAGATTCAGCGCGGCTACCTCAAGCTGAAGGCCGCGCACTCCTCCCTGGCCTCCCAGCAGGGAAACGTAAAAACTGCCGAGGAGGGACTGAAGGCGGCCATAACCCAGTTTCGCAACGGCATCATCGACAACACCAAGCTCCTCGAGGCGAATGTCCAGCTCATTACGGCACGGACGCTCTATATACAGTCGCTCTACGACTTCCAGGTCGCGCGCGCCGAGCTCAACCGTGCGATCGGTGTCGAATATTTTTCCGTGCGCTGAAAGCGCGTACGGCGGAGAAGATGCAATGAAAACAAGCGTAAAACGAGCCATCACCGTCGTTATAGTCATCATCGTCCTCATCGCGGGCTATCGGGTCGCGAGGCTGGTGATCGACAAAATCGCCGCATCCCGGATCACGGAGACGGCGAAACGCGTACCGGTCAAGGCAGCCGCCGCTCGCCCTACCGATATGGTGCGCACGCTGAAGCTCACCGGCGACATCATCGGCACCGAGGTCGTCAATGTCTTTCCTCCCGCGCCCGGCAAAATCGAATCCATTTTGATAAAGGAGGGGGGCCGGGTCGGCAGGGGCGCGGTTATCTTCAAGATCAACCGCGACATCGTCGGCATGGAATACAACCTGGCCATCGTCGAGTCGCCCATTAGCGGCCATGTGGGCAAAATAATGGTCGACCGTGGCATGACCGTCACCATGGCCACGCCGCTCGCGCAGATCGTCAACATGTCCTCCGTCGAGGCGGTGGCCCGCATCATGGAGGAGAGCATCAACCGGGTCGAGATGGGCATGCGCGCGCGCATCGGCGTTTCGTCCTTTCCGGGACAGGTCTTCACGGGCCGGGTGTACAAAAAGAGCGCGGTGCTCGATCAGCTCAGCCGTACCCAGGAGGTGCGGATACGGCTCGACAATCCCGGCATGCGCCTGAAGCACGGCATGTTCGCGGACATCGAAATCATCCTCGGGGCCAGGACCGGCGTCCTCGCCGTCCCGGTCGACGCGGTGATGACCGACCTCACCGGTGCGACGAGCGTCTTCGTGGTCGAAAATGGGCACGCCAGGAAGCGCACTCTCCGGACCGGAATAACGGTCGACCACCTCACCGAGGCGGTCTCGGGCTTAAAGGCCGGAGAGATCGTCGTGACCCTGGGGCAGGAGAACCTTTCGGACGGCGATGAGCTCATCGTCTACCGCGAGGATGAAACCTCCGCCCCAGGGGCGAAAAACGCTACCCCTGGAGAAAAGCGATGAAAATCACCGAAATGTCCGTCAGCAGGCCGATCACGGCGATGATGATCTTCTTCGCGCTCATCGTGCTCGGCTACGTGGGCTTTTCCAAGATGCCGCTCGACCTGCTGCCCGATATCGAGTTCCCGATTGCCGCGGTCATCACCGAGTACAAGGGCGTGGGTCCGAAAGAAGTAGAGAGCACGGTCACGCGTCCGCTCGAGGAATCGCTGGCCGGAATCAACAACATCGACACCATCACCTCCACCTCGAAGGAAGGAATGTCGATGATAATGGTTAAGCTCATCTGGGGCACGGACATGGGACTCGCTGTCTCGGACATACGCGAGCGCGTCGATATCGTTAAAAAATTTCTCCCCGACGGCATCGAGACGCCCATCGTTCTGAAGTTCGACGTGTCGATGATGCCCATCATGGTCATGTCGGTATCGGGCAACCGCGACCCGAGCTTTCTTCGCGAGTACGCCGAGGACAAACTCAAGAACATGCTCGAGCAGGTCGACGGCGTGGCGTCGGCCACCATCAGCGGCGGCCAGAAGCGCGAGGTCAGGGTCGAGCTCGTCAAAAATCGCATGGAGGCGTACGACATCGCGATCGAGTCGGTGGTCTCCATGGTGGGGCTTGAAAACATGAACGTGGCCGGGGGCGACATCAAGTCCCCGCATCGGAAGTACACCCTCCGCACCAAGGGCGAATTCGAATCGCTCGACGATATCCGAAAGGTTGTCGTGACCGTCAGAAACAACACCCCCATCTACCTGAACGACATCGCACGCGTCTACGAGGCGCCGGCCGAACGCAAGGAGATCGTGCGGCTGAACGGCGAAAACGGCGTCATCATCCGCATGAACAAGCAGTCCGACAAGAACACCGTCATCGTCGCGCGCGACATAATGAAACAGCTCGAGGAGATTAAAAAATCCCTCCCGAGGGGCATGGAGATCACGCCGATCTTCAACCAGGCGGAGTACATCGAACAATCCATCAAGAACGTCATCGACAACCTCTGGCAGGGGGGGCTCATCGCGATCCTCGTCGTCTTCGTTATGCTCAGGAACCTGCGCTCGGCGCTGATACTCGGGCTCTCCATCCCGGTTTCAATCATCGCGACCTTCATCGCCATGTATTTCTTCGACATCTCGCTCAACATGATGTCGATGGGCGGGCTGGCGATCGGTGTCGGCATGCTCATCGACAACTCGATCGTCATCCTCGAGAATATCTTCCGGTTCAGGGAAAAGGGTGCGCGTCCCGTCGAGGCGGCGAAGCTCGGCGCCGACGAGATGGCCATGGCCATAACCGCCTCCACGCTCACCAATCTGTGCGTTTTTATCCCGTTCTTCTTTACGACCGGGCTTGCCGGCCAGCTCTTCCGGCAGATGGCGCTCACGATTACCTTTTCCCAGCTCTGTTCGCTCCTTGTGGCCCTGACCCTCATCCCGATGTTGACCTCGAAATACATCCGGTCCATCAGCACGCACCACACCGGCCGGGCCGCCTTCCTCAATACCGTCTTCGCCTGGAGCGAGAGCCGTTTCGCGCGCCTGGAGGGGGTTTACTCCCGCGTTATACGCTGGGCGCTCGATCATCGCCGGCGCGTGGTCGCCTACACCGCGCTCGCCGTCGTCGCGGGGCTCGCCCTCATCCCCGCGGCGGGCATGGAATTCATGCCCGAACAGGACCAGGGACAGGTGACCTTTATCGCAAAGCTCCCGGTCGGCACCAATCTCGATACGACTGAAAACATCATGCGCATGGTGGAGGAGCGCATACAGCGGGTCGTTCACCGCAGCGAATACCGCGTGGTCAGCATCCGCGCCGGGTACGGCGAGGGCCTCGCCTCCGCCTTCGGCGAGACAACCGATCATACGGCCAAGGTCGAAATGCGGCTGGTCCCCATATCGAAGCGCGACCGTTCCGAGCACGACATTCGAGCGGCTTTGCGCGAGGCCGTGGCCGATATCCCCGGCCTCAGCTTCAACTTCACCGCGCAAGGCCAGGGTGCTCTCGGCGGTGGAGCCCAGATTTCGGTCGAGGTGTACGGCTACGACTTCGACCAGTCGAAGGATTTCAGCCTTCAGATCCAGAAGGCGATCACCGGCATTCCGGGCCTCAAGGACATCGAAATCTCGCGTGAAGAGGGCCTTCCCGAGCTTGTCATCGAGGTAAACCGTGAAAAGGCGTCCAAAATGGGGCTCAACGCCTCCTATGTCGCCAATATGGTAAAGGACAATGTTGCCGGAAAAATCGCTTCAATCTTCCGCTTCGAGGGCAAGGAGTATAACATATTCGTCCGGATGAGAGAGGAGGACAGAAAAAGCCTCGACGACATCAAGTCGCTCATGGTGCGCACTCCCTCCGGAACGACGGTGCCGCTGGGAAATGTTATCGATATCAAAGAATCGAGCGGCCCCTCCACCATTCAGAGGAAGAAGCAGGAGCGCGTAATCTACATCAACTGCAAGGCCGAGGGCCGCGACCTCAATTCCGTCGTGCGCGACATCCGGGCAAAAATCGAGACGCTTCCCAAGCCGAAGAACTTCTATGTACAGATCGCCGGGGCCTACAAGGACATGCAGGAATCATTTCGCGACCTGGCCCTCGCGCTCGTCCTCGCGATTGTGCTCATTTACATCATTATGGCGGCGCAGTTTGAATCCTACGCCTACCCCTTCGTCATCATGTTCTCGGTGCCGACGCTCATCTTCGGCGTGATGGTATTTCTCTTTCTGACCGGCACCACCTTCAATGTCGTCGCGTTCATGGGAATTCTCATGCTCTCGGGAATTGTCGTAAACAACGCGATCGTGCTGGTGGACTACACGAACATCCTCAAGGCCCGCGGTCTTTCGACGCGCGAGGCCCTCATCGAGGCCGGAAGAAAAAGGCTCCGCCCGATACTCATGACCACGTTCACGACGGTCTTCGCCCTGATCCCGATGTCTATCGGTATCGGCGAAGGCGCCGAGATGTCGGCGCCCCTCGCACGCACCGTCATGGGCGGCCTGAGCTCCTCGTTCATCTTTACGCTGGTCTTTGTGCCGGTGGTGTATTCGCTCTTCGAGGACGTTTCAGCAAAACTGAAAAAACGATATTCAAGGAAAAGGTAAGGCAATGACCCTCATGTTCATCGTTTACAGCAACGCCGTCGATGACGAAGTGCTCGAGATCGCTCGCCGCCACATCGACGGATACACCCGGTTCTCCGGGGTACACGGCGAAGGCAGCGGCGAGCCCCACCTCGGTTCCCATGTATGGCCGGGTGTAAACAACTGCGTGATGGCGGCGGTGAACAAAAAGCAGGAGGCCTCCATCGGGGAGGAGGTGCGGGCGTTGAGGGAGAGATTTTCCGGTGTCGGCATACGGGTGTTTACGGTCCCCCTGCGGGAGATGTATTGACGGCTCAAAGGGCGGACGGCCGATGCGGGCGGGGTTTTTGCAAAATAAATGTATTGACGGGCGGAAAGTTACCGGCCACAATCCGTACCGTCGCTGTCACATTAAACCTTTCACAAACGAGGAGCACCGGAATGAAAAAGATCGGATTCCTGATTCTGCTTGCGGCCTTCTGTGCATCATCGATCGCACTTGCGAATCCAAAGATTCAGGCTAAACACAAGGGCCATAAAAAGGACGGTAAGATGATCAACTGTACCTACTGCCACACGACCGCCAAAATCGAGAAAAAGAAAGGGTACGGCATAGCGCTGATCAACAAGAACCCCTTCTGCACGGGATCCGGATGCCATCCCGTAAAATAAGCTGAAGGAACGGCCATACACACTTGAAAAAGCATGTTCTACGCGGATCATGCTTTTTTTATTTGACGTACGTCCGTGCATGATGTCTCATTATCGATCGCAGGCCCGCGATCCGAAAGAACCATGCCCGGAATCATAACCCACAGCAGGCTTTTCCGCGAGTCACTTTCCTCACTGAGCAGAGCGAAAGACGCCTCACCCTTCTCTAAATCGATCGAGGCCCTCTACAGCGTTCCCGAGCGGCTCAGGGCCGGTTTTTTCGGCTCCATCGGTCCCGATATCTTCGACTACCTCCCGGTCGCACGAAGGGATTTTTTTGGGACCTCGCTCAGCATGCAGCTCCATTCCCCGCGGCTCTCCGAAAGCCTGGGCGCGCTTCTCTCGCGGACGCTCCTGGTCGGAGATTTTAACAATGAATGGTCGTCGACACGGCGTGCATACGTGTACGGCTATGTCGCCCACCTTATTGCCGACGCCGTCTTCCATCCGTTCGTCTACTACTGGGCGGGTTTCCCCGACAATGGAAGCCGCTCCGAGATATACCGGTACCGCGAGCAGCTTCTGCTGTTCCAGTACAACCTGGACCTCTTTTTCCAGTACCACTACAACAGCCGGGTATTCGAGTTCTCAACCGAGGAATTTCTTCCGCTGCGGCGCGGCCGCGGTGGAATGCGGATTCTCGATTACCGGATCAAGAGCCTGCTCCTCGAGACCCTGGCCGAGGCCTGTCCCGCGGAGCTCTCAGGCCTGCTATGGACCGCGCGCAATCCACTGCACACCGACGGGACCTGGAAAAGCGGCCCGATCGACCTGATCCCCTCCATACTGCGTCACAGCTACCGGATCAAACGAAGCGACAGCAGGGCGCTTCGGAAGCTTATGGACAGGCTGAGAATCCGCCGCAGGTTTTTCCCCGATTACGTAACGCGCTATCCCGAGCCGAGGCGCATGAACCGCCACGCCCTCAACCTCCACCGTGAGCGCTGGTTTCATCCGCTCGGATCGCCGGGCCTGCATTACGAATCCGTTGAGGATCTATTCAAGACGGCACGCGACCGCACGGTTGCCGTGTGGGAAAGGATGGAATCGATGCTGTACCGCGGAGTGACCGACGTTTCATCGCTCGTCGCCGAACTTTCGGTCGACTCGTACACCGGCGAAGCGGGGAGCCGACCCTTGCAGATGAAGATTAAAAAGCCCCTCCACCTGCACCTTTAAGAGCGCGCTGCACACGGGCCTTCCACGTGCCCTTTTCGCTCAGCGTATATGGCGAAGGAGCGCGTTGAAATGCAGGCGGGAAAGGCGCTGCAGTTCCGCCACCGGCAGAGTCTTCAGCATCGACGGAGTTTCGACTATTTCCTTTTTGCCCGTTTCGGCCGCCACATAGCGTATATAATTCATGGCCGCTATCCTGTGCGGGTTGGTGCTGTTGTAATCGAGATAGGCGTAGAGTACCGAAAGGCCCAGGTACGCGTTGGCATAGATCGTGCTCGAAAGCGCAAGCTCCTCGCCCGACACCTGGTCATAATAGTTGAAGGTGTTATTGAGTATCTTGTGCGTCAGCTCATGAATCTCGAAGAGCTTCCATATCTCGCCCCGAATGGATTTCGAATTATCGAACGCCCTCGCCAGACAGTATTTGATATCCTCGCTCACCCTGGCCCCGACGAAAAACATGGAATCGACACCCTCGCCCGTAAGGATCCTCCTGGCGATTACGTAATCGTTCTGCACCTCATCAGGGTTTATGTATATCATGTCGAAGTAGAACGTCGAATTGCTGGTCGAAAACTCATCGTAGTAGATGAATGGTATGATGTTATAAAAACGTTCGCTCGTATTGAAAAGCGGATGGCTTATCGTAAGCGGCTTGCGGGCGCCGAAGATGCAGTAATCGAGCAGTATCCGCTCCTCATCGCTTCCCTTCCGGTCGCGCGAAAACCTGAGGATGATATTGCGTTTCTCGAGTGCGTCGCGCAGCGAATCCAGGGCCTTATCGCCGTATTTCCCCGGCTGGAGGCTTGCATTGAGCAGCTGCTCGGCCAGGCGGTAGATGACAGGCTCGCGCAGATTCTTCAGATAATTCCGGTATTCCGCGATATGGAAGCCGTCCTTCTGCATCTTCTCGACGGGGATACTGTGCTCCTGAATCATATTGACGAAATGAGGATTCTCGTTGAAAAGCAGGACGACATAGGCGTAGAGTTTGCCGTTGGGCGTGCGAATATTGATAAAGCTCTGCGAATATGAGTCATCCTGCGCGCCGTCTCCGTGAACGTCGGCCCTCAGGTTCGAATCCGACCATAGCGCGGCCGCGCAGAAAATCATCCACGCCGTCACGATTCTTCCCACGATCCCTTGCCCGCTCAGCACCGATCCACGCTCCTTGACGTCTCGACCGCTATAGCCGGAAACCGTCCCTTTCGGCATACACAGCCGAACGTCGGACAGGCTACGCCGCAACCGTTTAAAAACACAAATAGAATTTACTGCAAGCGCCGGCTTCCGGCAAGGCTGGTCGCGGGAATTATCCTCAGTCGCGCCCGAAATGCGCCTTCATCTCGTAGACTCCCGCCCCGAGGTTGCGCTCGGTGTCGAGACCGCACTTGTCGAGCAGTTGCAGCACCGGTTTGTTCTCGATGAGCGCCTCCGCCGAGATGTAGAAAAGTCCCTCCCTGCGGGCAAGGAGGCTGAGGTAGGCGATGATCTCCGTACCGATGCCGCGGTTCATATGGCCGTCCCGCACGGCCAGCGAGACCTCGGCACCATGGTCGTGCTCATTGACGGCATACCTGCCGATCCCCAGCACGATTTCAGACCCTTCGTGATTTACGACCCCGAGGATAATCACATTATTCCGGTGATCGGCTTCGACTAGCTCGTCGAGGCCATCCGTCTCGTTTCCGCTTTTAACGAAGCGGCCCCGCACACTCTGGTCCGAAAGCGAAGCGAAGAAGTCCTGGAGGATCACACTATCATCCTGCCTGACCGGCCGCAGCAGCAGGCAGTCCCCTGCCCTCGTCGTACGACGGGTCTCGAGGTGGACCGGGTACCACCCCTTCCCCCCGGGTGCAACGGCCACCGAGGATTCTATGACTCCAAGCTTCTTCGCCTCGTCAAGCAGCCAGGGCCGGAAATCGGGATGCGCAATCGCGATGATGGACAGCGCCCGCTCCCGGAGGTTCTTGCCGTTGATATAGGCTATGCCGTATTCGGTGACGATGTAATGGATGTCGCCGCGATTGAGGGTAACCCCGGCTCCCCCATCGACCGTCGGTACGATCCGCGAGATGGTGCCGTTACGGGCGGTAGACTTCAGCATGAGTATGCTTTTGCCTCCGGGCGCGAGCATGGCCCCGCGCATAAAGTCCGCCTGACCGCCGATTCCGCTGTAATTGTGCGGGCCGAGGGATTCCGCGCTCGCCTGCCCGGAGAGGTCGAGCTGGAGAACGGAATTGATCGCCGTGATGTTCTTCAGGCCGGCGATCACGAGGGGATTATTCGTATACTCCACCGTATGAAAGGATATGCTCGGATTATCGTGGAGGAAGTCGTAGGTGGATTTTTTCCCCATGCAGAATGTCGCTACGGTCTTTCCGCGGTCGGTCGTCTTCCTGCTGTTGTTGATGGCGCCGCTTTTTATAAGCTCGATCAGCCCGTCCGAAAGGAGCTCCGTATGGATTCCGAGGTTCCTCTTTTTATGAAGGTTCGCCATTATCGCGTTGGGGAGACTGCCGTAGCCGACCTGGATCGTGTCCCCGTCCCTGACGATGCGCGAAACGAAACGCCCGATGCGGCCCGAGACCTCGTCCGGCTCACCCGAATCGTACTCGAGGAGGGGCTCGTCGTGATGAAAGATGAAATCGACCTTATCCACGCTGATAAAGGTGTCACCGTGCACCCTGGGCATGAACGAATTGACCTGGGCGATCACGATCGACGCGTTTTCAACGGCGGCCTTCACGATGTCGATGCTTACCCCTAGGCTCAGCATGCCGCTGGGGTCAGGAAGGGAGGTCTGGATCAGCGCGACGTCGATTTCGACGATCCGCTGATGAAAGAGCCTCGGCACCCCCGAGAAAAAAACCGGCGTGTAGTCGGCCTCCCCCCCAGTGACCGCCTCGCGGATACTGTGGCCGATAAAAAAACAATTATACCGGAAGTTCTGCTTCAGCCTCTCGTCGAAGTACGGCGACACGCCGAGGGTATAGGCGTGGATGATCTCGTCCCTGGGGAGAAGATCCGGATTGGCGGCCGCGTATTCAACGAGCGATCGGACAAGATATCCCGGCACGGCGCAGGCCGTCGAAACGAAGATCCTTCCGCCCCGCCGTATATGGGAGAAGGCCTTCTCGATCGTGGTGAATTTCTCGGGGTGTCCGGAGCGAAGCGCTTCCACCATCGCGCGGCCGTCGTCCTGTATTTCATTTGTCATCCATTACCCCGGCTCTTCAGTCATTGGGAATACCACGATCCTCCCGGCCGTATTTTCGCTCATCACCGGGCCTCAGTCAAATACTAATTGGACTTGTTGTATAGCGTGCGGCCATCCAGTTTCGCCCGCCGCAGGCGGTCGGAAAACGCTTTAATCTCCAATTATGCAACAACTCCGCAGACCATGGTCTATTCGGCGAACACGCGTTCCGCGACCCTCCCGGCGAAGTCTCGACGCTCCTCGTCCTTCAACAGTGCAGGATACGGAAGCGTCATGACGGCACGCTCGCGGCCTCCGCGGAAAATCGTTACCGTGAGCTCCTGCGCGTTCCTTCGCCTGCAGTAACCGGTCCTCGCGAACCGGCACAGGGAAACAACGAGGCGGCCCTCGAATCCTTCCTTGGGTTTGGCCGAGGCGATTGCGGCCCTGAGCGAGGCGGTCAGCTCATCGAAGAATTTTTTAGCACTGCTGTCGAGATGGTCGTCCGAAAGCATCGGATCGAAGACCACCGTAATACGGGCACCGCCGGTCGCAACGGTTGTTTCGGCCGGTGCGATGTCTTCACCATAGGGGGTTTTGCCGTCGAGCGAGATCGTCCGCTCGCTTCCGTCGGCTTTACGGTAATGCCTCGTACCGTCGAAATCTATGATTAGCCTGCGTCCATCCGGGACGCTTATCTCCCGCCCACCGTCCGGGCGCCGCACGATAACCGTTCCATCGTTAAGGACGGCCTTTTCGCGGTCGGGGTACTTGTATATCTTCGTGCCGTCGGGTTTGGCGTATTCCTCGTACCCGGCTCCCTTTTTCAGCAGTTTGGCGCCGAAGTAATCGAAGTTGGTGACGGTCTGCGCGCCCGCGGATAAAGAGCCGAAAAGAACGGCAGCAAGGGCCGCAATCACCGAATAATTCCCGTATTTCATGAAGACCCCCATGGAAAAATTGACAAAGCCGGGACGTCGGATACACTGGACGGCAATGACCTCAATCGCTCATTACCGCGCCCTCGTGCGCCGCGTCGACGAGTTTTCCTCCGGAGTACTGCGCGAGCACGGAGACTCGATGGCCTGTTCCCCCGGCTGCGACTCCTGCTGCATTCTTGAAACCGTAAACGCACTTGAAGCCTGGATGCTCCTGCATTACGCGGCTTCGCTCGGTCCGGTGCTGATGGATGAGCTCATGCGCCGCGCGGCCGAACCGGCAGAAGAAGGGCGGCCCTGCGTTCTGCTCCAGAACGGGCTCTGCGCCGTCTACGAGGCGCGGCCGCTCATCTGCCGCACCCACGGGCTTCCGGTCTATGTGGACGGCAGTGTTGATTTCTGCCCCAAAAACTTTTCCGGGCTCGGCCGCATCGAATCGCCGTTTATCCTCGGGATAGAAAACCTCAATACGATGCTCGGGGCCATCAACCTGCAATTCCAGCGCGAACATCCGGCTTCGTTTTTCCAACAGGAGCGTCTTAACCTGCGGGAATTATTTAAGCGCCCGGTGGCCGATATCCTTGCGGAAGACGGCCCCCTCGAATGATATCCTCCCGACCGCCTCGTACGCCAGTTCGCGCGCACCGGCGAGATCGTTCGCCGTCGCCGTCACGTTGAGCACCCTGCCGCCGGCGGTGTAGCAGGAGCCATCCCGCGTTTCGGTGCCGGCATGGAACACCAGCGCACCCTCCGGCAGCGAGTCGAGGCCCTTTATCGGCTTTCCCGTTTCATATTCTCCGGGGTATCCTCCCGAGGCCATTACGACGGTTATCGCGCTCTTCCGCTTGAAACGAACCGCACACCGCGCGAGCGTGCCATCCACGGCGGCGCTGAAAAGCTCTCCGAGCCTGTTTTCCAAAAGCGGCAGAATCACCTGCGTTTCGGGATCACCGAAGCGGGCGTTGAACTCGAGGACCCGGATCTCGTCCCCCTTCACGATGACCCCGGCGTACAATATCCCCTTGAACGGGATACCCTCCCTCTTCATGCCCTCGATCGTCGGGACCAGTACCTCGCGACGGACGCGCTCGAGGCGTTCAGCCGTCATCACTGGTGCCGGCGCATAGGCGCCCATTCCTCCGGTGTTGGGCCCACGGTCCCCGTCGAATATGCGCTTGTGGTCCTGTGCCGCCACCAGCGGAAGCACCGTGTCGCCGTCGCAGATCCCGAGCACCGAGGCCTCCTCGCCCTCGAGGTACTCTTCGACGAAAACCCTCATGCCGTCCCGGACCATCGCATCGACGAAAGCGCGCGCGTCCTTTCTGTTCTCGGGAATGCCGACGCCCTTCCCCGCGGCGAGGCCGTCGAGCTTGATCACCATCGGAAACGCTTCGGTCGTGTCGATATGGCGGAGAAGGCCGTCGCGCGTATTGAATTCGTGATAGTCCCCGGTGGGGACGCCGCAGGCGCGCATGATCCGCTTGGCGAAGAGCTTGCTTCCTTCGAGCATCGCGGCGCGCCTGGAGGGACCGAAGGTCCTGATGCCCCGCTCCACGAGATAGTCCGTAATCCCCGCCGACAGCGGCACCTCGGGCCCGACCACGACCATGTCGATCCTTTCCCCGGAGCAGAATTCAGCGATTCCCTTGAAATCGTCGATTTTCAGCTTCACGCGGAATTCTTCGGCGATCCCGCCGTTTCCCGGCAGAACGTACACCTCGTCGGCGCTGCCGTCGGATAGAAGCCTCCAGGCGATCGCGTGCTCCCTGCCGCCCGAACCAATTATGCAATAGCGCATATCCATCCCCCGCGTATCTTTTCAATAGTGCGCGACCGGCTCCGCGGCGAACCGCGGAGGCCCGGCATCCAATGAATCGTATAAAAGTGAATTAATCGAATATTGGCAAGTAAAAATGCGTGCGCAGCTATAGCCTGCGCAATCGTCACACGGCGCTCATGATATCCTGGATCCGCGGAAGATGAAAAGCGTACGCCCGAGCCGGAACTCGTCCCAGTCGTAGAGGGGCCGTGGCCTGAGGAGCTTCCTGCCATTGAGAAAGGTTCCGTTGTCCGAGGCGAGGTCGAAGAGATAATACGCCCCCTTCATCTCCCTGATACGGGCGTGCCTGAGCGACACGGCGTCGTCTCTGATCACGATCGCGTTTTCCTCGTCACGCCCGATCGTTATCTCCTCCCAGTACATCGGGAATTTCTTCCCGACCTCGGGGCCGTCCTTCTGCACCAGCCACGCCTTCGCGTAGATGTATTCCGGATCCTGGGGAGTGACGAGCCGGTCCCGGTGGAGTTTCGCCTCCTCATCACGTCTCAGGGCCGCCTCGAACTCGTCCGCTATAAAAGGAGGTCGTCCGCCCGATGCGAAACCGGCCGGATCCATGGCCGCGCGCCTGATCGCGAGACTGCCTCGGCGCAGGAGAATCAAAACGCAGCCGATTAAAAGGACGATGATGAAAAGGATGAGCACCACGAGGAGAACCTGCGGCAGCGTGGGGAGCTCCACACCGACGATGCCGCGCCGGTAGGTTAGCTCGCGCGCGTCCCGGTCCCTGAGCGAATCGTAGCGGAGCCGCACCTCGACCGAACGCGCTTTGCCGTCGGCCGGCGCCATCGAGCGGAAACGTACGTCATACCGGTTCGACCCGCCGGTTTTCAGCGTGCCATAGAGCGCACGAATGTCCTCCTCCGCGCAGCACCGGACAAAGCTGCCGCCGGTGAGCCTCGCGATGCGCTCCAGGCGGCGCGACGCCCGGCCCGGACGGACGGCGACGACATGCACGGGTACCGCATTCTCCTTCGCGAGGGCCACGACGTCGCCGCTCTCCAGGCTGCTCCCCTCGTCCCTGCCGTCGGTGAAGACGATCACCGCCTTTGGGCCGGCGCCGTCCCTGCCGAGCAATCCGATCGAATCATAGACCGCGGTGTAGAGCTGGGTGCGCGAGCCGTGCCCTTTCGCTTCGCCAACACAGCGGTCGAGCCGCTCGCGCGCGGTCGTGAGCGGACAGGCGATATTCACCTCGTCGTTGAAGCGCACGACGGCGAAGCTGTCCGCGGGAGAGGAGGCATCGATAAGGCCCAGGGCGGCCCTTTTGACGCGCTCGAGGTCTTTCGCGCTGATGCTCCTGCTCGAGTCGATGGCGAGGACGAAACGGGCCGCCGCGGCGTTTTCTGCCGAGGGCTTTACGCTCACGTAATTGACGCGGAAACCGTCCTCGTAGACCTGTATGTTTTCGTCGCTCAGGTTGGCGACGGCATCCCGTCCCCCGTTCGACACGGCGACGCGAAGCAGAACCGTCGGGAATTCGGCCCCGGCATCCACCGAGAGAATCCTGATGTTCGGTCCCGCCTGCACGGGCGCGACGATGCAGGCGACAAGAAAGAAAAGCGCCGCCGTGCGGAGAAGGAGTTTTATCCTGTGTTCGAGCCGTGGAATCATGTCATGCTTCGATTTTTCTCAAGATAGCGTTTTCTGTATATACTATCGGTTCAGCCGGATAATCTGTGCAGGCTTTTTCGATCCCGGCAAGCCGGGATGACGCACCGCCGGCAGACGGCGCTCAGCCGTTTTGCGTACCGCAGTCGGCAACCCTCCCCCGTAAAAGCTCCACCGCGTGCGGGATCGCCTGTTCGATCACCTCGAGATTTTCGCGCACGGCCTTCGGGCTTCCGGGCAGGTTGACGATGAGACTGGAGCCGCGGATCCCGGCCACCGCTCTCGAGAGCATGGCATGCGGCGTGATGGCGAGCGAGCGCCGGCGCATCTCCTCGGCAAAACCGGGCGCCGCCCTGTCTATGACCGCAAGCGTCGCCTCGGGCGTCAGGTCGCGCGGCGCGAAGCCGGTGCCGCCGGTGGTCAGGATGAGGTCGATCCCCCTCGACGCGAACGCGATGAGCTCCGCCTGAATGTGCATCATCTCGTCCGGAACGATCGACTCGGCCTCCACCGCGTGGCCCATGCGCTCCGCCCAGCGCCTGATCTCGGGCCCGGAGAGGTCCTCGCGCTCCCCCCTCGACGAGCGGTCGCTGACGGTGATTATTCCGACACGGACCATAGCCGCCTCCTCATTCCACCTCGATGCTGACGATCCTGAACTCGCGTCCGCTGATAATCTCTATGTCCGCCGACTCGCACGCGGAACAGGAGAAGCGCCAATCCTCCTTGGTGAACCTGAACTCCGTTCCGCAGGCCTTGCAGCGCAGCACGGCCGGCACATGCTCCACCGAAAGCTCGGCCTTCTCCGCGATCGTATCCTTGCTGACGAAATCGAAGTAGGTCTGCATCCATTCCGGAATGAGGTCGGAGATCTCTCCGACCTGGAGGTTGATCCTGACGACCCGTTTGGCGCCGTTGCGCCCGGCAAAGTCAAGGACGATGTCCAGGATGTTGCCCATTATCGAAAGCTCGTGCATTATCAGCGTTCCCGCCCGCGATGTTTTGCTAAATCTTTATACCGCAAGGGCACGATATAGATGCTGAGAGCGGGGTGTTTATTTCAAGACAAATTCCCGAAAGTGGTCCGCTATACCGATGAATCGCAAACACTATCTGACACGACACGAAAAATACGTCGATTACCGCATCGCGCTTCTCGGAGACCGCGACTGCCCGGAGGACGGCATATCCGCGTCTCCGAGCGGGATGCTCTCCTATCTCATGGACCATGGCCCGCTTCCCGCAGGGCTTGCAGTCGAGCGCCGCCGCGCGCTCGAGGAGCTCAAGGACCTCCTCTACCGGTGGGACATCCTTGTGGACGGCGACCTTCTCGGCTATGTCCATCAGGAGCTCCAGGCCAGGCAGACGCGCAAGAAGCACGGCCGCTACTTCACTCCCCGCGATATCGTCGATTATATCGTTTCGCGCGCGCTCGCCGCGGGGGCCGTCGGCCCGCCGCAGCGAATCCTCGATCCGGCCTGCGGCTCGGGCCAGTTCCTCATCGCCGCCTATGCCCTCCTCTCGGGCACGGGCGGCCGAAGGTTTGGGAAGCGCCAAAACGCGGAAGACATCATCCGTCATCGTCTCCACGGCATCGATATAGACCCGGTCGCCGCCTCGATATGCAGATGGAACCTTTCGCGGGTTTCGGGCGTCGGCGAGGACAAAATCACCAACATATACAATATAAATTATTTGTTCAATGAACTTCTCCCGGGGCCGCTCGCCGAAACGAGCGGACTCACCACCGTCATCGGCAACCCCCCCTGGGGGTCGCGCCTTTCAGCGGACGAGAAGCGCGCGGCGCGCGCGCGCTTCTCGTCGGCGGAGTCCGGCATTAACAGCTTCACCCTGTTCATCGAGCGGACGAACGAGATACTCCGCCCGGGGGGCGTGATGGCCTTTCTCCTGCCCGAGGCCTATCTCAACATCGGCGCACACAGCGTTTCACGGCGCCGGGTGATCGACCACATGCGCATCCTCGACATCGCCTCCTGGGGTGAGCGCTTCAGAGGGGTGTTCGCCCCCGCGGTCTCGTTCATCGCCGCGCGCGAGGACTCGGCCGCCGCGCGCTCGCGACATATTGTCAGGATATCTCCGGCATCCGCGAACGGGTCCGCCACCTCCACGCTGATACCACAGGCCCATTACGATTCGACGCCGCAGAACATCTTCAACATACACTATTCGCGCCGTGCCGTCGAGCTCATTGCGCGCATGGAGGATGACGCGAGTTTTTATCTTAAGGGAGCGGTGCGCTTTTTCCTCGGCGTGGTGACCGGCGACAACCCGCGCCATCTCAGGGGCGCGCGTTCGGATGCAACGCCCGACCCTATCATCATCGGGCGCGATCTCACCCAGTACCGCATCGACTTCAGCGGACATCATTTCAGATACGACCCCGCCGCCCTCCAGCAGGTGGCCCCGCGCGAGCTCTACCTCACGCCGAACAAGCTTCTGTATAAGTTCATCGGCAGGCGGCTCGTCTTCGCCCTCGACGCCGAGGGCCGCTATTCGCTCAACAACGTCAACGCGCTCATCCCGGAGGATCCGTCCCTCGAACCGGAATGCCTGCTCGCGCTGCTCAATTCGCGCCTCATGCAGTATTATTACGAGAAGAACTTCTTTACGGTGAAGGTGCTCAGGGGAAACCTCGAGCGGCTGCCGCTTAAAAGCGCCGACGGCGGAACGCGAAAAAAAATGCGTTCACTCGTGCGGCACGTCATGGAAGCGCCCGATTCCGGCACCGGGCTGCGCGCGCGGGAGACGATCGAGGACATCGTCTTCGGCATCTACGGCATCGGCGATGCCGAGGCCGCCCGCGTCAGCGAGGCGGTCCTTGCCCCGCCCCAGGGCCTTTCGTTGCAGTGAAGACCAGCACGAGATCGATCGTATCGTCTCCCGCGTCGTCGGCGACGGCGATGCCGAGCTTTCGGTATACGTACATGACGCTCCTGCGCCGGGTAAGGCGCTCAAGCCCCTCGTTCCCATAATTAAAGATAAAGGACTCCGCCCCCGCGGCGATGCCGACCGCGTCGCTCGTGACGCGCACCCTGTCGTATCCGGCGACGGCGACCACCTCCTCCCCCAGCAGGAATACCGCGAAGTGACCATACGGATACTGGTAGATTCGGTCAAAGCGGATGGCGGGGCCCGAGGCCTGCCCGAACACCTCTCCGAAGAGGTCCTTCGCGTCCCCCGTGAGCGCGACGCGGTCCGGACGGCCCCGGTCGCGCAGCAGCGTCTCGACCCTTTCTCCGAGCAGTACCCCCTCCGAGCCGAATCCCGGCACGATCAGCGAGGGATCGCTCTTCACGCGGAAACGCAGCTCGTCGGCAGAGAAAAGGCCGGCGGCGAGGAGCAGAAAGGGGCTCAGCACGATGGCGAGCTTCATTATCGCCCCACCCCCCGGCACGGCCGCCGCGCGGCGCGAGCGGACGCGTCCGACAGCATCGAATTATTATGTCTCATGTTCCCCGTCCCCGCCGATTCTTCCGGCCGCGCGCCTGATGACCGCGTATCTGCGCGGATAGGCCCCCGGCGTTTCAGCGGTCTTATTGACGACGACACCCCCGGCGTCGGCGCGTTCCAGGTCGACGCACCCGCCCAGGGCCACCGCATGTTCGATAATGCCCCGCTCCAGGTCGCCCCCCCGGAGCTTCGAATAGATATACAGATACCCTCCCGTTCTCAACAACGGGAGCGCCATCTCGAGCACCACATAAACGGGCCCGAAGGCGCGGCTGAACACGACGTCGAAGGCGCCCCTGTACTCGGCGAGGCAGGCGAGATTCTCGATTCGTCCGCAGACCACTGACAGGGTCGAAAGCGCAAGCTCCTTCAGCGCACACTCGATGAAGGCGGCGCGCTTCGCCTGTGCCTCCATAAGCACACCGGCGGCGCCGGCGAGCACGAGCGCGAGCGGGATCCCCGGCACTCCGGCCCCCGATCCTATGTCGGCGAAGCGTGTTCCACGTGGAACATCGAGACGGCGCAGCGGCTCCAGGCTCGCGAGCACGAGCCTTTCCACCGCCTCCTCTATCGTGGCGCACCCCGTCAGGTTGTGCCGCCGGTTCGCCTCGATCACTAGTGCGGCATAGCGCACCAGGCGGTCCGTCGCGCCCACCGGGAGCGCTATGCCGTTTCGCTTTGCCCATTCCCGAACGGTCTGCTGTTCCACGTGGAACATGGCGCCCCCGTCGTCCGCGAAAGCGGATCCCTGCGCACGACCGGCGCCTACATGCGGTCTATCTCCCATCTTTGCCGCTTCCCGCTCCCGCTTTTCGCGCCGCACGGGCCATCGATTCGATCCGTACCATCACGAGCGATATGTCCGACGGGTCCACGCCCGAGATCCTTGACGCCTGGCCTATCGTCTCCGGCCGCAGGCGCTCGAGCTTTTCGCGCGCCTCGTTTTTGAGCCCCGCCACCGAGGCGTATTCTAACGCGTCCGGTATGCGCCGCGACTCCATCCGCTCCATCTTGCGTATCCTTTCGAGGTCCCTTTCGATATAGCCTTCGTATTTTATCTGCATCTCGGCGATCGCGGCCATGTCCCCGTCGATCTCCTCCCCGAGCGCAGCGAGTACGTCCGAAATCCGTATCCCGGGGCGCCGTAGGAGCTGTCCCGCGTTCATCTTCCCCGATGGGGTAGGCGTCATCTGCTTCGACGAGGCGAGCTTTTCCTTCAGGACCCCTTCCACTACCAGCATTCTCGACGAGAGATCCCGCACGAGCTCGTCGGCCCTTCGGTATTTCAGCTCCATCCGCTCGTAGCGCTCGCGAGCCAGCAGTCCGTTTTCGAGCCCGTATCCCATCAGACGGCGGTCCGCGTTGTCCTGCCTGAGTAGCAATCGGTGTTCGGCGCGCGAGGTGAACATACGGTACGGCTCGTCCGCACCCTTGGTGACGAGATCGTCGATCATTACGCCGAGGTAGGCCTCGTAGCGCTTCAACACGAACGGCTGCATGCCCCGAATCTTACGTACGGCGTTTATGGCCGCGACAAGCCCCTGCCCCGCGGCCTCCTCGTACCCGGAGGTGCCGTTTATCTGCCCCGCGTGATACAGCCCCGCGATGCGCCTCGTCTCGAGGGTGCTTCTGAGTTCTCCGGGCGGAACGAAATCGTACTCCACCGCGTAGGCCGGCCGCATCACCCGTACCTCTTCGAGGCCCGGCAGGGTGCGGATCATCTCGAGCTGTACGTCCTCGGGGAGCGAGCTCGAAAATCCGTTGATGTATATCTCCTTCGTTGACATTCCCTCCGGTTCGAGGAAGAGCTGATGGCCGGGCTTGCCGGCGAAACGGACGACCTTATCCTCTATCGAGGGGCAGTAGCGCGGCCCGATGCCCTTGATGCGCCCGCCGTAGAGCGGCGAGCGGTGCAGGTTGTCGCGGATTATGCGGTGCGTTTCTTCGGTGGTGCCGGTGATCCAGCACGGCACCTGCGGACGTTCGATCGAGGCGGTCTCGAATGAAAACGGCGACGGCACCTCGTCGGGGTGCTGGATCGTGCATTTGGAGAAATCGATAGAGTCGGCATTGACGCGGGGAGGCGTGCCCGTCTTGAGCCGCTGTACCGGGAAGCCAAGCCCGCGTAATGAATCCGAAAGCTCCTCGGACGAGAAGTCGCCGAGCCTTCCGCTTTTCTCATTGTACTCCCCGATATGGATTAGCCCCTTGAGAAAGGTCCCCGTGCAGATGATGACTGCCTGCGCATGGTGCTCCTGCCCCCGCACGGTCACGATCCCCCGCACGCGGCCGTCTTCCGCGAGAATCCGCGCGGCGATGTCCTGTATCATCGTGATGTTTCTTTCGGACTCGATGACCGATTTCATCCTGATCTGATAGTCCCTCTTGTCCGCCTGTGCCCTCGGCGCCCAGACCGCCGGGCCCTTGCTTTTGTTCAGCATCTTGAAATGTATGCCCGTCTCGTCGATGGCCCTGGCCATCTCTCCGCCGAGGGCGTCGATCTCCCGCACCAGGTGCCCCTTGGCGAGCCCGCCGATCGCCGGGTTACAGCTCATCTGACAGATCGTATCGAGGTTCCCCGTAAGAAGCAGCGTCGAGCAGCCCATGCGTGCCGAGGCGAGCGCCGCCTCCGCCCCTGCGTGCCCCGCCCCAACGACTATTATATCGAACTTTCGTATCATCTTTCCGTCTTTTACGCCGTTTTTTAATGAGACATAATATATCGGAGCTGAGTCTGCTATCCGTAAAATACGAAACGGTTCCACCATTTTACTTTCGTATTTCGCTCCGCTTACGCATCATCTCCCCACCATTCGTAGTATACAACATTTTTACGACCGGCATAATTTTTTGGTATCGCTCGGCCGCATGCGGTCGTATAGTAGACCGGTTCAGGGACTGCATAGATAGAACCGGAGCGAGCCGTTTATAAACAGCCCCGGTCATGTTCGACAATTATTTCATCACGGGGGTACGGGCCGTGGCTTCGTCTTCATCCGAACTGCTCGACCGGCTGTTCGTCCGCCGGGGGGACATTACCCGCGAGCGCGTCGATGCCATCGTAAACGCCGCGAATCCGAGCCTTCTCGGCGGCGGCGGCGTCGATGGGGCGATACATCGTGCCGCCGGGCCCGGCCTGCTTGAAGAATGCCGCCGCCTCGGCGGCTGCCGTCATGGTGAGGCGCGAATCACGGGCGGGCACAAGCTTCCGTCCCGCCACGTGATCCACACGCCCGGCCCCGTTTATAAAGACGGCGCGTCGGGAGAGCACGAGACGCTGCGCTCATCGTATCGGAATTCCCTGGACCTGGCGATGCGCCACGGCCTGCGCTCCATCGCCTTCCCGGCTATCTCGACCGGCGTGTACGCGTACCCTCCCGAGGAGGCCTGTGAGGTCGCGGTGAAGACGGTACTAAATTTTATGGCGGAAACCGGATACCGCATCGACGTATACTTTGTTTTATTTGATGATACTAATTTTTCTACTTACTCCGCCTATATCGGCTCATTAAGGGAAAAGGGGAATGCCCCTCCCGCGGACGGCGGTAAGCGGTGAGGTATCCCGGCCCGTCGTCGTACGACGTTTTCCGGGACCGCCAAATATTACAGGCGTAAAGGATCATCCATGGATTACTGCTCTTTGCTCAGATCGTCCGCGAGGAAGTTCAACTCCATCGTCTGCCTCGGGCTCGATCCCGTACTCGGGAACATACCCGTCGAAAAGGGAAGTCCGGGCGAGCGCATACGGTCTTTTTATGAAACGATGCTCAACACGATGGCGCGCAGAAACATCCTTCCTGCGGCCGTAAAACCCAATTACGCGTTTTATGCCCAGTACGGTCTTGACGGCATCGGTACCCTTGCCGCCGTCATCGACGCCTGCAGGGGGCTCGGCCTCCCGGTCATACTCGATGTCAAGCGCGGCGACATCGGCTCCACGGCCGAGGCCTACAGCCGCGAGGCCTATGAGTTTTTCAACGCCGACGCGGTGACGCTCTCCCCCTATCTCGGCTTCGACTCCATCGAGCCGTTTCTGACGAACTACCCGGCGAAGGGGGCGTACATCCTCAACAAGACCTCGAACAAAAGCTCCGGCGAGCTCCAGGACCTCGTCATCGAGGGAGAGCCGCTATTTCTGTGGGTATCGAAAAAAATCGTCGAATGGCACCGGCCCGGCATAGGGGCCATCGTCGGCGCCACCTACCCGGAGGAGCTCGTGAGCATCGGCAACATATTCATCAAGTCAGGCCTCGATATTCCCCTGCTGATACCGGGCATCGGTTCCCAGGGCGGGAGCGTGGAGGCCGTCTGCTCGGCCCTGCGGCTTCATCCCGATTTCTCCCTGCACCGGATCAACTCGTCGAGCGCCATCAACTACGCGTACCGCCAGCGGCCCGACCTCCGTTACGACGACGCCGCGGCCTCCGCGCTCGCCGCACTCAACGACGAAATCAACTCCTTTCTCGGCATGTAGGGAGGCCCGGCGTGAAGGAACTTAGAATAACCCTGAAAACCGTGCTCGTGGTCGCCCACCTGGAGGAGGATGTCGCCCTGATCTGCGAGGCGCTGAGCGACATCGATTACGACTATATTACCGCGCATACCGGGATCGAGGCCCTCGGCGCCATCACCTATCAGCTTCCGCACATCATCATCTCCGAAATCGATCTGCCGGAGCTCAACGGTTATGAGCTGTGCCGGAAGATCCGTACCGGAATCAAGACGCGTCTCATCCCTTTCATTTTCATCTCGTCGTCCGACAAAGTGGACGACCGCATCACGGCCCTGCAGACCGGCGCCGACGCGTACCTTGCCAAGCCGTTCAACGCCGACGAGCTGCGGGCGCTGGTTCGATCCAAGGTAAGCAGCTTCGACGAGCTGTATCAGCTCTCCATCACCGATGAGCTCACACGCCTCTACAACCGGCGCGAGTTCCTGAAGCGATTCGCCGGCGAGCTCGAAAACCCTCATGCCACCGCGGTCTCGCTCTGTATCCTCGATCTCGATTTTTTTAAAAAAGTCAACGACACCTACGGCCATCAGACGGGCGATCTCGTGCTCATGAAGCTGGCCGAAATACTAAAGACGCGCTCCTCCGAGTGCTTCTTCCCCGCGCGATTCGGCGGCGAGGAATTCGTTATTCTTTTCCCCGAAACAAGCGCCGCCTCCGCCACCATAACCATCGATGAGCTCCGCGAGGAGCTTATGGCGACGCCGTTTCGGCAGGCGGGTTCGATCGAGGTGTTCCATATCTCTTTCAGCGCCGGTATAGCGGAGTATCCGTCCATGGCCTCCACCATCTCTGAGCTGCTCTCCCGCGCCGACCAGGCGCTCTACGCGGCCAAGAACGACGGCAGGGGACGCACCTACGTATTCCGGCCCATAATGGCGCGAAACGACCGATTCTGGGAATACCTGAGGACCCGCAAGGGGACCTTTTTCGAGGCTCCGTTCAACGAGCCGGTTTCCAAGCTCCCCTATCTTCCGCAGACCCTCGAACAGATCATCAACCTCGATTTCGAGGTACGCAGCATCGGTGTGCTCATCATCAAGCTCGAGCCGCTGTTCAACCTCCAGTCGCTTCGCGGGCAGAGAAACATCGATTACGATATCGAGAACATAAAGTTCATCATCAACTGGGCATGCGAGTGCAACTTCCCGTCCGACACCCATCTCGCCGTCACCAATTTCTTCAGCTACGAGGTTGTGGCCCTCTTTCCGAGCATTGTCGACTTCTCGTACAATCCCGAGAAGTTCAAGGGCCTCTGCCGCGACATCTCCATGGATTTTTTCATCTTTATCCTTAACTACTTTTTCGATATCTATTTCTCCGGTGATGTCATCTATTTCGAAAAGGGAAATCCACGAAAACTCCTCGAGGAAATCGAGCACATCCGCGACAGGGTGTATTTGCTGGACAACAAGAGGGACTTCTTCATCAACATCTTCAATGAGGTGCGGCACGCCCTCTACGACTCCTCTTCCCTGAAAGGCGTACTCGAGATCAAGAGCTTTTACAATTTAGTCTCGATGGAGCCCTCGTACCATTACTTCTCCTCGAGCAATTTCATCATTAAGACCGACTTCACGGAGCTCCTTCTCAGTAAAAGCATCGCAAAAAGCGATGATTTCGAGAAATTCATGAGGCTTTTCGCCGAATCCTTCTCCGGCGAGATCGAATGCCCGATCGTCATTCCGTGGGTGGCGGCGATCGAGATCGACGAGTACGCGCGGCTCCTCGGCCGTGCGCTCCCCGACAAGAAGGTGGTGCTGATGCTGAACGAAAGCGTCCTCGAGTCGATCCCGGCCGAGCTCCTTGCCGGTATCGCCTCCGACCTGCCCCGTAACGTCTCTCTGGGTATTGATAACTGCTACATCGGCAACGACATTCTCAATATTCTCTCCACGGCGGACTTCAGCCTTCTCTGCTTTTCCGAGAACATCATACGCAACATCCACCTCTTCCCCGAGCGGATCAAGATCATCAACGGTCTCAAGCTCTTCGCCGATGAGCTCGGCATCCCCGTGCTCGCCCGAAACATCCTGCTCGAAGACGAATTCCAGATTCTCAAAGACCTCAGGATCTCCCATGCCTCGGGGCCGTTCATTGCCAACCTGCACCAGGGCTCCTGAATCCCGCCCTTTACCGTAGATCCTGTATGCCGAAACTGAACGGCCACTGTATGCATTCGCGCCCGGCGCGTTTGAAATACCGGGCGGCCTCGTCCTCGCTTTCAAACGCGATGTCCTCTGTTCTATCGCCCCAGTGGTCCAGCATCCCGTCCTCGAGCGGTCCGAGCGCTCCCCGTGCAACGAGGATCGCGCATCCCGGCATCCGCGCGATTTCAGCCAGAGAGCCTCTTCCGGCGGCGTCGATGCGCAATATAGGGTCGACGATGCCATAGCGCCCGCAGGCATCCCTGAACCTGCTTTCGTCGTTAAAGACCTGGTGGAACATGAACTGCGCGCCCTCCCGCCAGTCGTCGAAGAGGTGCATGCGTCGATGCGGAAAATCTCCGTCGATTTCCCTCAGAAATCTACCGATACCCTGTTCGTCCTGTATCTCCTCCGAATGGAAGATCAGATTGTAAAACTGGTGTTGAAGCGGAAGCGTAGCGAACAGCGAGCGAAGGGCCGGGAGCGCGCGTATCGCGGTGCCGCAATACATGTGAAAGCTGAATACCGCGCTGTCGATACGGTCAGCGTATCGTCTCCCGTCCCAGGCCGCCGCGACATCTCCATCGAAGCGGACGCCGCGGCAGAACACGCCCCCCTCTCCTTCGCTGAAATCCGGGAGCCTCGGTGTCTGGTGCGAATAGCCTGTCATCTCCTCGAGGTCTCGTCGTATGGCGGTCATATCGTCCGCATCGAAACCCCATCCATTGACGAGATAATACGGCGGTTTTTTCTGGAAGACCGCCCCCTCTCGTTCTCCCTCACGCCGAATACGGGTGCCGGGGAGCATCATCAGGGGATAGAGCTCGAGCGATGCGCCGAAGCCTTCTTCGACGAGCGTCCTCACTCCCTCTATGAAGCGCACGGGATCGTCGCCGGGAAGCCCCGGTATAACGCCGATCTTCAAATCGATGCCCGCGTGCAGAAGCATGCGCATGCCCTCCATCGCCCTCTGCACATCCCCGCGACGCCCGATGCGCCGCAGGGCCCCCGGCGTGAGCGTCTGGATGCCCACCTCGAGGCTGCGAAAACCGGCCTCGTACAGAAGCCCGGCGGTCTCGGCATCGATGCCCTCGGTTCGCATCTCCGTATGCAGGCGGACGCCGGCGTTGCTGCGGGCGAGCGTTTTGAGCTTGCCGCGGAAGTCCGGCGTTCTGTTAAAAGTTGGCGAAAGGATATAGATCTCGTTTAACTCGATGTTCCCGCCCCGTTTGAGCGCCTCGAGCAGTACGCCGAAGTCGCGCTCGCGCACGCCCGGGCAGTTGCCGGAGTAAAAGCAGTATGAACAGCGGTACGGGCAGCCCCTCGTCATCTCCATGAACACCGAGCCGTCGGCCATGGTGTCCAGTTCGCCGCCGGTGAACGGTTCCTGCGTCGAGCGGATATCGACGAGCTCCGCATCGGGTTGAACGACGAGGCGGTTAGCATTTACGATCTTTTCGCAATTTTCCATTTGAGCGCCGGAAAAAAACCGCTCGAAAAACCATTCGCCCTCGCCAGCGACGAAGTAATCGACCGACGCGCGAGGCTCTGAAAGCGCCCAGGCACCCTCCTGTATTTCCGGTCCTCCCGCCACGACGATGAGTTCCGGGAGCATCGTCCGCGCCGTATCGGCTATTTCGAGACTGCGTTCGACATTCCACAGGTAACAGGATATGCACAACACCTCCGGCGCCGTCCGCGCGATATAGCGCGCGATCACCCTGTCCGAACAGAGATTCGCGATGACGAAGGGCAGGTGATCGACGACGACCATTCCCTGCCTGTGACGCCGTACGTGTGCTGCCATCGCTGCCGGAGCATAGGGCACGTTCCCCTGTATATAGTTGTATCCATGGTCTATGAGCGGGAGCTGCATGAAAAGGATGGTCCGTATCTTTTTATTGCTCGAAGGCGTATTGGGTCGTATCATGTGCTCACCCTATGCAATCCGTACCGGAGTGTTCAATGCGTTTTACCATGCCCTCGCGGCTCCTGACAAATCTTCTTCTTCCCGGTCTCGAGGAACACCTCGATTCGAGGATCGTGGCCCTTTCCCCACTCGTCCCGTCGGACCCGCACGACCCCTTCGCTCCTCCCGTGTTCATCATCTCGATCGCTTCGGAGCGGCGACGTCTCTCGGTGACGCTCGCCGCCGACGGCCTTTCAGGCGAAACCCTTACAAAGCTCTCCGGTTTCGCCGGTCCGCTGGAAAAAGCCGTATCCCTGCTTTTATGCATCGCTTCCGGCATGCCTGCCACGGTACGCGTGCTGACGGCTCCGGCATACGCGGAGCCCGTAGCGTCCTATATCATGGATATGTCGATCTCGGATGGAGCGTGCTTCAGGCTCGTGATTCCCTTCGATTTTTTCGAGCTTTTCCTGCCGGCACAGTATCGCGATGAGGGCCCGGAGCGTATTGGAGAAGGAATCATCGAGTATTTTCTCGCGACCCGCGCGTGTTTTCCCCGCATCGGCCCGCTCATCGAAAGCCTGCCCCCGCGTGAGCTCGAAGCGCTGTTTCACACGCTCCGCGGCCGTCTTTCCGCCTATCAGGTGCTCCTGCTGTTTCGCGCATTCCCGGAATACGAGGATCGCCTGTGCGCCTCATTGCCCGACGCGCTCGTGCGTGAGGCGCATGACCTGGCCGCCGTTCGCCGTCTGAGGATAACGCGGCGCGACCTCGCTGGAGGGGTTTATTCCGTTGATGAGGAGCTGCACCGCCTCGCCCTGTCGGCCGAGGCCCCGGGGGTTTTCGCGCCGATGCGCGGCATTCGCGCCGTCATCCTCGATCTTCGTCTTGCACGCTCGCTCCCCGACGGGGATTTCTGGTCGCTCTGCGAGTCCTCCGGTCGTGACGGCTCGCTGTACGAAGCGCTCGGCCTCTGCGGAGAGCGCACCGCCGGTATCGCCCTCGCCGGCGCCCCGCCCTCGTGCATTGAGGCGCTGCGGACCTGCGTTTCGGGAAGAACCGTCGAAGCCCTCGTAAACCCTGCCGGCGGCACCGCGAGCGCAACCGAGCTTTCAGGGTCGAGGGTACGCTTTGCCTCGGCGGTACGGAAGGCCCGCGTACGCCGTTTTGCCTCAGGCCGGACCGATATCTCGTTCCTGCTTTCACGCCTCGCCGAGACGCGTGATTACGACGCACTCCTGGTGGACGCCGGATGGTTTCTTATCGCGACCGCGCTTAAAGGGGTCGGCACCGGTACACGCCGACGCCTCCTCGCCGGGGTCGTGCCGCCCGCGCGCTGCTTAATCGAGGACGTGCTCGCGGGTACGATCAATCCCGACATCCTGCACGATGAACTTCAGGTGCGCAGGGCCGGCGAGGAACTCTCCGCTCGTGTACTCGCGCTCTACGAACGCGGAGCTATTCGCTTTTCGGGGTAGCTCCGTCTTTCTTGTCGGCGAGGTAGGCGCCGATGCGTTCGATGCCGTCCCTCAGCTCTTCATACTGTGAGACGTTGACCGCAATGCCTTTCTGCGTGGGCTTATACACGGCGTTTCCCTTTTCGTCGAAGGACTGGAACCAGATCCGTATGTTGATGAGGTCCCGGCCCTTGAACTCGGATATCTCTATCCTGATGATCTCGTTGTTCGATTTCGGTATGTCTTTTATTAAAACGCTCATCACGGTCTCCCCGATTTATCTGATATTGATCTTATTTTCTCGACGACCGCCGAGGCGATAATCCGGTGTCCCCGATTATTTGGATAGCGTTCATCGTCCTCAAAAAGCGGCCTTCCCGCGCCGCCCTCCGATTCGAGATACGACATCCACCACAGGTGCACCGGCAGGTACGCGCAGCCGAGGTCCACCGTCACCTCGCGGATTGCCCGGTAGTATATCGACGCGGCGTCCATCATAGAGGGATCGCCAAAGGGCGGGGAGGTCAACAATAATATATCCGGACCGAAGCGTGAGCGTGCGAGCCGTATGAGCTGCACGAGGTTTTCCTTGAACTCCGAGCGGTAAACGGGACGATACATATCGTCGATCCCGAAGTGAACAAGGAGTATGTCGGGACGGAACGCGTCGATGTCCTCATAATAGGTCCATACGGCCTCGAAGGTCGTATCGCCCGGACGCGAGCGGTTCAGCACCTCGATACCGTCGGGTGCGAGTTCGCGTTCGATGATCTTCACGTACGGGTCGGACGCTCCAGTGCCCGCGGCAATGCTTCCCCCTCTTATCAACAGCCTTCGCGCAATCATCACGCCCTCCCGCTTCGTTTCATCCATGAACCGGTCGATCCGCCGTATGAACAGTCATGCCCCGCTCTCCCGACCACGACCGAGAGACGCTGTACAGTGACCCCGCAACAACGACCTTTTTTGGTGATTCCTGCATACTCGCCATTGCCGCGGACGATAAAATGTGCTTTATTTTATTGCACGGCCGTCTTAGTGTTTGGCTCCGTCCCGGAGCGCTGCTATGGCACGCCGTACCGGTAATCTTGAACTCGGGAGACCGTTTATGAAACGAACATTTCTCATATCTCTGGTCGTATTTCAATTCATTTTCACCTGTTCCCTCTTCGCCGAGAAGGTTATCGGCGTGTCCTCGTTCAACAATCTGACCCTGGACAAGTCCATAGCCTGGCTCGAGATCGGGCTTGCCGACTCCATCTCGTACAAGCTCAAGAACGTCCAGGATTACATCGTCATCGACCGGGTCAACGTGGACAAGGTGCTCGGCGAGGTCCAGCTCGGCCAGTCCGGGGTGCTCGACGAGAACAAGGCCAAGAAGGCCGGAAAGGCCCTCGGGGCGGATATCATCGTTGTCGGCAATTACGTCAAGAGCGGCAACCGCATCCGCATCAACGCCAAGCTCGTCGAGGTCGAGAGCCACAAGATACTCAAGCAGGTGCAGTCCGACGGCGTCATCGACAATATCTTCGAGCTTCAGGACGAGATAGCGCTCAAGATCATCAACCAGACCAATATCGCCATTACGCTCGATGTGAAGAACCGCATCACCCAGAACTTCACGAGCAACATCAGCGCCTATGAGTACTATGTCAAGGGGCAGGAATCCTTGCTGAACAAGCTCAATTACGTGCAGGCCATCGAGATGTTCAACAAGGCGGTCGGCATCGACGCCAATTACAGCCTCGCTTACGCCGGGCTCGGCAAGGCGTATTCGCTGCGCTACTGGGAGCTTCGCAATTACGCCAATAAAATCGATTTTGCGCTGATCGAGAACTCGTTCAAGTTCAGCAAGAAGGCTATTGAGATCAGCCCGAACCTCGACGAGGCGCACCTTTCGGTCGCGCGCTACTACCAGGAGGCCGATGACAAGCGCTATCCGAACAAATGGAAGCTCTGCGAGGATGAAACGCGCAAGGCGCTCGAGATCAACCCGAACAACGCCGAGGCCTATTTTCTTCTCAGCCGCATTTACGGCTACGACGACGCGAAGGAGGAGGAATATCTCCTTAAGGCCGTCCGGCTCAACAACTTCCTTACCGACGCCCACAACAATCTCGGCGTTATCTATCTCGATCAGAAAAAGCTGGATCACGCCGAGCAGTCATTCACGAGGGCCGTCGAAATCGATCCCGAGTTCAAGACCGGTTATATGAACCTTGGCGTGGTGTATGACCGCAATAACCAGCTCGACCGCGCACTCGAGATGTACAAAATAGTGCTGCAAAAATATCCCGACTATCCGCTCGGAATAATAAACCTCGGAATCGGCTATCGCCGGCTCAACAGGCTCGACGAGGCGATGGACCAGTTCCGGAAAGCCGTAAAAATAAAGCCCGACTACGCCAACGCCTGGAGCGAGATCGGCTACATCTATCTTCTCAAAAACCAGTATCCCGACGCGATTAAGAACTACCTTGTTTCGTTGAAGTACGACTCTAAATACCGTTTTACGCTCGCCAATCTCGGCTATTGTTATGCGCAGACCGGTGACAACGACAACGCCATCAAATACCTCCGCCAGGCGCACGATTTTCACCCCGATTACGCCTGGCCCTCCGGATACCTCGGCTGGCTTTACCGCAACAAGCTGAACGACGTATCCAGCGCACGATTCTGGTACGGCGAGGCGGCAAAGCGCGACCCGAACAATGCCGATTACAGGAAAAATCTTTCTGAACTTCAGTAGATTTTCGGGCCGGTTTTTACGCGTAAAGAGGGACGGGTGTAAAGCCCGCCCCTCTTTACGCGTCTATTCACCGACTACGCCCATGTTTTGAACAGAAATAGCTCACTTATCAACAGGATATGCACTCGAATTCGGCCGTTTATCCCCAGGGTATCAAGAATACGGTTTTTTTTGTGCTTATGCATTTTTTGCCGCATTAATTGGTTGCAAAAATATGCGCTCCCCACTAGAGAAAAGGGGCGCGGTGCTAACGGCTTTTCTTTTCGTCTTTTTATCCGCCATACGCATCAGAAAAAATTATACAAACATTACTCGAATCATTATCTATTTTATAAACAAAGTTATCAACATTTGTTGATAACTGGCGAGTTGTCTTTATGGTACAGGAAATCTGGGTAAAGGTTCTATCGTCTGTTCAGACCACTATCAACAAGCAATCGTTTGATATGTGGCTTAAGGACACGGAGCCCGTATCCCTGCTGAACAACACACTCAAGGTGAAGGTCCCCGATGAGGTAGCCCGCCGGCACATCTCCGAGAACTACTCGTCGATGATTGCCGCGGCGCTCGGCGCCATCACGGGCCAGAATTTGTTCTGCGAATTCGTCACCGGAAACGGTCACGCCACCGCGGTCGACGTCCCCGCGCCCGCAGCGGGGCCCATGCCGGCGGAGAGCACCGATTATTCCGCCCAGCGCCTCAACCCGCGCTACACCTTCGAGAACTTTGTCATAGGCCCCAACAACCAGCTCGCTCACGCGGCGGCCATTTCCGTCTCGCGTGCGCCCGCCACGCAGTACAATCCGCTGTTCATACACGGCGGCACGGGGCTTGGAAAGACGCACCTGATGCAGGCGATCGGCCATCATATTCTCAGGGAACGCCCCTATCTCAAAGTGTTGTATGTTCCGAGCGAGGAGTTCGTCAACGAGTTCATCCAGGCGATCCGGACCAATACCATTACGAGCTTCAAAATCAAATACCGCAACGTCGATGTTTTGCTGATCGACGATATCCAGTTCATCGAAAAAAAGGAGCAGACCCAGGAGGAGTTCTTTCACACCTTCAACACGCTCCACAACAATAAAAAGCAGATCATCATCTCGAGCGATCGCCCCCCCAAGGATCTGTCCACCCTCGAGGAGCGGCTGCGCACTCGTTTTGAGTGGGGCCTGCTCGCCGATATTCAACCGCCCAATCTCGAGACCCGCGAGGCCATTCTCCGCAACAAGGCCGAGCGCGACAATATGAACATACCCGACGAGGTGCTTAATTATATAGCCCGCCGCATTAAATCGAGTATCCGCGCTCTCGAGGCCGCGCTTATCAGGCTTAACATGGTCGCCGTCGTCGAAAACGAGCCCATTACGATTGCACACGCGAAGACTCATCTTAAAGATCTCTTCGACGAGGATACGCAGAAGAAGATATCCACAACCGATATAATGTCCAAGGTCGCCGAGCGCTTTGAGGTATCCATCGAGGATCTCACCTCCAAGAGCCGTCACAGCCGGGTCGTTCTGCCTCGATTTGTCGCCATGTACCTCACCCGCAAGATGACCGATCTTACGACGATAGATATCGGCAAAGATTTCGGCGACCGGGACCACAGCACGGTCCTCAATGCTATGAACAATGTTGAAAAAATGTTAAAAGAGGACGAAGAATTCAAGGAGCGCGTCGAGGACATGATCGCCGAACTCAAGTGCTGATCTCCCGTTACTATCCTCTTGATATCCAGTGGATATCCTTCTTTTAAGTCGGTATACACTATTTATTTTGTTCTCGCTGCGGCCTTTGTACGTAAATTTTATCCTGTGACGCTATTATTTTCTTATGTCTCATTAAGTTGTTGATTTTATTAACATGTATGCTATGGTGTTAACCGCTGGGTATACCAGCAGTTCCGGAGTTATCAACATATCCGGATACACTATTACTACTACGTATAATTATTAATTCATATGTTCATAATAATAGTGGTGCCTTTCATCTGGATTTTCGGTCCATCCCGAGCGGGGATTTCGGTCATAGTGTTCGCCACAGGTGTGACACACTAATTTTCATAAAAGACGGAGATCGATATGATTCTTACTGTCGACAAGGATTCCATCCAGCGGTCAATAATGATCGCCGACTCGATAATATCGAGCAAGAACGTCAATACGGTTCTATCAAACTGCCTTTTTAATATTTCGAGGGATTCGGTTGAGATCGTATCGACCGACAACGAGATAGGAATACGAACAAGGCTAGACGCCGTCGCCGATGCCGACATGTCCCTCACCGTGAACGGCAAGCGTTTCGCGAGCATCCTCAAAGAATTGCCGAAGGGAGAGATCGTACTCGACATCAGCAATTCGTACCAGGTAAATATTAAGACCAGGGCGAAGGATATAAAGGCCCGTTACACCCTTGTCGGAACGTCCAGGGATGAGTACCCGACCGTTCCTTTTTTCGCCGAGGATAACGCCGTGGAGATAAGCCAGAGCGTTCTGAAAGACATGCTGAGAAAAGTCATACACGCTGCGGCAATCGATACGATAAAGCCGGTGTTTAACGGCGTGTACATGGTGTCCGAGCGGAAGGGAAAAGTGACCCTTGTTGCGACCGATTCTCGCCGGCTTTCGATGGTGACGCGGAGCGTGGAAAACGACGTCGAGCTCCCGGAGGGAATCATCATCCCACTCAGGACCGTTAATGAAATAGTACGGCTTCTCGCCGGCGGCATGTGCAGTTTTTCGTTCTTCGAAAACCAGTGTTTTTTCAAGATCGGCGAAACCGATCTCATCTCGAGGATCGTAGAGGGACAATTTCCCAACTATCGTCAGGTCATTCCAAAGGAGCAGCACATACGTACCGTGCTTGAGACAAAGCGCCTCGCTGATGCCTTGAGAAGGGCCATGGTTTTCACCAAAGAGCCGGCGAACAAAATCATCCTCACGTTCGGCAAAGACAGCCTTGTGGTTGAAGCGAAGACGCCCGATCTCGGCGAGTCGAGCGAGGAGATCCCGATGGAATCGAACGCCACGGAGGCGCTGCAGGTTGGAATCAATGCGCAGTTTCTCATGGATTCTCTCAAAGAGATGGATGCCTATTCCGTTATGATCGGACTTACCGGGCAGATGAGCCCGATTACCATTACCCCGGACGGGGACTCTGATTGCTTATCGGTCATCATGCCGATCCAGGTCAAATCATCGTAGGCGACGCTTGACGGAATCCTATAGTTCCGTGCGCCTCCTTAACGGCTCCTGCTGATGTTCGTGGACAGCATCGTACTGAAAAAATTTCGCAACTATGATGCCCTTGATATAGGGTTTTCAAACGGGATAAATTTCATCGTCGGTCCCAACGGAAGTGGTAAGACTAATATACTCGAGGCGGTCTCCGTGGCCGCGAATATACGCTCCTTCAGGGGGGCCGCCGACACCGATATGGTGAAATGGGGCGAGGAATCGTATTTTTGCAGGCTGAGGTCCACGGGCTCCAGGTTCCGCGAATTCGAGATCGGGTATTCTTCCATGCCCGGAGCGCCCAGAAAAAAGGCCAGGGTTGATGGCTGTGAAATTCACCGGGCGTCCGACTATTTCGGCCGACTTCTTACGGTGATTTATTCCCCCGGTGATATACTGATAGTATCCGGATCTCCGGAGGTCCGGCGGCGTTTCTTCGACGCCATCATCGCGCGGGTGGACCGTGAGTACCTTTCCCTGATGGGAGAGTTCAAGAAAATACTGGCGTCGCGAAACAGGCTGCTTAAGGGCCTTCTCGAAAGGAAGGCCGGAGTGAACGAGCTTGACGTCTGGGATGAGATGCTGGCGTCGAGTTCATTCGGGATCATTAAAAAAAGAATGGATTTTCTGGAATCTTTTACCCCCTCGTTCCGTGGTGCGTATCAGCGTATCGCCAGACAGGACAGTGTACCCGGCCTCGTCTATAGCTGCGGCTTCGGGGAGGCTTCCCTGCACGAAATACGCGAAAAGCTATCCGGCGCCAGAAGAAGGGATATGGCCGCCGGCATGACGACGGCAGGACCTCATCGCGACGACTATGTACTGTACCATGAAAACGGGAGGCCCTTTTCAAACTGCTCGTCCCAGGGCCAGAAGAGGACCGCTTCGATAGCCCTTAAAAACGCGGAGCGCCTTTTTATCGAGGAAGCCACCGGGGAGCGCGTTGTGCTGATGGTCGATGATGTTTTTTCGGAACTTGATCCCGAGAGAAGGGAAAGCCTCGTCGATTCACTCCAGGGTGAAAACCAGGTGATTTTTACGATGGTTGGTACGGGCTCGATCGATCCCGCGTCCTTCAGCGGAGCGCGTATTTTTAACGTAGGACCCGGAGGGATGGTTTCGGTAGAATGAAATTCAGGATTAAAGAACCGAGGATGAACAGGCCCACACGCTTCGGCGTCCTCGTTGAATCCATCATCGGGCAGTTCGGTTTCAGGGAAGATTTTCTCGTTGAGTCCATCCGTTCCAAATGGCTGTCGGTCGTCGGAGAGCTCATCGCGACGCACAGCTTTCCCGACAGGATTTTCAGCGGGATTCTATTCGTGGCGGTTGACCATTCGGTCTATGCCGGCGAGATTTCGATGATGAAGGATGCAATTCTCGCGAAAGTCAGGGATGTCTGCGGTGTACCCGGGCTCCGCGATTTGCGTGTGCTGGTCCGCCGCGACGTCATGGCGGGTCGGTCGTCATCGGCTAAAAACAGTCGGGGTAAACGGTGATGTACATACATATCGGCGGCAGGGTGCTTGTTTCCGACAGGAAGATCATCGGGATTTTCAACGCGGAGACGCTCAGAAGATCTCCTGAAAACGCGCACCACCTTGCGGGCATCAGGGATGGCGACAAGACCGTCGTAATCGACGGAAAAAACGAAAAACTGGGCGGCATCGTGAGCCCCTTTACCGTGATAAAACGCAGGATTGATGAAAAAGATTTTTGCTGGAGAAAACGATATGACGAGTGATTACAGTGCGGATAAAATTCAGGTTTTGGAGGGGCTCGAGGCGGTCCGCAAGCGCCCCGCCATGTATATAGGCTCGACCGACCATAACGGTCTTCATCATCTCGTCTATGAGGTGGTTGACAATTCGATCGATGAGGCCCTGGCCGGTGTCTGCGACACCATCGTGGTGACGATCCACGCGGACAATTCGATCGAGGTCATCGATAACGGACGAGGCATTCCGGTCGAGGTTCACCCGGTGTACAAGGCGTCGGCGCTCGAGATCGTGCTGACCAAGCTCCACGCGGGGGGAAAATTCGACAATCAGTCGTACAAGGTATCGGGCGGCCTTCACGGCGTGGGTGTTTCGGTAGTGAACGCCCTCTCCTCCGAAATGAAGGTCGAGGTGTACCGGGACGGAAAGATATACGTACAGAATTACGCACGGGGCATTCCGAAAGACAAGGTAAAGAAGACCGGGGAAACAAAGAAGAACGGGACGCGCGTCGTGTTCAGGCCCGACTCCAAGATCTTCGAGACGACCGAGTATAACTTCGATACGCTGGCGCGCAGGCTCAGGGAACTCGCCTTTCTCAACGGCGGGGTTAAGATTATCCTGCGCGACGACCGCGGCAAGGGCAAGGAGAGCGTATTTCAGTTCAAGGGCGGTATCGTCTCCTTTGTGCAGTATCTGAACGAGAACAAGGTTTCGATCACGAAAAGGACCATATTCTTTCACTCGGTGCGCGATAAGGTGGACATCGAGGTGGCGATGGACTACATCGACTCCTACAACGAGCTCGTGTATACCTACGCCAACAACATCAACACCAAGGAGGGTGGCACGCACCTTATCGGGTTCAAGTCGGCGCTCACGCGTGTGCTGAACGAGTTTCTGAAAAAGGAGGGCCTCGATAAGAAGATGGCACAGCTCTCGGGCGACGACGTGCGCGAGGGACTGGTGGCCATTGTGAGCGTCAAGCTTCCGAACCCCCAGTTTGAGGGCCAGACCAAGATGAAGCTCGGTAACGGCGAGGTCAAGGGCATCGTTGAGTCGGCGACGAACGAGAACCTGGGCCAGTTTTTCGAGGAGAACCCGCAGGTGGTGCGGAAGATCCTCGAAAAATGTATTCTGAGCGCACAGGCCCGCCTTGCGGCCAAAAAGGCCAAGGAGCTCACACGCCGCAAGAACGCCCTCGAGAACGATACACTCCCCGGCAAGCTCGCCGACTGCTCACAGCGGGACCCCTCGCTCTGTGAGCTCTATCTGGTCGAGGGGGATTCCGCCGGCGGCTCGGCCAAGCAGGGGCGCGACAGGGGGTTCCAGGCCATCCTTCCGCTCAAGGGTAAAATCCTCAACGTCGAGAAATCGCGACTCGACAAGGTGCTCTCGAACGAGGAGATAAAGACCATCATAACGGCCATCGGTACGGGTATCGGTGACGAGTTCGACATCGCGAAGGCGCGCTATCACAAGATCATCATCATGACCGATGCCGACGTGGACGGTTCGCACATACGCACGCTCCTTCTTACCTTCTTTTTCCGGTATATGCCGGAGGTCATACGCAACGGCTATCTGTACATCGCCCAGCCGCCGCTGTACAACATCAAGTCGGGCAAGGACAAGTTCTACGCGTACACGGACGAGGAGCGCGACAAGCTGCTGAAGGACGTGGATAGGTCCAAGGTGAACATTCAGCGCTACAAAGGTCTCGGCGAGATGAATCCGGACCAGCTGTGGGAAACCACGATGGACCCGGCGCTGCGCACGGTTCTTCAGGTAAACATGGAGGACGAGGTGGAGGCCGAGGACGTCTTTACCGTGTTGATGGGGGACGCGGTGGAGCCGAGGCGTAAGTTCATTGAAGACAATGCACGCAATGTCAGAAACCTCGACCTGTAAGGGCCGGCCCGAATAAGCAGACCGATTGAGAGAGGAGAACGAGACGTGACGAAGAAGGACTCGAAAGAAGGGAAAGACCAGATTCAGAAGGTCATCAACATAGAGATCGAAGACCAGATGAAGGACTCGTATCTGGCCTATGCAATGAGCGTAATCGTCGGCAGGGCGCTGCCGGACGTCCGCGACGGGCTCAAACCGGTGCACCGGCGCATCCTCCACGCCATGAACGAACGGGCCTGGCGAAGCGACCGCCCCTACGTAAAGTCGGCGAAGATCGTCGGTGAGGTGATCGGTAACTATCATCCGCACGGTGACGCGGCCGTGTACGATACGATGGTCCGCATGGCGCAGGATTTTTCGATGCGCATCCCGCTCATCGACGGACAGGGAAACTACGGTTCGGTCGACGGAGACCCGCCGGCGGCCTACCGGTACACCGAGGCGAGGCTTGCGCGCCTCGCCGAGGAGCTCCTTAAAGACATCGACAAGGAAACGGTCGATTTTCTCGCGAACTTCGACGAGACGAGGAAGGAGCCGACGGTGCTCCCCGCCGCCTATCCGAACCTGCTGGTCAACGGTTCGTCCGGCATCGCCGTCGGGATGGCGACGAACATACCGCCGCATAATCTCTCCGAGGTCGTTGACGGCACGGTCGCCCTCATCGACAATCCCGACCTCACCATCAGGCAGTTGATGAAGATCATCAAGGGGCCTGATTTGCCGACCGGAGGCATCATAATGGGCGCCGACGGCATCGCCAAGGCCTATTCCACGGGAAGGGGAAGCGTCGTGGTGCGCGGTCGCGTGGAAATAGAGGAGGACAAGAAGGGTCGCGAAACGATCATCGTCAGCGAGATCCCCTACCAGGTCAACAAGGCCGTGCTCATCACACGGATTGCCGAGATGGTGAACAACAAGGAGCTCGAGGGCATCTCCGAGTTACGCGACGAGTCCGACCGCTCGGGCCTGCGCATCGTCATAGGGCTCAAGAGGGACGCCAACAGCAACATCATCCTCAACCAGCTCTACAAGCACACCTCGCTCCAAACCTCGATCGGCATCATCCAGCTCGCGCTCGTGAACAACGAGCCAAAGGTGCTCGACCTCAAGGGCCTGCTCTCCAACTACATCCTGCACCGCAAGGTCGTGGTGACGCGCAGGACACAGTTCGAGCTCAAGCGCGCGGAGGAGAGGGCGCATATATTACAGGGCCTCAAGATCGCCCTCGACAACATCGATGAGGTCATCAGCATCATCCGCTCCTCGAAGACCGTCGACGAGGCGGACGAGCGTCTGCGCAAGCGGTTCAAGCTCTCGCAGCTCCAGTCCAAGGCGATTCTCGAGATGCGGCTGCAGCGGCTCACCAGCCTCGAGGTGAAAAAGATCATCGAGGAGTTAAAGGAGCTCTTAAAGCTGATAGAGGACCTCAAGGCCATACTTAAAAGCGACAAGCGCATCCTCGGCATCGTGAAGGACGAGCTTGCAGCGGTTAAGCAGAAGTATGGCGACGCGCGACGCACGGAGATCCTCGTGGGGGCGGAATCCTCCACCTCATTCGACGTGGAGGACCTGATCGCCGACGAGGACATGGTGGTGACGGTCACGAACGACGGATTCATCCGCAGGCTCGCCGTCGACACCTTCAAAAAACAGCGGCGCGGCGGAAAGGGCGTTACGGGGATGTCGTCCAAACGGGAGGACTTCATCAAGCTCATGATGGTTGCCGCCACGCACGACATGATTTTCCTCTTCTCGAACAAGGGCAAGATCTTCGGGATGAAGACCTACGAACTGCCCGAGGCGTCGAAGACCAGCCGCGGGAAATCGCTCAAGGGCATGATAAACCTGGCCTCCGGCGAAGACATCACGGCAATCTGTGCCGTGCCCGACATGGAAAGCGAGATGTATATCTCTATGGTGACCAAGGGCGGAATCCTGAAAAAAACGGCCATCGATGATTTTCGAAACGCGAAGAAGGGCGGGATCATCGCGATAAACCTGAAAAAGGACGACGAGCTCTCCGAGGTCAAGCTCGTCATGGGCGACGACGATGTCGTTATCGCCTCGCGCAAGGGGCTTCTGGTGCGCACCAACATCCGTTCCATGCGTCCGATGGGAAGGAACTCTTCGGGCATCATCGGCATGCGCCTTTCATCCGGTGACATTGTAATCGGGATGGACGTTGTGAAGAAGGGCTCATCGCTCTTTGTGGTGACCGAGGGCGGCTACGGCAAAAAGATAGACTACCGCAACTTCGCCACCAAGGGAAGGGGAGGCAAGGGTATGGCCTACCTGAAGGTCTCGGACAAGAACGGGCCAGCCTCGGGCATACGCTCGGTATTCCCCGAGGACGAAATCATCATAGCGTCGAAGACCGGCATGACCATACGACTCCTTGCCAAAGATGTGTCGATTCAGGGCAGAGCGACGGTTGGAGTCAAACTCCTCGATCTGAACGCAAACGACACGGTTACGGATTTTGCGGTCATCTCGGAAGAGCTGTAGCCGGCCGTATGCCGGGCAAAACTAAAAAAAGCGCGGGAAACCGCGCTTTTTTTCGCTCCATAAGGACTTTTTACTCCTGGACCATATAGCTTTCGGCGTAGCGGGAGTTTTCCTGTACCTCGTTCAGTATGTCGAGAGCGCGGCTTTTGGTGGCGATGGGGCCGATGCGTACCCTGAAATAGCTCCTGCCGTTCACCTGTGTGCGGTCCATGTAGGCATCGTAGTTCATCTTTTTAAGACTTTCTATCTCCGACGTGGCCTTGGATCTTTTATCGAATGCCGCAACCTGGACGGCGTATTCGCCCCGCAGCGCGTTGGCGGCCGCCTTTTTCTGGTCGGCAACGACCTCCACGGTCCGCTGCTTGCGCGATTTTTCATTCTTCTTTACCGCATGCTTTTTGACGGGCCTCGCATTCTCCACGGAAGACACATGCTCCTTCGGGTCGGGCGCGGGGGGTATGATCTCCTTAATGGCCTCGGAAGTGAGCACGTCGTGCGTCGGGGAGCTCTTCTCCATGGCGGCGAACTCATTGCCCTTGATGGCCGGGGCCTTGTCCCGGTCGGCCGTTCCGGGCGTGATGAGCCGGTCGATCTCCGACTGCGCGTTCATCATATTCTCGTCCGAGGACGGGAGCTTCCCGGCGGAGATGGAGTCCGTCGGCAGATCGAGCAGGGAGTCCCGGTTCGCGATGGCGTCTCCGGGCTTTTCGTTCGATTTGTACAGGTTCATTCCGAGCAGAAACGATATAATGATCACGCCGATCGCAACCGACGCGACGATGATGATGCGCGGCGTGTCGAGATTGACGGTATACATGTTCTTTTCCTTTACTCCGTTCTGGTGGAATTGGTCAAAGTGTTCCATATTTCTACTACCTGCCTCCTGGTGTTTTCCAGACCGCCTGAGTTATCTATTACATAATCGGCCCTTTTTATCTTTTCATTGAGAGAAATTTGGTTGTTCAGGCGGTCCTGAATCTCCTCCCTGCTGATACGGTCGCGCAGCGCGCCCCGCTCGAGCGCCTGCTCGGTGGCCGCGGTGACGACGATATTTTTATCCATAAAGCGGTCGAAACCGCTTTCGAAGAGGAGCGGCGTGTTTACCATGAAGACGGCCCCCGGAGCGCTTTCGAATATCTCGGAGGCCTTTTTTAAAATTAGCGGATGGGTGATCGCATTAAGACGTTTCACCAGTTCCGGGTTTTTGAACACCAGGCCGGCGAAACCGCGGCGGTCGAGCGAGCCGTCGGTGCCGAGTATTTCGGGACCAAATTCCCCGACGAGCATCTTCAGCCCCTCAGTGCCGGGTTCGACGATGTCTCGTGCGATGATGTCGGTGTCGATGACGCGGGCGCCGAGCTCCTCAAACATTGCGCACACCGTTCCTTTGCCGGATGCGAATATCCCCGTAACGCCGATTTTCATTGGTCGTCCCCCCTGTTTAGTATATGCCCAATTTTGGTCTTCATCGAATCAAGGAGCGTATCGTCGGCCTCTCCGGCAAGTGAGGCGCGCATAAGGCGATCGAGAATCTCCGGTTGCGCAAGGACATTTTTAAGCTCGCGGAGCCCCGGCCGAAGGGCGATAGCCGGGCACGAATCGAGGGCCCGGAGGAGGATCGGCATGGAGTCCGCGTCGCGAACGGCGAACGATGAGAAAAAGTCTTCCGCGTCTATATCCGTCGCGCCGGCCAGCGAGACTCCCGAGGTGTGCAGCCGGTAAAGCCCGGAGAGTATGCTGCGCCGGATCATCGACTCGATGGACTCGCGGTAGGCGGCGAAGGACCTTCGGCTGAAGCGTCCGTCGACGAGGTGCCCGCCGCTCGATTTCATGATGTAGGAAAGATTGCGCGTTTCGACCGGTCCGAAGCGCTCCTGGAAGAAGAGCGTAAAGCGTCGCTGATAGGCCGTGTTTCGTGCGTAGATTGTTTGATCAGCGAAGCTGAAGTCAAAGCCGGCAAGGGCGATCGGGGCAAGGCCGAGCCGGGCCGCTAGCAGTATGGCGTCGCCGGCAACCGTGCCCGTGCCTGAATCGATCGAGCCCACGGCCCCCGGATGCAGCTCGTCGATGAGCTGGGAGAGAGGGTGGGTGTTGAGCGACAGAAGGCCGCGATGCCTGCGGAGGGGAAGCGGGTAGGCGGTGAGGGAAAACACCGGTACGGTAGCCGCAGGCACTGCAGTGGTGAAATGCTCGCAGACGTGCTGCTGCGGATCGATGGAGACGGCAAAATCCGGCCTTATGCCGGCGCCCGAGAGCACCGGGAGCGCCGAGTCCACCGCTACGATCACGATGCGTCTGCGCGCTTTCAGTATGAACGGAAGAACGCGTTCGAGCGTCGGTCCGGAGGTGATGACGACCGCGGGAAGCCCATCCAGCAGTTTGAACAGCGTCCTTACCGGGCGCAATCGTCCGATAGCGTCGAGGTTGAGGATCGCGTTGCGGAGATAGCGCCGGGCGAAGGCGTTCCTCGTGGTGGTGTTCGTGCTGAAGCGGTCGATGGCCCGGCGGATGACTTCCCTCGCCCGAGCGTAGTATTCAGGGAAAAGGCGCAGCGACGCGGGATGTTCGAGGACCTGAATTCCCCGTGCCACGCCCCGGGCGAGGAGTTCAGCGACTCCAAGCTCGATTTCGTCCATCGTACCGCCGGCGAGCAGGACTCTCGGTCGATCCAGCAGGAAGGCCGTCAATGGATTCCGGGCGATCTCGGAGTCGATGCCGGGCAGAACGTCGACGATCAGCACCCGCATATTCGCGAGCCTTCCCTCGCCGAGCGGCAGCAGGTGATAGCCGAGACCGGCACCGAGAACGATCAGCACATCGTATTTTTCGGCCTGGAACGACGAGCGAAGGGAGTCGGCCTCGCGTGACGGCGCGACCCTGCTGTGCAGATAGTGCAGGGAGCCGCCGTCCGGTACGGCGAGCGTCGGCAGGCCTTCGCGGGACGATTCTATGACGAAGCGGGGTGATCGATCCATGGTATAATGATCGAAACAATCGTGCCGTTTTTTTCGCTTTTTATCGCAGCGTCGTCCTGTCCCGCTATTGCAGCAGTCTGAATTCGGTGCGGCGGTTCAGTTCGTCGTATTCCGGCCCGGTCTTTCCGACTCTGGGTTCGGTCTTGCCGGCACCGCGTATCGCGAGGCGCGACTCGGCGATACCCTTTTTTACGAGATAGTCTTTCACCGCGCGGGCGCGTTCGAGGCTGAGCCTGTTGTTGAATTCGTCCGAACCGTGGAGGTCGGTGTGGCCGACTACCTCGAAACGGAGCGACGGGCTCTTCGTGAGGTATTCCGCGAGCGCGTCGAGATAGGGGATCGACTCGGGTGTTATCCTGGCCGATTCGAAGTCGAAGTGTATGGCGTGAATGTCGAAGCGGGCCTCCTTTTCAACAGGCGCCAGATCGACGACCAGCGGCGTGCCCCTAATTTTCGCGAGATCGATTGTCCGGAAGAGTGGCATATAGCCCTTTTCGCTTATATTGAGGTCGATCGTTTTCACGGCGGGGTTGTAGGTGATTACGACCTTGCCGTCCGCATCAGTCTTTTTTTTAAGCTCGGCGGTCATGGCCGCCTCGCCCTCCCGCTCGATCCTTGTAAAGAGCTTGAGCTCGGTCTCAACGGGTTTGCCGGTCTTCTTGTCGCGGACGATGATGGTGAGCGGTTCGATTTTTGCGATCGTGGAATTGTAGATGTCGTACAGCCCCATGCCGCCCCTGCGGTTGGAGCAGAAATACAGGCTGTCGCCGATTATCGAGAGGTGGACGTCGTTGGCGCTTGAATTGATGCCGGGGCCAAGGTTCACCGGGGCCCCATAGCGGCCGTCCTCGAAGGAGGTGAAATAGAGGTCCCATCCACCATAGCCGCCGCTTCGGCGCGAGGAGAAAAAGAAGCCCCTGCCGTCGGGCGCCGGCGTAAGGCTGATGTCCTGCTCGCCGATGTTGACGGGGGCGGGCATGGGACGCGCGTTGATGAAGGAGCCGTCGCCGGTTTCGTCATGGTATTCGGCGCTCATTATATAGGCTCTGTCGATTGTGCCGAAGGGCCAGGTTGTATAGTAGAGCGTGGACAGGTCGCGGCTGAGGCTCGGCGAGCGCTCGTGATTGACGGTGTTGACCGTGCCCGGAAGCCGTATGGGCCTCTGCCAATTTCCGCCGATATTCTGGCTCACGTAGATGTCGTAGGATACCCGTATCTTCCCGGTGGTGTCGGCGGGCATCTCGAGGCTGCCGTCGCGGTCCGAGGCGAAGAAGATAAAGGCACCGTCGGGGGTGATGAAAGGAGTTTCGTCGTTGTAGGCTGAATTGATCTCGCGTATGGCATGGGGCTCGCCCCATCCGCCGCCTTCTTTACGGCACAGGTAGATGTTCTGGTATGTTTCGCCTGAGCGTTTAGAATTGAACACCATGGTCTTTCCGTCGGCCGTAAAGGAGGGGGCGAAATCATCGAAGGGCGTGTTGATCGAAGAGCCTATATTTACGATGTTTTCCACCTGCAGGGGAAGCGCCTGCGAGAACAGCACCGCTGCCGGGGCCGCGGCGAATATGCATGCCGACACCATTACGACGACCGTTTTATTTTCCATTAATGCATCCTTCCCTGTATATAATGCCGTCTTTTGTACGCATGAAGGCTACCGAAAGCAAAGGGAAAAGGCAAATAAAAATCGAATGCCGCAACTGATAGACCGGGAAATTTCTTGCGGATGCGCGTGGAAGGGGTAGGCTGGGTCAATGGTGATTGATTTTCACACGCATATTTTCCCAGAGCGGATCGTCGGGAACCGCGAAGATTTTTTTGACGATGCGGACTTCCGCGCCCTGTACGGCCCGGCGAAGTCCCGTATCGCGGGCAGCGTCGAACTTCTGCGCGCCATGGACGAAAACGGGATCGACGCGGCCGTGGCGATGGGATTCCCCTGGTCGAGTGCGGAACGCCTGTCGATGCATAACGACTATCTCCTCGAATCAGCTCTTGCCTCTGGCGGCAGGCTCCTCCCCTTCTGCGCGATTTCCCGCGGCGATGCCGGTGCCGTGGACCGTGCCGCCATGAAGGCGCGGACCGATGGTTTCGCCGGTATCGGGGAGGCGGCCTTTTATTCCGACGCGGGTGATGACCAGACGGCGACTCTCTCGGCGCTGTTTTCCGCCGCCAGGGCCGCGGCGCTGCCCGTCTGCCTGCACGTCAACGAGCCGGTGGGCCATACGTACGCGGGGAAGTACGCGACGGATTTTTCCGCGCTGTACGAGGCCATCCGCACGGTCCCCGACCATCCAATAATCCTGGCGCACTGGGGCGGAGGCATTCTGTTCTACGAGCTCATGCCTGAGGTGAGGGAGGCCTTTGCCGCCGTTTATTACGATACGGCCGCCTCGCCGTTCCTGTATCGGGACGACATCTATGAGGCCGCCCGTTCGATCATCGGAGTGGATAAGATACTGTTCGGCTCGGATTATCCTCTCACCGGATATCGGCGCTACCTCGATGCACTAAGAGGAGCGCCGTTAACGGCCTCCGAGAGGGAGGCCATTCTGGGGGGAAATTCGGAGCGGCTCCTCGGCCTGCACCGGTGAGCGCGGCAGCCCCCAAATGGCCGGTAAAAGCTGCCGCGTCGATCGTTCTTAATCGGTTATTTCGATCCGCCCTGAAGATTTTTGAGCTTGATCTCGCCGATCTTCGCCTTGAGGTCGGGATCGCTTTCGACCTTCTGTGAGAAGTCTTCATACTGCTTCAGGGTGTAGTTGTATTTTTTAACGATAGCTTCCGTGGATTCGGGCGTCAGGTCGGTCGAGAAGACCTCACTCTGAATCTTGAGAAAATCTTCGGGCGTCATCTGGCCCGAGATCTTGGAGCATGAGCTTACCAGGGCAAAAGCGACAAGGGCGATCAGCATAAACCGTGCGTATTTCATACCACCTCCTGGGTATCGTCTGTAATCTCCGGCGCTTCGCCCGGCGGCTGTTGTGCCGTTAGCAGCAGTACCGTGTACATCCCAAGTATGGTAGAAAAATTACGCGTTGTCAACAAGATTAATCGGCGCGCCAAGTAGCATCGTCCGTCGTGCTGACCCGGTCCGGGGAAGGGCTAATTATTCTTGCATAATAATCGATCAACCAGGCTAATGCAGGTGCAGGTCACGCAGGGAAGAGTTTACAACGCGATGCGGAGGGGCGGGTGATGGTTCCGGTGAAAAAATTGAAGGAGCTCTCGAAGGACGAGATCGACTCGCTCTTTAACCGCTTCGGCGAGGATTTCAGCGATATCATGATCAACACGGTGGTCCCCATCGTGAACGCGGTGCGTGCCGGGGGAGACGACGCGGTGCGCAGGTATACGGAGCGTTTCGACGGCGCGCGGCTTGAGGCCCTGATGGCGACGGAGGAGGAGATTGAAACGGCCTTCACCCGTTTCGATAAAAAGGCGCTTGCGGCCTTCCGAAAGGCGAAGGAAAATATTGAGGAGTTCCACCTTCACCAGAAGCGCACGGACATCGCGTACAAACGCCCGGACGGCACGACCCTGGGCGTGCAGTACGAACCGATCGCAAGTGCGGGGCTTTATGTGCCGGGGGGCAAGGCCTCCTACCCGTCCTCCGTGCTCATGGGTGCGATCCCCGCTCAGATCGCCGGGGTGAAGGACATAACGATTATCACTCCTCCCGCCGGGAACGGCGCTGTTCCGGACGCGGTGCTCGCGGTCTGCAAGATCATCGGCATCACCGACGTGCTGAAGTCCGGCGGCGCGCAGGGCATCGCCGCTTCCGGCTTCGGCACCGAAAGCGTCCGCAAGGCCGACATCATCGTGGGACCGGGCAACATCTACGTAACGGCGGCGAAGACCTATCTCTTCAGCATGGGGATCATCCAGATCGATTCGATGGCCGGCCCGAGCGAGGTCCTCATCATCGCGGATGAATCGGCCGATCCCGAGTGGGTGGCGTACGATTTTCTCTCGCAGGCGGAGCATGAAGAGCGTGCGCTCGCAGTGCTCGTGACGACGTCCGCGGCGCTGGCAAGCGGGGTCGTCGCGGAAATAGAAAAGGACATCGGGCGCGGACTGGGGCGCATCGCGATAAAGAAGAAGGCGCTCGAGCGGGCGGTCATCATCCTCGTGGACTCGATCGACGAGGCGATAGAGTTCTCAAACCGCTACGGCCCCGAGCACATGGAATTCATGGTGCCGGACCCCCTCGACTACCTGGGCCGCATTCGAAACGTCGGTTCGCTTTTTCTCGGCATGTACGCTCCGGTGGCGGTCGGCGATTATTATTCCGGCACCAATCATATTCTGCCCACCGGCGGCGCGGCGAGGTTCTCCTCGGGAGTGTCGGTCGAGACGTTTCTGCGCCGGACCACGTTTCAGCATCTTACTCCCGGCGCGCTCCGCGAGGCGCTCGATCCGGTGATGGCCATGTCCCGCGTGGAAGGTTTCGACGACAAGCACGGCGGTTCGGTGGAAGTCCGTTTCAAAAAGAAAAGCTGAGAGTCGGCCATGGGCCACCGCTTCGCGTTCAGTCAGGCGATGGTTTTTCGTTTGTCGGTAGCCGGATCATGTGCTAGCGTATAGCGTCATGCTGGAACAATTTAAACTGCCGGCCTACCGGCCCCCCGATTTTTCGGATAAGCGTTTCGCCGGCCGCCCCGTGGCGTGCACCCTTCGGGCCGAGGCCGACGGCATCGTGCCCGACGGCTATCACGCGACGAGCATCTATCCCGAATACATCCAGACGGCTGAGGGCGTGTGGAGGCTCCTCTCCTCCTCGCGCATGGACTGCGCGGTCGTACTCGACGGCGATTCGCTCGAGGTTAGGGAATTCAGGCGCGTGCGGAAGGGCGACCATATACTCGCAGGGCGCAGCGAGGACGGCGAGGAGGGAATCTACGTCCACACGACCGGCTTTACGGAGAGTGCGACGCGCGGCGAGAAGTTCTCGTTTCATACCCGACGAACGCGCGAAACACCGTTCTCGCGCGACTATGACAGGATGTACGAGCTTCTGCGCCACGAGCGGGAAAGGGGGAAGATCGTCTGGGTGCTCGGACCCGCGCTCACCTTCGATTTCGATTCGCGCTCGGCCATGTCCCGCATCATCGATTCGGGCTACGCCCACGCCGTGCTCGCCGGCAATGCCCTGGCCACCCACGATATTGAGGCCGCCCTGTACCGTACCGGGCTCGGACAGGATATCTATACAAAGGAGTACCGCCGCCTCGGGCATTACCATCACCTCGACGCCATCAATACAGTCCGGCGGCACGGTTCCATGAAAAGCATGTTCGAACAGGGCCTGTTGAAAGACGGCATCGTGGCGGCCTGCCTTAAGCGGGAGATACCGCTGGTGCTCGCCGGATCGATCAGGGACGACGGTCCGCTGCCGGAGGTGATATCCGACGCGTACCGGTCGCAGGACGCGATGCGCGATACGGTGCGGGACGCTACGACGGTGATCGCGCTGGCAACGCAACTGCACGCCATCGCGACGGGTAACATGCTGCCGTCGTACCAGGTCTTCGGCGAGCTGGTCAGGCCGGTGTATTTTTATATCGTCGATGTATCGGAATTCGCGCTGGATAAACTGGCCAACCGCGGGAGCCTGGAGGTGCGCGGGATCGTCACGAATGTTCAGGATTTTCTCATCAACCTCCAGCGCGCGCTCGCGTGAGCCTGCCGGCGGCGACTGCCGCCTCGTGTCGAAACCTCGGCCGACATTAAAACCGACTTCAAGGTCTGGTAGGCCCCGCCCCTCACATTTCATCGGTTTCAACCCGGGTCCTTCTTCCGAGAGGTTTTATTCTGAGATGGAATTCGGTACCGGAAGCCTCATGCAAAGACATGACGCGACGCTCGCACTAGGCCGCGCGTGCAACCGGCGATTTGCGGCGAAAACCATGCCGACGGCTCGAGAGGAATGCATCCGGTTAATAAATACGCGATACTGCATTTTAACCGCTTACTGCGATCATGGTCGTAGTACCGGATTAAAAAGTGCTTTCTTTTCTCGTGCGGTGATGTTTCATTGAAAAGGCCGCCGCTGCTCGGGGCGGCGAACTCTATTTGGGGATACGCGCACGATGACAATCTCGAGGATGACGGCCGCGTTTCTTCTGTTCACGGTATTTTGTGCCGCACGCCTTTTCGCCGACGACCCCGCCGAGCTTACGCGCAGGGGGGTTGAGCTCAGCGAGCAGAAAAAATTCGATGAGGCGGTAAAGCAGTTCGACCGTGCCATCGAGATTCAGGACCAGGCATCAGCCAGGACCTATCACAACAAGGGCTGGGTGCGCGAGCTGAAGGGCGATTATCCCGGAGCGATCAAGAATTATGAAGAGGCGATCCGCCGGAATCCAAAACAGCTTCCCTCCTACGAACGGGCGGGATATCTTTACTACAAGGCCGCCGAGTACGACAAGGCCGTGGAGGCCGGAGAGCATGTCATTAAGGCCGATCCGAAAAACGTCGAGGTGATCAAGTGGCTTCCTGATGCGTACAGGATGAAGCTGTTGAAACAGCAGGAAGAGCTGCTGGCCAAACAGCGCGAGGAGGAGCGAAAGAAAAAAGAGGAAGAGGAGCGGCGCCGGGCGGCGGAAAAGAAGGACGAGAAAAAGAAAGAGGAGAAGGAGCCGTCGCGCATTCTGTACGCGACATGGGATTTCACGCTGCGCAGCGCCTATTATTTCGATGGCGGGGACTTCAAATACGTGACGACGACCGGCATTCTGGTGTCACTGCCCAATATGCTCTATGTGAGCGTCATGCCGACGCCCTCGTGGGAGTTCGACCTCCTGGCCGGAACGCCTCACCTCGGAGCCCTTATGCCCGCGGTCACCGCCTATACCGAGCGCTTTCAGGTTCTTTATCACATGGACAAATGGTATCTTGGCGTGGGTGTGCTCGGCAGTCACTACAAAGAAGATTTCAATTTTGGGAAGGATCTCACGCTCAACGATCTCAAGGTGGGAGCGGTCCTGGGCTTCAAGGATGAAAAATCCACGACGAAGATAACCGCCTATCCCCGCTATCTGCCCCAGGACACCTCTCATTCGAAGGGTCGTTCGCTCGACGTGGGCTTTTTCGAGTTCAGCTACCGTTACGATGTCGATAAGTATCTCGGTTATTATTCCAGGATCTCGGCCGCGGATTACTACTTTTTCGACCACCGGAACAGGGTTTCCAATTATTACGGCGTCTACGAGTTGAGCCTCGGGCTCGTACTCGGAAAGTATGATGAGGCCACGCGCCAGAAGTTTCTTACCTTTACGATCGATCTTACCGAGCGCTTTTACCTGCTCGATCTTGCGAACGATGAGCCGTACCGCTTCGCCAACGGACAGGGATACTTCGGGGCCGATTCCCGCACCTGGTTCAAGGGGGACGCCTTCCCCGGGTACTACACCAGCGGACATGTCTTTTCGGTAAAGGCGGAGGAAAGGATCAACCGCTACTTCTTCATATATCAGAAGATCGGTTTCGAGTTGACGGGCGGCAAGGGCGACCGTAACGAGTTTTTCCTGCAGCTCGGCGGCGGCGCGGTCTATTGATGAACGAACGGATGGCGATCTTCGAGTTTGCCCGTGAGCTTGCGCTCGAGGCGGGGGAGATTTTATTAAAGGGCTTTCGCTCTCCCGGATTGGCCGTATCATATAAAGGAGTTTCGAATCCTGTCACTAATGTTGACCGTGAGTCCGAAGACTTCCTGTATGGAAGGATTCGCGACCGCTATCCAGGCCACGGCATCGTGGCTGAAGAAGGGCACCGTGTCGAGGAACGAGGCGATTATCTCTGGTACGTCGATCCGCTCGACGGCACGACGAACTTCGCGCACGGCGTCGCCCATTTTTCGGTATCGATCGGCGTGTTCTCGAAAAGCGAAAACCGCGTCGTCGCGGGCGTCGTGTACGATCCGTGCAGGGGCGAACTATTCAGCGCGTTCGCCGGAGGCGGGGCCTTTCTCGACGGAGAGGGAATCCGTGTCTCTGCATCCGCCGACCTCTCCCGCTCGCTGGTCGCGACGGGATTTCCCTACGACAAGAATGTTTCGAAAGATAACAACCTTGCCCAGTTCAGCCGAATCCTTCCGCGTGTTCAGTGCGTGCGGCGCTTCGGCTCGGCGGCACTTGACCTCTGTTATGTGGCCGCGGGCCGCTTCGACGCCTACTGGGAGATGAAGGTGAGTCCCTGGGACATCGCCGCGGGATGTCTCATCGCGGAGGAGGCCGGCGGGGTTGTTACAAAGTTCGATGGAACGCCGTACGATATCGTGGTGCCCGAGGTGCTCGCGGCCAGTTCGAAACTGCATACGCTTTTACTCGGCCTTCTCTCGGCCGAATAACGTCTGCCGGTTAAGCATTTTTATGATTTCCGATAATTCGCAAAAATACCCGCTCCCAAAGAGATAACGGAGTGCGTTGTCCGTTATGGTACGCGCTATAATCGGAGGCTGTTAGCATGACTGAAGAGATCAAAGCCATCGCCGGGTCCCTTGGATGCGAAATGAGTGACGCGAACACGATGAGCGGCCTGATTGACGGTATCCGCTTCACCGCGGTGTATCGCGCGCAGTACAAAAACAAACCGGAGTCATTTACGGTAGCGGTTCCCGTACGGAATACGGCCACGTTCAGCCTGCGGAAGGAAGCCGGTGCGGACAGGTTCTTTAAAAGAATCCGTATCGTTGAGGAACTCGCCACGGGGGACGCCGGGTTCGACAGGGATTATTATATAGACACCTATCACACCACATTCACCAAACGGTATTTTCTGGATGGCATGAGACGTGAAGCGGTGCGCGCGCTGTTTGCACTGCGGCCGGAGATGAGCACCGTATCACTGGAGGAGGGGAAGCTTTCCATTACGATGAGCCCCTGTCCGCCTGCGTCATTGACCGCAGCACAGATATCCGGGATTGTCGCTCGTGCGGCGGAACTTACGCATAATGCCGATTCCCTGCCGCAGGGAGAGGAGGGGCATGGACGGACCATAGACCGCTTCCTTATCGCCGCAACCGCCATCCTGGCCGGTCTGGGTTTTTCCGCGCTTTGTGCGAGCCTCATCATGTATGCAACGGACGATATGTCCATTGCCGGAAGGGGTGCGCTCATCGGATGCGCTGTTTTCGTCGCATTCATGCTGGTCGCCGTTTTCGCCGCACGGGGCAGGTCTTCGTCCCCCCGTGTGCTCACGATAACGTTCTTCTGCGGCCTGTTCGGCTTTCCGTCCGCCGGTGCCGCCATACCGCTGCTCGTCAACAGCCTTGCGGACGCAAAACCTCCCGTGGAATACGTGCTGAAGGTGGTGGGGACGTCGAAATCAACCGGGAAAAGCACCTCGTATTATGTGAACACCGCACACTGGAAGGACAGTGGCCGGCAGACCCAGCTTCGCGTAAGCGCCGATACCTACCGCACTACCCGCCAGGGAGATATGGTCCGTATGCTCGTAAAGCCGGGCGCCCTTGGATATGAATGGCTGGAGTCGTATGAAATAATCAGATAGAGAGCCGCCCTGCGGGAGTGGTGCTTCCATTGGTGATCCTTGTTCGTTACAGGGGCCAAGATCGGAACAGAAGGTACGCTCCCGTATAGTTGAAGGCTTTCTCTTAAGTCCATGATGTCGTCACTCCGACGACCGCACTTTCGATTATCATCTCCAGTTTTGAATAAACAGCATTTTACATGATGTCGTCATTTCTGCGTATCAATTTTTTCCCCGACCGTTCCCGCCGGGACCCTTTTGGGCTTGACTGATAATGTCATATTGTCATACAATCTTTATGTACATTGCAATGTGTTATGTCTTTGGCATTGATCCGTCCTTCGGCGGTCGCCGCTCACGGTTCACCGACCGAGGGCATATAAAATCAAATGATGATGCATGCTCTGTTCCATCCGCCTCTCGCCGGGATGGTCAGCCCTGTGTGCATCCGGAGGCGCGGGCAATGAGTACGGAAAAAGCGCGGCGTGTCGCCGTAATCGACGTACGCAGGACGCCGTTTCTGCGCTCGGGAACCGGGTACTACGACCTCATGGCGTGGGAGCTCGGCAGGTTCGCGGTCAAGGGGCTGGTCGCGGCGACGGGGATCGATCAGGCGGAGATTGACCAGGTGATAATGGGAACGGTCGCAACCGACGTGTCGACGACCAATGTAGCCCGGGAAATCATGCTGGGCGCCGGGCTTCCGGAGAGCATTCCGGCATATACCGTCACGGTCGCCTGCGTTTCGGCGAACGCGGCGATAAGCGCCGGAGCGGATATGATCGCGAACGGAAACGCCGACGTCGTGATAGCGGGTGGCACTGAGAGCTTCTCGGACCCCGACATCAAGGTTTCAAAGCGCTACCGCCGGTTTATCCTCGACCTCACGATGTACCGAAGGCCGAAGACGCTGATGGGGAAGCTCGGTCTATTGAAGGGGATGAGAGCGCTGGATTTTATCGTCCCCCAGCGGCCGGCGATCGGCGAGTATTCGACGGGCCTTTCGATGGGCCACAATGCCGACCGGCTCGCGAAGAGGCTTGGGATCCCGCGCGACGAGCAGGACCGTTATGCCGAATTCTCGCACACGCAGGCAATCGCGGCGATCGCCTCCGGCGTTTTGAAAAATGAGATCACCCCGGTGGTTGTCCAGGGGAGCGACCGGGCGATTACGACCGACAACGGTCCCCGCGCGGACGCGGTATTCAGCGGGCTCTGCAAGCTAAGGCCCGCCTTTTATAAGAAATACGGAACGGTCACCGCGGGCAACTCCTCCTTTTTGACCGATGGCGCGGGCGCGGTGCTATTGATGAGCGACGAAAAGGCGAAAGCCCTCGGACTGAGGCCGAAGGCCTATATCCGTTCATATGTCTTTTCCGCCCAAAATGTATGGGATGAGCTGCTGCTGGGGCCGACGTTTTCGATAGCGAAGCTGCTCAAAAAAACCGGCCTGGAGCTCGCGGAAATCGGCGTGCTCGAAATCCACGAGGCGTTCGCCGCACAGATGGAAGCGAACATACGCTGCCTGGAGTCCGACGTCTTCGGGCGGGAAAAGCTCGGATATCCGTCCAGGGTCGGCATGGTCGACCGCAGCCGGCTCAACGTCTACGGAGGTTCGCTGTCGCTTGGTCATCCGTTCGGGGCGACCGGTGCGCGGCTGCTCGGCACCTGCTGCAACCGGCTCAGGGAATCCGGCGAGCAGTTTGGCATCATCGCCGGCTGTGCCGCCGGCGCCGTCGGAAGCGCCATACTCGTAGAGAACGCGGCCTGACGCGGACAGGGGGGAGTGCAATGAATAACGAACGGGCATCGGCAGTGAAACCGGGAGAGGACCGCAACAGGGAGATTATCCCGCTCGACCGGCTTGTGCTGTCGCATCTGAAGATAGAAAAGACACGAGATGGTATCGCGCTGGTCGTCATCGACTCACCCGGCACCAGGGTGAACAAGGGCTCTTCCGATCTGCTCGGAGAGATCGGGAGCATGATCGATTCGATCGAAGGGGACGGTACGGTGCGCGCGATGGCGGTCGTGAGCGGGAAGGAGGACAACTTCATCGTGGGAGCCGACATCGACGAGCTCAAGAGTAAGAGCACCAGCGAAGAAGTCCTCGCCTACATCAGAACGGCAAACGACATCATCAACCGCATCGAGAGCCTTAAAATTCCTGTCGTCGCGGGGATCAACGGCAGCTGTCTGGGCGGAGGGCTCGAATTCTGCCTTGCCGCGAATTACCGGGTGGCGACGGACTCACCGAAGACCGTTTTAGGTCTACCTGAGGTGCGGCTCGGACTGTTTCCCGCCGGCGGCGGCACCCAGCGGCTTCCGCGCCTGATAGGCCTCACGCAGGCACTGCCGCTTCTCCTCACGGCGAAAAACGTGCGCCCGCGAAAGGCGAAAAGGCTCGGCCTCATCGACGAAATCGTCTTTCCCTATTCGGTTCGCGACGCGGCCGTGCAAAAGGCCCGCGAGCTTGCCGACCGAAAGACAAAGATAAAGCGGAAACGAAAGCGCTCCCTCCTGACGGCATTTCTCGAGAGCACCCGGCTCGGACGCAGGGTGGTCTTTTCCCAGGCCCGTACGATGGTCATGAGACAGACTCATGGCCTGTACCCGGCCCCGCTCGCGATCCTCGACTCGGTGGCCTACGGTTTCCGGAAGGGGGTGCGGCGGGGGATAGAGGCCGACTGTGAGCGGCTCCCGGAGCTTGTGCTCTCTCAGCACGCGAGGTCGCTGATGGGCCTCTTCTTCGCGATGACCGAGGCGAAAAAGAATCCGCACCGAGAGCGTGCGCGGCAGGTCAAAAAACTCGCACTGCTCGGCGCGGGACTCATGGGGAGCGGGATAGCCGCGGTCTCGGTGGAGCGCTGCGACACGGTGCTCGTCAAAGACACCACGCTCGATGCGGCGGCGCGCGGCATGCGTGAGGTATGGAAGGGGCTTGAGAAACGCGCGCGTTCCGGCGGCCTCACGCCATTCGAGCGCGACACCCTGTACGGGAAGATGGTGCCCTGTGATGATTATTCATTGTTCAGCGGAACGGACCTCGTTATCGAGGCGGTCTTCGAGGATCTCGCGCTCAAGCGGCGGATACTCGCCGACCTCGAGCGGGCCACCGGCGAAAAAACGATCTTTGCGTCGAACACCTCGGCGCTCCCGATCAAGGAGATAGCCGCTGAAAGCCTTCGTCCCGAGAACGTTATCGGCATGCATTATTTCAGTCCGGTTCAGCGCATGCCGCTTCTCGAGATCATCATAACAAGCGATACGGCCGACTGGGTGAGCGCGTCGGCGCTGGAGTTCGGGATACGCCAGGGTAAGACCTGCATCGTCGTGAAGGACGGGCCAGGTTTTTATACGACGAGAATTCTCGCGCCGATGCTGAACGAGGCGGTGCTCCTCATGGAGGAGGGGGTGGACCCGGCCGATATAGACCGGGTAATGCTCTCCTTCGGATACCCGGTCGGTCCCATCGCGCTTATGGATGAAGTGGGTATCGATGTCGGTGCGCATGTGTCCCAGGGGCTGGGGCCGATGTTCGAGGCGCGCGGGGCGAAGCCTTCGGCGGGACTCGAAAGGCTCTACGAAAAGGGCTACTACGGCAAAAAGAATAAAAAGGGCTTTTACCGTTACGATGCGAAAAAGAAAAAGGGCGCGCGGCGGATCGACCGGGAGGTCCTCGGCATACTGAACGTCGCGCCTCCGAGGAAAAGCGAGATGCGGGAGATTCAGGACCGTGTGAGCCTGATGATGGTGAACGAGGCGCTGCTCTGCCTGCAGGAGGGCATCATCGCGTCACCGCGCGACGGCGACACGGGGGCCGTCCTGGGCCTGGGGTTCCCGCCGTTTCGCGGAGGGCCCTTGAGGCACGTCGATACCGAGGGCGCGCGCGCGGTACTAAAACGCATGGACGAGCTGGCCGCGACGCATGGGGAGCGCTTCAAGGCGGCCGGGATTCTCCGCGACGCGGCATCCTCGAACAAAAAATTTTATCCATAAAGCGAAGAGGTGGTGATGGAGCGAACGCTGCCGATCAACGAGGAACACGTCATTTTTCGAGAATCCTTCAGGAGGTTCATCGGTGCGGAGATCGGCGACCGCTACGCGGACTGGGAGCACGAGGGGATCGTCCCGCGCGGGATATGGAAAAGCTTCGGCGAGAACGGCTATCTGTGCCCATGGGCGGCCGAGGAGTACGGCGGCTCCGCGGCGGATTACCTGTGTTCGGTCATCATCACGGAAGAGCTTGCGCGAGCGGGCATGGCGAGCCTGTTCGTCCCCCTGCACAACGACATCGTGGCGCCGTATATCGACGCGTACGGCACTGACGAACAGAGGGCACGATGGCTTCCCGGATGCGTTTCGGGGGACATCATCCTCGCCGTCGCGATGACCGAGCCCGAGGCCGGCTCGGACCTCGCCTCGATGAAGACGACCGCGGTGAAGAAAAACGGTCGCTGGATCCTGAACGGTCAGAAGACCTTCATTTCAAACGGCATACTGTCCGATCTCGTGGTCGTGGCCGCGAGGACGGGCGGAGCGGACACGCCGGCTAACCAGGCGATGAGTCTCTTTGTCGTGGAACGAGGAGCGGAGGGATTTACGCGCGGCGCGCCCATCAAAAAGATCGGGCTCAAGGCGCAGGACACGGCGGAGCTCTTCTTCGACGACTGTGCGCTTCCCGAGGAGAACCTTCTCGGTACGGAGGGGATGGGATTCATCTACCTCATGCAAAAACTCCAGCCCGAGCGGCTGATCTGCGCGGTGGGCGCAGAGGCCGCGGCCGAGCGCTGTCTCGAAATCACCGTCGAGTACGCAAAGGAGCGACGCCTGTTCGGCAAGCCCCTTTCGAAATTTCAGAACACGCAGTTCGTCCTCGCCGAGATCGCGGCCGAGGTTGCCGTGGGGCGAAGTTTTGTGGACGATCTCATCCGCGCGCACATGGCCGGCAAGTCGGTGATGAACGAGACCTGCATGGCCAAGCTGTGGGTGACCGAGATGGCCAGGCGCGTTGCGGACCGTTGCCTGCAGATCTTCGGCGGCTACGGCTACTGTTCGGAGTACTTCATCGCCCGCTTTTATGTGGACGCCCGCATCCAGACCATCTACGCCGGCACCTCCGAGGTCATGAAGATGATCATCTCCCGCTTCATGGGACTGTAGGCGTAATTTCCTCATTTTTGCCTTTTTCCGCACCGATAAGGAAGGAGAATCCAACTATTCTCCGGAGTTGACCATGCTTAATAAATTGCTGGCCGCAGCTTTCATACTACTGCCCGTGGCGCTTTTCGCCCAGGCCGGGCCCGGTAAGGACGCGCCCGATACAAAGGCGAAATCCGGGCTTTCCATCACCAATATTCCGGTACAGGCGCAGTACAGCGAGAAGTTCGAGGTGGAACACTGCTATTTCAACAAGCGCATCGATCGAGGCGGAAAGGGGGAAGTGCTTGAAATTGAGCTGACACTCAAGAGCCACTCGAATGATCCAATCGAGATGTACATTTACACGATAGCGACGTACGAGAAGACCGAAAAGACCAAATCGAGCTTCGAGATGCCGGTCCCGGAAAAGAAGCGCATCCGGAATTTCGTTCCCTACCCCGACGACCTGAAGAACTACGTGTATGAGGGCCCGGACGGGAAAGGCAAAACGGTGCTCGTAAAGTATCCGAAAAATCCGAAGACCGGTGTAGACCCCTCTAGCGGGAAGCCCTATATGCTCAAGGACAGGCTGGTAGTCCGGACCTATCATCTGAGTCCCTACCGCAACGATTACGTTTTCTTCAATAACGCCACCATCCTGATCTTCGACGGCGAAGGAAACGCGATGTTCCGCAAACTCTACGAAATACATGGCCGCCGCCGCTGATCCAGCCGGCGTACTCCACGAGAAAGAGGCCCCGCTGAATTCACCACCGCGCGGGGCCTCCGGCGTTAAATAGTGATTGACCTCGATGCCATAGTGAAAAAGGCTTGTTATTCTATTGTTTTACTCTATCGTAGTTCCGCTTGACGCGTACTGCGGATTCCCCTGTTTCGAGGAGAGGTTATGAGCTGCGTGGTTATCATAGGCACACAGTGGGGCGATGAGGGCAAGGCGAAGATGATCGACTACTTCTCCGCCGGGGCCGATATCATCGTGCGCTACCAGGGCGGGGCGAACGCCGGGCATACGGTCGTGACGGGCGGAGTGAAGCACGTCTTCCACCTGATTCCCTCCGGGATACTCCATCCCGACAAGGTGTGCGTGATCGGCAACGGCGTGGTGCTCGATCCCGAGCAACTCCTTGAAGAAGTAGACGCCATCGAGAAACAGGGGATCGAGGTCGGCAGCCGTCTTTTCATCTCGGACGCGGCGCATCTCATCCTTCCCTATCATAAGCTCTTCGACGAGCTCGTCGAGGAGTCTCGCGCGGACCGGATCGGTACTACGAAACGAGGGATTGGCCCGGCGTATTCGGATAAGGCGCTTCGTATCGGCATACGAGTCGGTGATGTTCTGAATGACGAGTATCTCGCCGAACGGCTCGCCTGCGGTCTGTCGATGAAAAACCGGCAGCTCGCGCAGATGTACGACCGCGCCCCCTTCGACAGCGCGAAGATCCTCGACCAGGTGCGCAATTTCAGGGACCGGATGAAGGGCAACATCATCAACACGCAGTACTATCTGCACCGCGCCGTTCTGCAAAAGAAGAAAATCCTGCTCGAGGGCGCTCAGGGGGTCGCGCTCGATATCGATCATGGCACCTACCCCTTCGTGACCTCATCGAACACGACGATCGGCGGGGCGCTCACCGGCACCGGTCTCTCGCCGTTTAACATCGATAAGATAATCGGCATCACCAAGGCCTACGTGACGCGCGTCGGGGAGGGGCCGTTCCCGACCGAGGATGAGGGAGACGATGGCGCGCGCCTGCGCGAGAAGGGCGGAGAATTCGGTTCGACGACCGGCAGGCCCCGTCGCTGCGGCTGGTTCGATATGGAGATCATGCGGTATTCCAAGCGCGTGAACGGCCTGACGAGCCTCGCGCTGACAAAGCTCGACGTGTTAAGCGGATTCAAGAAGATTAAGGTGGCCGCGGGCTACGAGATCGACGGCAGGCGTCTGGAATACTTCCCCTCGTCGATGCATCACAGGATCAGGCCCGTTTACGAGGAGCTTGACGGCTGGGACGAGGATATATCCGCCTGCCGCAGCTTCGAGGCCCTGCCGTTAAACGCGAGGTCCTATGTCGATTACATAAGGAAAACCCTCGATATCCCGATTTCGATCGTTTCGGTGGGCCCCGACAGGGAGAACACCTTCATACTCGAATAGGATATTCATATTGTTTTTTACCGGATGTGTGCTAATTTTTATTTGACAGTAAAGTCCGTGTTTTATACCTCTAAGCCCGTACGTTTTGAGTCGCTAGCTCAGTTGGTAGAGCAACTGCCTTTTAAGCAGTGGGTCCGGAGTTCAATTCTCCGGCGACTCACAGAAAATTGCGAAATATTGTTGACCAATCCACGCAATTTTTTATAGTGCCACAGCATTTGTCCCCGTCGTCTAGGGGTCTAGGACACCGGGTTTTCATCCCGGCAACAGGGGTTCGAATCCCCTCGGGGATGCATCGAAAGGGCGGCCATGTGGCCGCTTTTTCCGTTTTAGCCGAACACTTCCATTATCGCCTCTGCCATCAGGCGATACCCCTCCACCGTCGGGTGGACCCTGTCGAACTGCACGAGCGAGCCGAATTCCACGCCTTCAGCGATTTTTTTCCGCCAGTATTCGTGCACGCGCGCTATCGGCAGTGAGTTTTCCGCCGCCAGTTCCTCGATCTTCGCGTAAAACGGCTCGGCTATCGCGTTGTCGCGGGCGTCGGCGAGGTGGACCGAGGTGATGAGGATGATCTCGGCATTGGTGTCTTCACGGATGCGGTCGATGATGGATTGAAGGGTTCGCTTGTAGCCCCCGGCAGGGCGGCCGGTGAATGCGTCGTTGAGCGCGAACTGCACGAAGACAGAGTCGGGGCCCTCGTCGATAACATCCTCGCGGACGCGCATAAGGCCGCCCTCGGCCGTGTCGCCGGGTATACCCCGATTGATGATGCTGAATTGCGCGGAGGGATAGCGGTCCTTCAACATCTCTTTTAAAAAAGCAAGATAGCCCTTGTTCACCATCCAGCCCTGGGTGAGCGAATCGCCCAGGGCGACGATGACGGCATGGGAGCCTTCCACGAGCTTGCTGATGGTTTTAACGGCCTTCATGACGGACCCCGTGGTTTTGATGATCGTGATGCCTGTTAAGCGATACAAAAAACAGCGCCCGCGTCAATTCAAAATGCGGTCCATGCCCTGTGCGGCTTGAAACAAATCAAAAGGAATATGGTTGATTTTTAGGCACGGATCGTTATGCTCTTTCCCTGAGCGGCTCGCGCGTCGCGGCGGCGGACTTTGCGGGCGACGATGATGCCGCAAGTGTACGGAGGGGAGAGAGGATACATGAAAAATGTACTGATTACCGGCTCGACGGGTTTTATCGGGAGCCACCTCGTGGAGGCAAATCTCAAAAAAGGAAACCGCGTCCGGGCGATGGTGCTGCCCGGCGACCCGGGCGGCGAGAGGCTCGCGAAGAAGAAGGGCGTACAGGTCGTAAGCGGCGACGTTCGGGACTATGATTCGGTGAAGCGCGCCTGCGCGGGAATGGATATCGTTTTTCACTGCGCGGCGGTCGTGACCGACTGGGCGCCGAAGGCCCTTTTCCGTGAGGTGACGGTGCGAGGCACCGAGAACATGTGCAGGGCGGCGCTCGCGGCGAACGTGAGCCGCTTCGTCGATATGAGCACGAATGATGTCTTTGGCATCGACGAAAAGAACGTGATGGACGAGACCTTCCCTCTCCGGAGATGGGGAGAGCCGTATCCGGATTCCAAGATCGAGGCAGAGCGGATCACCTGGCGCTTTCATCGGGAGCACGGCCTGCCGGTGACCATGGTCTATCCATGCTGGGTGTTCGGTCCCGGCGACATGACCTTCGTCTACCCGCTGGCAGAGGCGATCGTCAAGAAGGATCTGTTGTTCTGGCGAAGGGATGTCATCGTATGGCCGGCTTATATCGAGAACCTCGTGGACCTGCTCATGCTGATCTCGACCGACGAGCGCGCGGTGGGCAACGGCTATCTCGTCCACGACGGTGAGTACGTCACGCTGCAGAATTTCTGCAAGGGCATCGCCGCTGCGCTCGGCGCGCCGCCGGCCACGCTGCATATCCCCTATTTCGCCGCCTATGCGGTATCGTTCGTGATGGAAATGATCTGGAAAGCCATGGGGAAAAAGGAGCGGCCGCTTTTGACCACGTACGTCGTCAAAAATCTCGGCTCGCGCTTTAAATTCTCGATCGACAAGGCGGCCCGTGAGCTTGGATGGAGGCCGAAGATTGCCTACAGCGAAGGTTTCGCGCGGACCATGGAGTGGCTGAAGACCCTCGGTGTGGAAAAGACGACCGCGAAATAAGCGGAGGCCCTACGCGTTCAACGCCGCCCTCGCCTCGCGCATGATCTGGAGCTCCTCGTTCGTGGGGACCACCATGGCGCTGACGCGGCTGTCGGGCCGGGTGAGTATAGTATGGTGCGACTCGTTCTTTTCGTCATCGAGGTCGATACCGAGGAAAACCAGGCTCTGCAAAACGCCCTTTCGTAATTCGGGAGATTTTTCGCCGATCCCGCCGGTGAAGACGACGGCATCCAGGCCGCCCATCTCGGCCGCGTACGCGCCGATCGTGCAGACGATGCGGTTTTCCAGCACCTTCTCGGCACGGATGGCGTTTGCATCTCCCGCGTGGACCGCTTCCATAATGGCGCGATGGTCGCTTGATATGCCGCTGAGCCCCAGAAGTCCCGACTCCTTGTTTATCATGGCTTTAATCGCTTCGGCCGTATAGCCATGGCCCAACAGAAAGAAAACGATTTCGGGGTCGAACGATCCGCTGCGCGTCCCCATCGGAAGCCCCTCGAGCGGGGTAAAGCCCATCGAGGTGTCGACGCTCCGGCCGTATTTGACCGCACAGATGCTCTGGCCGTTGCCGAGGTGGCACGTGATCATCCTGAGCTCGGCGATGTTTCTGCCCAGAATCTCGGCGGCCCTCAATGCGACATATTTGTGGCTGGTGCCGTGAAAACCGTATTTACGGATGCCGAATTTTTTATACAGCGCGTAGGGAAGGCCGTAGAGATAGGTCTCTTCGGGCATGGTCTGATGAAAGGCCGTGTCGAAGACCGCGTACTGCCGGACGCCGGGAAGCTCGCGGATGAGGATTTCTATACAGGCGATTCCGACGGGATTGTGCAGCGGGGCGAGAAAAGCGATTTTACCGAGCTCGGCCATCATCGTGTCATCGATCAGGGTGGTGGCGCTGTAGCGCTCGGCGCCATGGACGACGCGATGCCCCACCGCGGTGATCTCTCTGCGATCGGCGATTATCCCCTTCGCGCGGAGCGTTTCAAGCATGTCACCGATGGCGCCCCCGTGGCCCCGGACGGCACAGCTCGTGCGTTCGGCTGTGCCGTCTATGACGAGTTTCCGCTCGCAGGAGGATTCGGAGTCCGAGAGTCCGATGCCGTCGTAATGCCCCTTTATCAGCACCGCCTCGGTCTGCGCGTCGAAGAGCTGGAATTTCAATGAACTGCTTCCCGCGTTGACGATTAGTATCTTCATGGTAGTGCTCCAGTATGCCGGGTATTCCATCTCCGCGTGGCGTGAACGGCACATGCCCCGTATGAGTGAACTGTATGCCGGCGGGCGCGATTTAATCAAGCAAAGAGTGCGCACTCCGGTGAGCGTGTTAAAAAAATCCCCTCCGGCCGTCGGGCCGAGGGGAATGCGCAGGAGGCGCCGGCGGAGAGACCGTCTCTCCGCCGTGCAGCTATGATAAAATAGTCGCTATACCATGCTCAGGTGCTTGTATTTCGGAAGGTGGCGCACCGCGGGTTTGAATGCGTCGCGGCGGAACGGCTCGGCAAGAACATTCGCCCCTCCCTCTATGATGGCGTTGATGACGACGGGTTTTTTCGACTTCACCGCCTCGTTCACGACATCCTTCACCTGATTGTAATCTTCGACCTTGAATCCGAGCGCTCCCATGTCTTTGGCGATCTGGGCGTAATCGGGATTGGTGGGCAGGTCGCATCCGACAAAGCGATTGTCGAAAAAGTCGATCTGGTTCTTCTTCTCTGCGCCCCACTCGTAATTATTGAATACTACGGCGATTACCGGGATGTTTTCGCGCACCGCAGTCATCACCTCGGCGATGCCGCTGATGCCGTAGGCGCCTTCTCCCTGGAGGGCGAATACGGGGCTGTCGGGCATACCCATCTTGGCGCCCAGTGCGGCACCGTACGCGAATCCGCAGTTCCCCCAGCTGAGCGCCGATATATGCCGGCGCGGCCCGGTGAACCGGAGATAGCTGTTGCAGATCGACGAGTTGTTGCCGATGTCGGTCGCAACGATAGAGCCCTTGGGCATCGCGTCGGTGAGCTCCTTGATGAAACGGCGCGGATGCATGAGCTTGTTGGTCGAGGAGGACCAGCCGTCGAGCTCATCCTTCCAGATCTTCTTTTCCTTCTCGATGTTCTCGATGCGTTTGTCGTCCTTCGCCCGCTTGCCGTCGATGGCACGAAGGCGCAGTATGAGCTGCCGTGCGAACTCCTTCGCGTCGGCCAGTATGCCGATATCGACCTTCTTGGAGAGTCCGAGCTGGCTTGCGTCAACGTCGATCTGAATGATCTTCGCGTTCTTCGGCCAGTAGTCGATGTCGTACTGGGGCAGCGTGCCGAAAGGCCCGAGGCGCGTACCGAGTGCAAGCACAACGTCCGCCTTGGCGATAAGTCGCATCGCGGCCTTGGAGCCGCAGTAGCCGATCGGACCGACGGCGAGCTCGTGGTCGGCGGGAAAGCTGTCGTTATGCAGATAGGTGTTTACCACCGGCGCGGTGAGGTATTCGGCAAGGGCCTTTGCCTCGTCGTGCGAGTTCGACTGGGAGACGCCGCCGCCCGCGAGGATCACCGGAAACTTCGCCTTTGAAAGCATTTCCGCGGCCCGCTTGACCTGCTCCTCGGGGCCGGGGCCGTAGCTCACGTCGCCGGACTTGTAGATTTCGCAGTCCAGGTCGCCGTAGAAAAAGTCGCGGGGGATGTTAAGCTGCGTCGGGCCGTTCAGAAGTTTCGCCATGTAAAAGCAGCGGCGGGTGAGTTCGGCCATGCGCTCGGGGCGGTTAACCCGCACCTGGTACTTGGTGGATTTTTCGAACCAGGGCATCTGGTCGAGTTCCTGGAAGCCGCCAGTGCCGATACCCATACTGCCGGTTTCGGGCGTGATGGCGACGACAGGCGAATGGGCCCAGAAGGCGGCGGTGATCGCCGATACCAAGTTGGCGGCACCCGGGCCGTTCTGCGCGATACAGGCCTGCGGTCTGCCGGTTACACGGGCATAGCCGTCGGCCGCGTGCCCGGCGGCCTGCTCATGGGCTACCGGGATGAAGCGGATTCCGGCGGCGGGGAAAAGATCGAGTGCGTCCATGAATGCGCTGCCCACGATGCCGAATACGTCGCGTATTCCCTCGGCAACCAGTGTTTCGACGAGCGCCTCAGACGGTGTCATGCGTGGCATACGATACCTCCTCAGTTTACGATGGTTTCAATGGCATAATCACACACCCAAGGGCCAACGGCAACGGGCCAGTCGTGCGCGTGGCTATGGTTCGGGCGGTTAATTATATGAATAAGATTCATATAATGAACATAGTTCAGTGTGCTATACTTGTCAATAGTTTTTTAATTAATTTCGCCGTGTACGATGCCGGATACAGGTCGTTTCCCGGGTCTTCGCCGAGGGTAAAAACGGCCATGTTCGAGTTTTATGGCGAGCCCATTAATTATCTTGACGATATGCGTTATAGCTCCAATAAAACGCTATCGAACACGTGTATCCGTTACGGCCTTTCCGACTCTAACGGGTACATGGATGGGGAAGTGCAGGCAGATGATGAAAAAGGATTTTAAGTACAGGGAGATACCCTATAACTATACCTCCTTTTCCGACCGGGAGATCATGCTCAGGTATTTCGACGATGAGACCGCCGATCTCATCGATACGCTGCGCTCGCAGCGCGTTACCGGCAGGAGCGCCAAGCTCCTCTTCGAGATCTACGGCGATCTGTTTATAATCGATCGTAATCCTTACATCTATAACGATTACCTTGAGGATCCGAAGAAGCAGCGGCGTCTGAAGCGGCTTCACGACGTGCGGCTTGACAGCATCGTCAGGGCCTCGAACGACAATCCGCTGGTTATGAAACTCGTCGAGAAGACGAGGGAGCTGGACAAGAACTTCTTCGCCGGATTCGCCGAGGAAAAGCGGCTCAGAAAAAGGATATTCCACGTTCTCAAATCCTGTACCACGCGCGGCAACATCCAGTTTTCGGCCTTTCACAAGGTGGCGCACGCCACGGACGCCACCGACTGGAGGGTCGAGTATCCCGCGGTGGTGGTCTACCCGGACGCGGTCGAGGAGATGCCGGCGCTTATCCGCGCGGCCGGGAAGCTCGGCCTGAGCATCATCCCCCGCGGGGGCGGTACGGGGCTTACCGGCGGCGCGATTCCGGTGCACCGCAATACCATGCTCATCAACACCGAAAAGCTCAACCGGATAATCCGTATAGATGTGGAACGCGAGGGCGGGAGGGAGATTCCGGTGGTGAGCGTGGAGGCGGGAGCCGTCACCGAGGACGTCATCACCTACTGTGAACACAGCGGGTACATCTTCGCCACCGATCCCACCTCGGCCTGGGCCTCGACGATCGGCGGCAATATCGCCGAAAACGCGGGCGGCAAGAAGTGCGTGATGTGGGGCACCGCGATCGATAACCTCTATTCGTATACGATCGTGGACGCGCAGGGGCGTGTGCTCGAGGTGAAGCGCCGCGATCACCCCTATCGAAAGATCCTGCCGGCCGACACGGTGGTGTTCGATGTGTACCGTATGGAGGGAGCGAAAAGCGTTCCGGTCGGCACCATCTCGCTTCTCGGCACGGAAATCCGGAAAAAGGGCCTCGGCAAGGACATAACCAACAAAGCGCTCAAGGGGCTTCCGGGCGTGCAGAAGGAGGGTGGCGACGGCATCATCACGACGGCGCGCTTCGTACTGTATCATCCGTTTGCGTACTGCAAGACCATTTGTCTCGAGTTTTTCGGAAACAACCTCATTAACGCATCGAAGGCGATCGTCGACATCATGAACAACTTCGATAACGACGCGGTGGTCTTCCTGACGGCGCTCGAGCATTTCGACGAGAAGTATGTGCTCGCCATCAACTACCGGAACAAATCGAAGCGGGCCGCCATCCCCAAGGCCGTGCTCCTGGTCGATATCGAGAGCAATAACGAGGAGCTGCTGCTCAGTGCCTGCGAACGGGTGATTCGGCTCGTCGAGCCGTACAACACCGAGGGGGTAACCGCAGCCGACGAAAAGGAACGTGAGCTTTTCTGGCAGGACCGCAAGAACCTCGGCGCCATCGCGCGCCATACCAACGCTTTCAAACTCAACGAAGACGTGGTCATTCCGCTCGAGAAGCTGCCGCTGTTCGCCGATTTTATTGAAAAACTCAACCTCCAGAAGGAGCTCGAGAACGACATCCGCATAATTGACGAAGCCGAGCGCTTCCTGACCGAGGCCAAGTCGGAGCAGGGGGCCGACTTCAGCGCCGCGCGTATCGACGCCTACATGGACGGCATGAAAAAGGTTCGTGAGCTCTACCGGGCCTATGTGGAAAACTTCGACCGGCCCGCCGGAGAGGTTCTGGGGGGAGGGAAGGACGAGACCGTTTTCAAACTGATACAGGAAGGCGCGATCATCATACAGTTCGACGACGACATCATTACGCACTTCGCCATCAGCTTTCACGGGTACGAGGAACTGCTCGACAAGTTCAGCGCGGTGGTCCAGAACGAGCGAAAGCGCAAGATCATCATCGCGACGCACATGCACGCCGGCGACGGCAATGTGCACGTCAATATCCCGGTGCATTCCAACGACTACATGATGATGCGCGAGGCGGACGAAACGGCCGGCGTGGTTATGCGCGAGACCGTAAGGATGGGAGGCGTCATCTCCGGCGAGCACGGGATCGGTCTTACCAAGCTCCGTTTTATCGACGACGAGGTACTCGAGGATTATCGACGGTACAAGATCGAGAGCGATCCCGGGGACCTGTTCAATCCCGGCAAGCTCCGTGCGGACTTCCCGCAGAACAGCATCTACACGCCGTCGTTCAACCTGCTCGAGCTCGAGGCCTTCATCCTTAAGGCGACGGATCTCGAGAAGCTTTCCATGTCGATCGCGCCGTGCGTCCGCTGCGGCAAGTGCAAGTCCGTGTGCAACACGCACTATCCGGGCGGCACCATGTTCTACAATCCGCGGAACAAGATCCTCGGCGTCGGACTCGTCATGGAGGCGGTCCTTTACGACGCACAGACCTCGACCTCGCTCTCATTCCGCAATTTTGAGAAGCTGCGCGAGATATCCGATCACTGCACCATGTGCCACCGCTGCCAGGCGCCGTGCCCGGTGGACATCGATTTCGGCAACATCACCCTCGACATTCGCGAGCTCATGGTGCAGCGCAAGAAATCGCAGTTCAAGGCGGCCACCCAGTTCACGATATTCTTCCTGCGCCGGCGGGGCTATTACATCAACAAGATCATGCGCGTCATCATCTTCCGGCTGGGCTACGGGGCGCAGCGGCTCGGCTATTACCTGAACAGGCCGGTCTCGAAGATCACGAAAACGCTCATCCCGCGGATAGCAGGTTTTCTCGCGGGGCGCCTGCCGCGCACGGGCCAGAAGTCGCTCCGTGAGCGCCTGCGCCTGAAGGGGACCAACAGCTTTTATTCCTTCGAGAATCCCGACATGCCGGTCAAGAAAAGCGTGGTGTATTTCCCCGGCTGCGGCTCCGAAAGGATGTTTCCGGAAATCAGCATCGCGGTGATCGCCCTTCTGTATAACGCGGGAATCCGCGTGGTGATCCCGCCGGAGTTCATCTGCTGCGGCTATCCGATGCTCGCCAACGGCATGATCGAGCAGGCGGACATGCGCAGTTACGAAAACAGGGTGCTCTTTCATCGCATAGCGAACACCACCGGCTACATGGACATCGAACACATCATCGTATCGTGCGGCACCTGTTTCGAGATGCTCGAGAAATACGAGATCGAGAACATCTTCAACGGCGCCACGCTCATGGACATCAACGAATTCATAGCGCGGGAGGGCTTTTACGGGAAGGCGTCCGCGCCGCGGCATCCCGTGCTCTATCACGAGCCCTGCCATACGCCGCTCAGGCACATGGGCTACGAAAAAACCTTCGAGAAGCTGTTCGGCATCAGCCCGGTGAGCATTCCCAACTGCTGCGGCGAAGGGGGCACGCTCGCGCTTTCGACCCCCGAGATCTCGAACACCCTGCGCGGCCGCAAGAAGCTGAACCTGCTCGGGGCGACGCGGCGGAGCAGGGTAAGCGTGCTCACCACCTGCCCGAGCTGCGTGCAGGGCCTGTGCAAGATCAACGACGGACTTGCGGTGACCGGGCGCTCGCTCGCGGTTTACGCGGCGGAGCGCTTCCTGGGGCCAGACTGGGAGAAAAAGTTCGTGCGTACCGTGAAAAAAAAGGGAATAGAGAGAATCCTGTTTTGAGCGCCGGCGGCGGAAAGCCAGTATGCCCCACCGCCGGTTTATGCAATCACCGCAGCGCTTCCTTCGAAAACTGCGAATCCGCGATCGGGACGTTGTAGGTCACGGATTTTATCCGTAGTTCGGTCTTCCCCCTGCCGTCGGCGCTGTGCATGACCGCGCGGAACGGGGTGAGGATTCCGTTCACCTTCCGTATGTCGTGGTTTTCCAGGTATTTATGTAAACCTCCCCTCATGTAGATGTCGATCCGCATCACGAAGAAGTTTGTCTTGTCGATATAAAAGACCGCCTTGTCGTAGACGAGTTTTTTCGATCGGGCCGCCGCCTCGACCTTGTAGCAATCGACGCCGCCGGCTCCGGCGTCCCCTATCAGGGTGTAGCCGTAATCGTCGATGTCGCGGGACTTGAGGTCCTCGTAGTAGAAATGGGAATTGACAAAGGGCTTGTCCGAATCGGCGAGCGCGATACGCTTCACCTTCCCGGAGGAAAGGCCGAGCCACTGATCGTCGTCACGGCCCTTGTACGTGTGCGTCAGAAGCCGTATGCTGGTCGGGCGGCTGAATGAGAGCAGCGCCTTTTCGTCGTTGCCGTACTTCTTCCCGACGAGCTCGAATTCCTTCTCCTCAACCCTGCCGCCCTTCTCGACGAGCATCAGAACGGCCGCACGAACGCTCTTTGGCTGCGCCAGCGCATCGCTCTTTTCCATTATCTGCCTGCCGTCCAACGCGTACAGCGGGGAAGCGGCGAGCGCAAGCATCGTAAGAATCGCGATTGAATACGATCTCATTGTGAACCTCCTTCGATAGTGTTTTGATTTTCAATGTTGAACAGCCTGCCGATGTAAAAGTATTTCCAGAATCGCGAGTCCGAGGTCGATTCCGCGAGGTCAACCCCCGTATATTTTATGACCGCCGGAAGAATGAGCAGTGCGCCCGTCGTGGTCGCGATGAAGGTCACGCCGACAAGCAGCGCGAAAAAGATGATCGGTTTGAAGCTCGACACGACAAGCACCGCGAAGCCGAGGATGAGGGCGAGCGCCGTATAGATGATCGCGCGCCCGGCGGTCGAAAGAGTGGCCCGAATGGCCTCGTCGAGGTCGCTTCCGGCGGACCGGAAATGACGGAAGGTGTTGAGGAAATGGATGGTGTTGTCGACGCCGATGCCGATCGTAATCGACGCGATGATGGCGGTCGCGATATCGAGCCGTATTCCGGCCCATCCCATAAGGCCGAAATTCATCGTAACCGCGACCCCGATCGGAATGAGCGATACGAGGCCCGCTTTCCAGTTTTTAAACAGAAGCGAAACCACAAGGCCCACCACGGCGAGCGAAAGAAAGAGGCTCATCAGCTGGCCGCGAACCACATGTTTCGCCAGCCGGGTGATGATGAGCGGCTCCCCGGATATCGCCAGACGGTATCCCCGCTCATGGAGCATCGGCGATAGGCCCGCCCGGATGGAGGCGATGATCTCATTGAGACGCGAGGTCGACAGCGGCGCGCCCTCCTTTTCGTACATCCGCGCGAAGAGGTTGACGGTGCGAAATTCATGATCGACGTAGGGCTCGAAGTCGTCGGCGCGGCCGTCCGAGTTCAGGTCGTCGCCCGAGTATATCTCGAGGTAATCAGCTATATCGGTTGCGGACGCGGGTATCGCGTAGGCGGCCGGGTCGTCGTTGTTCATGGCCATATTCATGCGCTTTATCACATCGGTGAAGGAGTCGGTACGCCCGATCTGAAAGGCCGCATTGCCGTCCGAAAGCAGCCAGTTACGAACCTCCTCGACCGTTTGAAGAAAACCGGGGTCCTTGACGCCATCCGTCCTCCCCGAGTCGAGGAGGATGTTGAGGCCCAGGCTTCCGCCGAAACGCTCGCCGATGAGCCGCGCGCTGACGTTGATCGTATCATCGTCGTGAAAATAGGCGCTTATCGAGGTCTCCGTTTTCAAAAAGCCGATGCCGATGCCGGAAAGAACGAGAATCCCCGCCACGACGATCATGACGGCGCGCGTATGGATGGTCGCGAGGTGCGCCATGAAGGCCGTAATGACATCGACCGGGGCCTTTCCGGAGGATTTTCCTTCGCGGCCCAGGCCCTGCACGGCCCCCGGCAGGCAGATGCAGAGCGCGGGGATGAGCGAGGCGGCGATGAGCACGGCGAAAAGGGTGCCGATCGCCGAGTACAGTCCCCACTCACGGATGGCGGAGACCTGGTTCGTTACGAGCGTCGCGAAGCCGATCATCGTGGTCAGGCTCGCGAGGATCAGCGTGACGGCGATGGTATTCATCGATATCCTGATTCCCTGAACGGGCCCGCGACTGCGTATGAGCTGCGTGTCGAGCGCGAAGCGGTTGAGGATGTGGATGGAATAGGAGCTCCCGACGGCGATCATGAGCGGCGGAAGCGAAATGCCGATGACGGTGAGCTTGCCGCCCAGATGGCCCATGAGCCCCAGCACCCATATATCGGCGAGCACGAGCGTGATGAAGGGAAGCGCCACACCGAGCAACGAGCGGAAGTTGAGGAAAAAAATCAGGACCATGACGAGCATCACCAGCGGCATGAAGAGCCGCAGATCGTGTTGCATGTAGCTGTTGATCTGATGATAGAGGACGGGAATCCCCTGTATGGTTATATGGAGATCCGGATGGCTGCGTGCGATCTCCTGCATCTCGGAGGTGATGCCGTCATAATCGCGCACGTCGAGCAGGCGGACAAGGACCCCGAAATCGGAGATTTCGCCGGAGGCTGGATCGCGATAGAAAATACCCTTAGCAAACGCGGGGTTGGCGGACAATCGGGATCTGAGCTCCGCTATGCTTTTCCCGGACGTCGGCACCTGTCGACGGCCGTCTTCGCCGCGTTCGACGAGGTCGAATGCGGAAAGGGTGTCGTTACGGCCCGAGAGGTCCTTCATGGTGAAGGGGGACAGTATTCTGTCGACCAGACGCTCGGAGCGCACGGTCGCGGACCTTTCAAGCTCGCGGGCGAGCGTCGAGATCCGTGATCGATCGAGGGAGTGCTCTTCTCCGAAAAGCCCGGTGATTTTTCGTGAGAGCAGGCGCCGGTAGGCCGGATCGTTCTCAAAGCGGGCGAGGAGCTCGTCTCTGCCCACCGGAGCATGTTCGGTGACGGAAAGGAATGCGCGCCGCCGTTCGGCCTCGCGGGTCCCGTCGAAATCGCGGTATTCCTCGATGTCGCCGATCAGGCTTTCGAATTCGAGAAGACGTGCGCCGCTCCACAGCCTGTCGGGGGCGACATCCATGATGATGAATTTTCCGTTGTTGCCGTAGATTTTTTTGACCTCTTCGTTCCGGAGGTATTCCGGGTCCTTCGAAGGCATCATGGAGTCGAGTGAGTTGTCGAAGCGGAGCTTCGGAAGCCCCGTCCCGAACGCGATGGTGATGAGCACAATGGCCAGAACGGTGGCACCGGGACGGCTGATGATAAACCTGATGTATTTATCGAGCATGATGGTCCTCAGCTTTTATGGTCGAGAAGGCCCGAGAGAAACAGGCTCTTGAAGGCGACGATGCTGTCCTCGACGGTCAGATTGTGCTCCAGAATGAAATCGGGATTGAGCACGGAGTTGCTCGCCCCGGTCAGAAACCCGACCACGATTGCGGGATGTATGTTCTTGAAGACGCCGGCGCGTATGCCCCGGCTGATGGTGCCGGTGAACAGGTCGATCTGTTCGCGCTCGAATTCACGAATCCGCTCATTGATGACGGGGTAATAGCGCCGTACGTCCCGAAGGAGCGGCTGCGAGATGCTGCCGAAGAGCTTGTACGCCGTCTCGAAGAAGCGGTCCAGGCGGGAGAGCGGGTCGGACTCCGTACGCTCGATCGTCCTGAATTCCGCCCGCATCTGGTCGAGGATCGCGTCGAACACGATTTCGACGAGCTCGTCCTTGCTCCTGAAGAACTTGTAGAGCGTCTTCTTGGATATGCCGCACTCGCTCGCGATCATGTCGATGGTTATGCCCCGTATCCCGAAAGCCGATGAGAGGCGTTTGAATATCTCGATGATCTTCTGCTTTACGATCGATTCACCCATGACCCTGCACCGTCCAGTGAATGGTATCATCATCTCCCGGAGGAAACTATAAAAACCATAATAGTTTCCATAGTTTTTTGTCAAGTCAATAAGCGGTGCCCCCAGACAGGCATTGTCTGGAGGACAGAGGCTCGAACGGGATGGGCGATGGTGCCAAATACTGCTGAAGTGGGAGCGGTATTGTATCGATTATATCAGAGTTATACTGTAAATGGGGTGTCGCGGACCCTGCATGCCGGGCGATGGCTTGTACGGCATCGCGCCTGCACGTGCCCGTGGCGAGTGATCGGCGAGGATATCGGGATGAAAAAACTGAGTTTTGTGGTAATGGCCATAGTGCTGGTTCTGCATGCTTCCTGCTCGGTCAAAAAGGAAGCGCCGCTCAAACGGGAGGGCTCGCCGCTTGATGGAAGGCTCGCGTCCTTTTTCACTCTGTGTGCAAAGGACGCCGAGAGCGGGGCGAAGGTCGTCCAGAAACACGACATCGTTAAAATGCTGACTCATTTCCTGAGGATGGACGGCGGAGGGAAGAAGTACTATCTCCTGGAACGCGAACACATCTCCGAGATGATACTCGCGGTGACCGAGGGCCTGTACTCGGACTTCATCCTGATTAACCGGCACGGCGTTGTGGTGTACAGTCGCGAGAACGACGACATCTTCGGAAAGAACGTGCGTAGCGCTCTTTCGGACAGCCCGCTGGCACGATGCTTCGCCCGGCAGGACCAGGACCTGTATATCGAGGATGTTGCCGTTTTCCCGCCGGGCTCCGGGCGGTACGGCATTTTTGTAAGCTCGAGGATCGTGGTTGAGGATTCCTTCCACGGTATTCTTGTTCTGCAGGCGGGGATTGAAAAGGTCGAGGGATATCTGGACGGGAAGACGGAGATACTCGATTACGAGGGACGATACCGGATTTCGCCGCGCAGGGAGTTGATTATGACCGAGCATCCCCTGTATGAGCGCATGAAACAGGGTGCGTCAGGCAGCCTGTCGGCGGACGGGAAGCGTTTCGATTATCATCCGTTCGAATTCCGGGGAATTCGCTGGCTTATCGTCGGCGAGCGCTGATCACTCGATCATGAAGCGCGCGACGAGGTCGTGTGCGTTCATGAACAGTGAAAGGGGACGCTTGTCCCTTGCCCGCTGGCGGTTGATTTTTTTCGCCGTTTCGACGAGCTTTGTGTCGTCGATGGACCGGCCGCCCGTCTTGAGCAGACCGCTGAGCAGGCCGGGGAAGACCACCGCGGGGTCTATGCGAGAGCGGGAGATGAAATCGCGCACCCCCTTATCGACGATGATGCCCCGTTCGAGTTCGTCGAAATCTATCAGCGAGATGAGCATCTGCCCGGCCCGAATCCGGTGGAACTCGTCGATCGTGAAATGATTTCTGAACAACAGTATCACATCGGCATTGTTAAAGATGTTCTCCGGCGTGGTTGCGAGCCCTCCTGCTTTCTCAAAGGTAAGCATGAACCTCTCGTTATGATCGTATCCAAGCACGCGATGGCAGCCAAGACCGTGGAGCAGGCGCGTCATGCGAAGCGAGCTCGTATCGATGCCGATTATTCCGGCGGTCGCTTCGGAAAGGGCGAGGTGGTCCCTTTCGAGCAGGTTGAGGATCTCCACGAGCAGGAGGAGGGGAAGCTCGTCGTAGAGCGTGGAAACCACGGGAAGCGATATTTCGGAAAGAAGCTGCTCGTATATGCCGCTGTCGTCAACGTCCTCCACCCCGGCAATGCGGAGCGCGGCGAACCCTGCATTGATTCCCTGGATCGTTTTGATGAGATCCTCGATCTGTCCGTACGTGATGATGAGCGGCAGGGCGTTCAGCCCGGTGAAGTGATTGAGTATCACGGCGTCGCGCTCGAGATCGGCATGCCACAGCCGTATCGTATCGACCGGGGTCTCGATCCTTTTTTTTATACAGCCGAGCATGGCGACGGTTCTCATGATGCCGGTGCAGAAGTCTCCCCTGCCCAGGCGTATCTGCTCGCGCATGAGCGCGGCGGCCCCCAGCAGCCGCATTTCGTAATCGCCCTGGTTCTCGATCGAGGTCTTTCCGGCGACGTTCAACAGTCCCCCGGCTATGGAATCCTCGAGCACGTTGCGCGCGCTCTGGATCTGGTAGGCGTCGCGGGACGCGGCAGCGACGCCGAGAAAGGCCTCGTATGCTTCAGGATCTGAATATATGATCTCCGTTTCGTAGAGATCGTGTTCTTCGCCGCTTTCTTTCAGGTTCAGCCGTTGAAGCCGGCACCCGTGCCGGTGCAGTTCATCGGTAAACGAACCGAGGGCTTCCCTGGCGATTTTAACCTGGAGTTCGACAATCAATTGCATTGTTATGCCCCGCCGCTTTATTTTTATTATCGAAAGAAGGGGCCCCGATATTAACCATGAAAAGACAGGGGACCGGTGAAGAGGGCAAAGCGGGCCTGAGGGGGTGCGATATGCCGGCGGGAGCCGGCCGCTCAGCCTCCGGGGCCGGGGCGAAGGGCAGAGCCGAGCTTCCGGGCACCGGACAGATGTTTTTCCGGCATAGTGGCTCCATGGATTCCCTCCATGTTCGCGACCAGAAGAAAATCCTCCCGACGATAGTCATATCCAATCGAATTGAAAAAATGGCGGATGATCGTGACCGTGGGCAGAAACATATTGCGGTAGCGCGCTCCTCCCGTGCAGATCAGGCTCCCCCAGCGTCGTTTCGCCGCTCCCTCTCTGCGCCGTGTGCTCTCCCACAAAACCTGGCAGCGGTCGATGAAGAGCTTCAAGGGGCCGGGAGGAGACGAGAAATACAGCGGCATGGAAATCGACAATAGATCGGCCTCTTCGATGGCCTCATAGAGCGGCGTCATGTCGTCGTCGAAAATGCATTCCCTTCGGCGTGCGCAGTGGCCGCAGGCCGTGCAGGGATGTATCGCGGCATCGTAGAGATGGACGCGCCTTACTTCCGCCGGGCCGAGGGCCGCCAGAAGGGATTCGTGGAGGGTGGAGGAAGCCCCCGTCTTGCGGGGGCTTCCGAAAAGCGCGAGGACCCTTATCTCAGTCCTCTCGGATACGGGCAAAGATCATCCTCCCGGCCGTCGTCTGAAGCACCGAGGTCACGACGACTTCAACCTCGTGCCCGAGGCGGCGCCGTCCGTTTTCGACCACGACCATGGTGCCGTCGTCCAGGTATCCGATGGCCTGGTTGGAGTCCTTGCCCTCTTTGATGAGCGCGACCTTCATCTCCTCGCCGGGGAGCACGATGGGCTTGAGTGCGTTTGAGAGCTGGTTGATGTTGAGGACCCTGACGCCGTGGAACTCGGCCACCTTGTTGAGGTTGAAGTCGTTCGTGATCACCATGGCCTTCATCACCTTCGCCATCTTTACCAGCTTGGCGTCGACTTCGTGTATCTCGGGGAAGTCCATGTCGGAGATCTTCACCATGATGGTCTGGTCTTTCTGCATCTTGTTCAATATGTCGAGGCCGCGCCTGCCGCGGTTCCGCTTTATCGAATCGGCCGAGTCGGCGATCATCTGCAGCTCGTTGAGGACGAAGTTGGGTATGACCAGTATGCCCTCGATAAAGCCGGTGTCGCAGATGTCGGCGATGCGTCCGTCGATGATGACGCTGGTATCGAGTATTTTATAGGCGATGCCACTCTCTTTTCCCTCTTCGGTCTTCTCGGGGATGATGTAATCGAGCAGCGAGATGCTGTCGTTGTTGATGACGAAAAAGAGCATCGTGGCGAACCCGATTACGTGGTAGATGAGCGCCTTCACGACCGACTGGGACTCGGCGGAAATGGCAAACGGCATCGCGACAAAGGCGATGACGAGGAGGTGGCTGAAGATGAGCCCGACGAAAAGTCCCAGGAGCGCGGCCAGGAGTATCCGCGTGGAAAAGGTATGGGATACGTACTCGATTACGATGATGATCGCAAGCGCGGCCACGGCCGACACGAGCCCGCCTATAATCACCGCCTGCACCGAAACATTGATGTAATACAGCGCGGTGAAAACGATCGAGGAAAGGATGAAGAGAATTCTGAAAATTGCTATCATACCGGATGACTCCTTGGATTTATGGCGGGGTTGCGCGTGAACCGATCACCGGATCGGCGCCATCGACACCACCGCTTGATTTTCCCTCCTGCGGCGAATCCGGACACGGAAAGGCCGCACGCAGGTTTACACGGAGAGGGCTTCGGAGACCAGGTTGCCGGCTTCTTCAGTGTCGAGGTTCTTTGCGAGCGCTATCTCGTGAATAACCAGCTGGTAGGCGTTCTCGTAGAGTTTGCGCTCCATGATGGACAATTCCTTTTCCCTTCCCCTGCGGTAAAGGTCCCGGGCGACCTCGCCCACTTCATGGATCGAGCCGCTCTTCACCTTGTCGAAATTGCCCTGGTAGCGGAGCTTCCAGTCGTCCTCGGTGATGACTTCCTTCTTCTTGAGCAGCTCGAGCACCTTGTTGACCTCACGCTTGGAAATGATCGATCGAAGGCCGATTTCCTTGGCCTTGTCCACCGGGATCATCACTTTCATGCCGCTGTTGATGATCGTTACCATGTAGAACTGGTTCCTCTTTCCAAGAATTACCTTTTTCTCGATAGCATCGATACTTCCGACCCCGTGCATGGGGTACACAACCTTGTCTCCGACCTTGAACATAGCCCTCTCCCTATAAACGGGGCACGAACGGTCCCCATTCATAGATCGCGAATTTTAAACGTTACTCAAAATACCGCCTCTACGGCCATCTTTCCCCTGCCGGCGCGCGGGAAGAGCGCGATACAGCCATTGACAAAACGCTTCGGGGGAAGCCGATACGGGATTATGCCGGGCCGTCCGCCCCCGCTGTCCATGTCTCACCGCCAGTGGCGGAAAACTGAACAGTACCGTTTTATTTTTGGTATAATTACAAACAGGCTCAGAGTATAGCACGGGCGGGAGCGATATCAAGAACAAAAAAAAGACCGGACAATTATTCTTTGGCCTTGAGACCCTCGTTTTCCATGTACACATCGAGTATGGACTTCATGGTCCCGGTCTCACCCTCTCCGCCGTACGATGGTACGTAATGAATTCCCGGAGGTGCTGCCGGAAAAACGGGGTCGCTCATGCCGTTGTAGACCTCGCGCATATAATGGCCCCAGACCGGGGCCGCGATTCCCGCCCCGGCCTGGTGCTTGCCGAGCGACATAAACGGCCGGTCGTAGCCGAACCAGACGACGGCGGCGATGTCCGGGGTAAACCCGCAGAACCAGGCGTCGGTCCAGTTGGAGGTGGTGCCGGTTTTTCCGGCGCACTTCTTGCGGAACTGGGCCGTGTTGCGTATGGCGTCGGTCGGGGTCCCGCCGTTTACGACCGCCTGCATCATATCGGTCATGATGTACGCGGTCTGTTCGGAGATCACCTGTATGCTGCTGTCCATCTCCCTGGCGGCGATGACGTTGCCGACCTCCTCCTCGATGTTGGCGAGCTCGTTACCGTCGCGGTCGACTATGTAGCGTATCGCAAAGGGGAAAACGTCCCGGCCCCGATTGGCGTAGATGGCGTATCCGGTGGCGATTTCGAGGGGAGTGAGCTCGGACGAGCCGAGCGCGAGCGACGGGCTGGGGGTAAACCGCGACTGGGGCACCTTGAGCATGCGCGAGGCGAAATCGATGATGCGGTCGGCGCCGACGATATCGTAGATGCGCACCGAAATTACATTGATTGATGCGGCGAGCGCGCGGCGGAGGTTCACCATGCCGGAGAAGCTTCCTTCGTAGTTGCCGGGCGCCCAGGTCTCGCCGGTTTCGTCGATGTCGACGAGCGGGGCGTCGGGAAGCACGGTATTGGGGCTGATGATCTTGTTTTCCATCCCGGCGCCGTAGACAAACGGCTTGAAGGCCGAACCGGGCTGGCGCCGCGCCTGTACCGCGCGGTTGAACTGGTTGTTGACGCTGAACCCGGAACCCCCGATCATGCTGGTGATGTAGCCGGTCTTCGGCTCTATCGCCAGGAACGCGCCCTCGACCTTGAGGGTCGAGGAGATCGCGGAGGTGGCGGTCCTGAACGCATCGATGCTCTGTGAAGAAGAACGGACGTCCATCAGCAATGAGATGATATCGATGGAATCCACGACTTCTTCCACCATTTTCTTTTTAACGGTAGTCTCGAAGTCGTTTCGTACATAGACGCCGGGCAGGCTGAACACCATGCGCAGTGTCTCGTAGGCGCCGAAGAGACCCCGGTCTACGGCGCTGTTGGAATACTTGTTGGCGAGCTCGGAAACGGCGTTCTGCCTGACGAGTGCGGGGGGAAAGTACTTTTCCGCGATCTCCTGCCGCTTCAGGTTGAGCGTTGTATATACCGACATTCCCTCGGTGTACACGGCCTCTTTGCCGAAGCGGGACGTGAGTATCTGGCGGACGTAATCGGTGAAATAGGGCGCGCGGTCCTCGCTCCTGGAAAAGGCGTTCTTGGTGGTGAATTCGGTCTTTATGGAATCGACGAAGCCGGGCCAGAATTCCTCGTATATTCTGTCGGCGCGTTCGGCGTTCAGGTAGCCCGCGTCGACCATGCGGTTCAGGGTATCGCGATTCTTGGTATAGGCCTCGTGGGTGTTCATGAGCGGAGAATGACGTCCCGGCGCGGAGGGAAGGGCGGCAAGCACCGAGCTCTCGGCGACGTCGAGCTGACGAACGTTCTTGTTGAAAAAGAGCCGGGCCGCGGACGAGACGCCGTAACAGCCGTGCCCGAGGTAAATCTGGTTGAAGTACATTTCGAGGATCTCCTCCTTGGAGAACCTCTTTTCAATCTGCAGGGCGAGTACCGCCTCCATGGCCTTTCGAGCGAGCGTGCGTTCGCCGCTGGTGAAAAGCCTTTTGGCGAGCTGCTGTGTGATGGTCGATCCGCCCTGGACGACCCTGCCGGCGATCAGGTTTTTCGCCATGGCCCGGACGATGGCGAGCGGATTGATGCCGAAATGGCCGTAGAATTCGCGGTCCTCGGCGGCGACGAACGCGTTGATGAGGTTGCGCGGAAGCTCTTCATAGGCGATAAGCTCCCTTTTTTCGCGAAAGAGCTCGGCGACGAGCTCCCCGTTGACGTCGTACAGCTTGGTGGGGAGGCTTACCTGGAATTGCCGGAGGTTCTGTATTCCCGAGAAGTTTTTGATCTGCGCCGTGATGTAGCCGAAAACGACGCCCCCCACGAGCGATATGACCGCGAGCGATATGAGGAAGCTCTTCTCTATCGTATGTATGGTTTTTTTGATGTCTTCCATGGATGGAAGCCCCTCTTAAAGTCCCCGGTAGTGTTCAGCGCGCATCGGCGGCACAGACTTCTACCGATGCCCGAATTAATCAAGAAATTATTTCATCTGCGGGGATCAGGACCTGGAGGATTTTGACAGGTATCCGACGAGCCACAGCAATCCGAATACCACCAGAAGTATGATCGCGGCCTGGAGGAGGAAAGCGAGAATACCGGCCAGCGCTTTCAGCACAAAGGGAATGATATAGCGCAGCCCCAGGTACAGGGCACACAGGGCGGCCCCGAGATACAGTATTAAACGGGCGCTTTCCCGCACGGCGCACCTCCCCGCGGCTATTGAGACGGTGCCGCTCGACCGGGACAGGCTATCCTCAGTCTTCCGAAGCGTCAACGCATTTGACGCGCCGGATGAAGGATTTGTGCTGACGTGGTGCCTTCCCCGTGCGGGTAAAAACGTTTCGACAGACCGGTTTCGCTCGGCGGGGGCGGCCCGGAGCCGCGGAACCCTCCGTCCCTATGGACGCTCCGAAACCGTAATAAACAGGTTAAGCTCCTTGCCTTCCCTCCACACCGTGGCCTTCAGCGTTTGGCCGATGGGCGTTTTACCCACAATATCCACGAGTATGTTATAATCCTTGATCGCTGCGTCATTGATCTTTGTGACGACATCGCCCGCCCTGACGCCGGCACGGGCGGCGGGACCGTTCTCCTCGAGACCGCCGATCAGCGCGCCTTCAGCGGCCTTGAGGCCGAGCTGTTTCGCGTAGTCCTCGGTGAAAGGAACGATCTGCACACCGATGTATCCGCGTTTTATTTTCTTGTGTACCTTGAGCTGCTCGAGTACGGACTTTGCGATGTTGACGGGAATCGCGAAACCGATACCGAGATTGCCACCGCTGTTGGAATAGATCATTCTGTTGATGCCGATGACCTCGCCGTTGATATTGATGAGCGGTCCGCCGGAATTACCGGGATTGATGGACGCGTCGGTCTGGATGTGGGACTGGGAGCCTCCCATCATGTCCACGTCTTTGCGGCCTGTCGCGCTGATCACTCCAACGGTGAAGGTTTTGTCGAGTCCGAAGGGATTTCCGATCGCGATCGCCCAGTCGCCCACCCTGACCTCGTCTGAATTGCCGAGGAATACGGGTTTGAGCTTTTCCCTGGGGGATATTTTCAGCAGGGCGATATCAGTCTTCTCGTCCGAGCCGATGATCTTCGCCGGATATTCTTTTTCGTTGATTTTGATCGTGATTTTATCCACGCCCGAGACCACGTGGTGGTTGGTGCAGATGTAGCCGTCCTCGGACAGAATGAATCCGGTCCCGAGGCCCGTGCGCCGCTGCGTGCGCGGGCCCTGCTGCGGTGTGCCGAAAAACTCCCTGAAAAACGGATCGTTGAAGAACGGATGCTGCGGTATCTTCACCGTCTGTTCGGTCGCGATGAACACCACTCTTTCCTTATAGAGGTCATAGACGTCCCGGAAGGCCTTCTGTATCTCCATCGCCCTGGCGGCCTCGGCGCTGGACTTTACCGGAGACTGGGAAGACTCACCGAAGACGGGCGCGTCTTTCTGTGCACATGAGAACGGATAGACAAACAGTGAGGCGAGCAGAAGGAGGAATACGGGCAGTACGGTTCTTCTGGCGGTCATCGGGGGCTCCTTATCATATCGTAGTGATGCATAGGATTTCTACCGGTCGTTCCTGTTACAGGCATCGGGAAAAAGTTTTTGCCGGCAACAAAACTCTCCGTGCTTAAAATAACAGGAACGGGCCGGGTATTCAAGCATTATTGCGCACAGGGCCATCGCCACTCCTTCTTGACACAATGCCGTCGATACTGTAGGTTTGGCCGAATATCCGTCAAGAGACTTGCTGCGGATCCCAAAGAAACCGGCCGTATTTCCCGGTCATGCAACGACTCTAATAATCCTCAACGGAACAGGTTTAGCATGGACCCTTCACTGCTGACAAAAAAATTCGGAGATACCGCCATCGAATACCTCTATTATGACGGTGACGGCCCGATCGTCATGATGCTGCATGCCACGGGATTCCTCCCCTGGCTCTGGCACCCCATAGCGAGAACGCTCGCGGGGAAATACCGGATCATCGCGCCCTATTTCTGCGACCACCGGCACGTCGAGCCCGAAGACGGGGGCTTGAGCTGGATGATTCTGGCCGAAGACCTCTGCCGCTTCTGCGAGGTGATGGATATCGACCGGCCCTATCTCGTGGGCCATTCCATGGGGGCGACGGTCATGACGATCGCCAACGCGGCGTACGGCTCGCCGGCGGAAGGCATGGTAATCATCGAACCCATCTTTCTGCCCGAGGATTTTTATCGTATGAAGATCGGTGTGGACCAGCACCCGCTGGCCTCAAAATCGATCAAGCGCCGCAATCACTGGGAAAGCCGCCAATCGGCGAAGGAATACCTGCGCTCCAGGGCCCTCTTCAAAAACTGGGACGAGGAGATGCTCGATCTGTACCTGAGCCACGGGATGGTGGACCGCCCGGACGAAGGGCTTACACTCGCCTGTTCGCCGAGACGGGAGGCGTCGCTATTCATGGGGGGGATGCAGTACGACCCATGGCCGCTGTTGCCGAAGCTGTCCTGCCCGGTGCTCGTTGTGGAAGGAGAAGAAAGCGAAAACCGGCAGTTCATCGACTTGAAAAAAGCCGCGTCGCTCATGCCCCGCGGGGAATACACGAGCGTAGCCGGCGCGGGACACCTTATCCCCATGGAGCGGCCCGCGCAAACGGCCGATATGATTAAAGAATTTTTTTCGCGCCCCGCCTGAAATGCCGCGTTAAAGAACGGGGAGCCCGGAGTGGGCCATGCCGGCAGCGGCGCAGTGACCGCTTAGATCGGCCGGACGTTCACCGCTTGTCGATGAATGGATCTTTTTTATCCTTCCGGGATTTTTCCGTTTCCCTGTCGATCGTTTTTCTGAAAATAAAACGATAGTTGGTCGAACGATCGTTTTCGATTTGTTCGAGCGGCACCTCGTTCCGCTCCTTTTTTTTGCATCCGGACACGGCCCCGAACAGGGCGAGAGCGATGAGTATCGCGCAGCAAGTCCACATCGGGTTCTTCATGAGTGGTTTATACTCCGGGCATTCCTGCGGCGCAATCCATTTATTTATAAAATAAAATTAGCCCGTGTGGTAAAGCAATTACATTGACATGGGAATGCCGGGCGGATATACTCTATTCTGCGGGGATCGGGAAGGACTGCGATGAAGATAAACACCGATATGGTAAAACTTGTACGTGAAAGCCGCATAATGGGGAACTCCGGTGTGAAACGGAATCATGCAGCGGAGGCTGCCGCGGCCGTACTCGACAAACCGGCGGATACCGCACTCAGGAGGGTGGGCGACCGGCAGGCCGGGGAGCGCCGAATGACCGAGGCGCTCAGTATCGCCCAGATGGCGCAGCATGTGCTGCAGCGCGCGGTGGAGATATCATCGCGATTGCGCAACATGGCGATCGATGCGATGGTGTCGCGCCGGATCGATTACGAGGGAATCACCGGGCTCAGCGCGGAGCTGGCGGCCGCGCTGGCGGAGTATACCGGGAGGTTCGGCATGGAGGCGCTCCCTACCGCGGCGCTGAGCCCGAAACCAGTGCGCGGCAGCGGTGCGATGAAAGCGCCGGGTGGGGAGATACGCTCCGCATTCGCGGAGATGTCCGCTGTTACCGAGGACATCAGGGAAGGGAGGGCGGTCGATACCTCCCGTCTCGACGGCCTTCAGGCAAGGCTTAAGGACAGCTTCGCCGATACCGAGAAAACGGTTGCCCGGCTCACGAGAATGGGTCTGGAGATGGTGCGGGAATACGGCTCCGGCGTCGGTGTGGACAGGGAATACGCCGGCATGCGCACGGTCGTCCGGGAGTCCATCAGCAGCGATTCGAAAGCGGCCCTTATCGCGCAGGGAAACATCAACCGCGAAACGGTTGCCGCGCTGTTTCATGCATAGCCGCAGAGTGCCGCGCAACGCATTAACGAGTCAACGGCAAGGAGAATGAGATAATGGAAGTGTTCGACGGTTTTATAGCGGCCATCGCGACGGAGTTCAAACTGAAGTTTCATAAAGACGGCCCCGGCGCGTATTCCACCAAGCTGAAATTCGACAATAACCGGTCGCAGCAGATCCTTATAACGCTGACCAAGGACGAGGTCGGCGACCGGATCATCAATTATTATTCGCCGATCGGCAAATTGAGGGGCGACTTCTGCGAGCTGTACAAGTACGCACTGCAGACGAACGCGACGCTGCCGCTCGGATCGCTCGCCCTGGTGGACGAAACGCTGGTGCTTCGTAATTCGATCCTTCTGCAAGATTGCGATCCGCGCCGGTTTCTCAAGTCGCTTACGTACATCGCCGCGAGGGCCGACGAGCTCGAGGAAATTCTTCTTAAAGACGACGCCTCGTAGCGCGCCTTTACAGATTATCGAGCCTTCCCCCGATCTTTTCCATCATTTCCCGGATAACCGGAAAATCATCGACGTCGTCGACGTGCAGGAATACGACCACGTTTTCGCGGACCGAAACAATCGCGCGGTCCGAGTTGTATCCGACAAAATCGGTGATCTTTTTAATTTCGTTTTTTGCCGAGGCCATGTCGTTATAGACGATTATATAGCAGACGATGTCGTCGCCGAAGGGAGTGGCCGGGCGCGTGAGGATGGTCATGTGGATGTCGGAAACCCTGCCGGGATCGCCGTCGGGATATATCTCGCGGGTAAGCCTTTTAATGGCGGCACGGTCGAACTTCCAGGGGTTTTCCCTGAGTACCCGCTGGGCGAACGGCGGGATGTTGCCGTAGACAAAGCCCTGGGGGATGTCGCCGACGGCGAGGCGTATCTGGTCGATGATGGTGCCCTTGTATTCCGCGCCGGCGAGCGGCATAAGGAAGAAAAACACGAGCATGGTCGAAATTATGGGAAGAACGCGTTTTTTCATGAGTACCTCCGGCAGTTCATATAGGCTGTACCGTCCGGCACCACCTGCATCCTTTTTCGGCATCCGGTCTGCGGGCCTACAGCGAAATTCCGGTTCGCAGGCATCGGCCGCCCGGCGCCCCTTTTTTTATTGAGACATAATATTTTCCTTGACGGATACCTAAAATGACGGTAGTTTCACGAATCGCGGTTCGGGTGCCTGATATACAAATGTTACTGCTCCGTCTGGCGTGCTCCTGCTGTGCTTTACGAGAGCGGCCCCGTATTTCAACCGTTACTTGCGGCGGCAATGAAATCAAAAGAATAGGGACATCTGGAGTATTTCCCAATGGAAGATAATACATCCCGGGTGCAGTATATACGCAAAAGGGATGGGCGCATTCTTCCCTTCGACGCCGGAAAGGTTACCGATGCCATATTCAAGGCGGCGAGAGCGGTCGGCGGGAGCAATAGGGAGACGGCGCAGTCGGTATGCGATTCCGTGGTCGGTATTCTGAATATACTGCACTACAAGGAAGGCAGAACCCCCACAGTCGAGAACGTTCAGGACCTCGTTGAGAAGATGCTCATCGAACGGGGCCACGCACGCGTCGCGAAGGCGTACATACTCTACCGCGAGCAGCACCGTAAGATCCGCGATGGCAAGGACCTCCTCAACGAGGGCATACAGCTCGTCGAACAGTATCTCGACCGCTCGGACTGGCGGGTCAACGAGAACAGCAACATGAGCTATTCGCTGCAGGGGCTCAACAACCATATCGCGTCGGCGATCACCGCCAAGTACTGGCTGGAGCGTCTGTACCCGCCGGAGATACGCGAGGCGCACGTTTCATGCGATTTTCATCTTCACGACCTCGGCCTCCTGTCCGCGTACTGTGTGGGTTGGGACCTCAGAGATCTCCTGCTCAGGGGATTCGGAGGCGTTCCGGGCAAGGTCGAAAGCCGTCCGGCGAAGCACTTTCGCAGCGCGCTCGGACAGGTGGTGAATTTTTTTTACACGCTGCAGGGGGAATCGGCCGGAGCGCAGGCCTTCGCGAACTTTGATACCTATCTGGCGCCCTTCATCTTCTACGACCGGCTCACGCAGGCCGAGGTGAAGCAGTGTTTGCAGGAGTTCGTGTTCAATATGAATATACCGACGCGGGTCGGTTTCCAGACGCCTTTCACCAATGTAACGCTTGACCTCAAGGTGCCCTCGACGATCGGCGAGGAGTATATCGTGATAGGCGGGGAGATCCGCGACAGAAAATATGCCGAGTTTCAGGAAGAGATGAACATCTTCAACGTGGCATTCGCCGAGTGCCTCCTGGAGGGCGACGCACGAAATCGCATCTTCACCTTTCCGATCCCGACCTACAACATTACCGCCGACTTCGACTGGGAGAACCCGGCGCACAACCGGCTCTGGGAGATGACCGCGAAATACGGTATTCCCTATTTCGCCAATTTCGTGAATTCCGACATGGACCCCGAGGATGCGCGCTCCATGTGCTGCCGTTTGCGCCTCGACAACAGGGAGCTTCGAAGCCGCGGCGGAGGGCTCTTCGGGGCGAACCCCCTCACGGGAAGCATCGGGGTCGTGACCATCAACATGCCCAGGCTCGGGTATCTTGCGAAGGATGAGGCGGAGTTTTTCGAGCGGCTCGCGCATCTCATGGATCTGGCGAAGGACTCGCTCGAGATAAAGCGGAAGGTGCTCGAGAACTTCACCCTGAGCAATCTGTATCCCTACACAAGGGTATATCTCTCGGACATCTACGAGCGAAACGGCCGTTACTGGTTGAACCATTTTTCCACGATCGGGCTGGTCGGGATGAATGAGACCTGCGTCAATCTGCTCGGCGGCGATATCGCCTCGGCCGAAGGGAAGGAATTCACCATACGCGTGCTCGACTTCATGAGGGAGCGCATACGGGGGTACCAGGAGGCGACCGGAAACCTCTACAACCTGGAGGCGACTCCCGCCGAGGGCGTAAGCTACCGGTTCGCGAAGCATGACAGGGCCGCCTATCCCGAGATAAAATCGGCCGGGACGAACGAACCCTATTACACCAACTCGGTGCATCTACCCGTGGGACACACGGACGACATCTTCGATGCACTGGACCACCAAGACGAGCTGCAGACCCGCTTTACCGGCGGAACGGTTGTACACGGATTCATCGGCGAGAAGATCGACGATCCGCAGATGGTCAAGCACCTCGTGCGCCGCATCGCCGAGAATTACGCGCTTCCTTATTTTACCATCACCCCGACGTTCAGCATCTGTCCGGTGCACGGTTATATCGCCGGTGCCCACAGGTTCTGTCCCTACGAGCACACGGAGGAGGAACTGGAGAAATTCGGCGTTGAGATTACGGCCAGGGATGCCGATTATAATAAAAAGATAGCGATGTAACAGGAGACATGGAAATATGAAGAAGGACAGGCAAGTCCCCGTTGAGGTTTATTCCAGAGTCGTTGGCTATTTCAGGCCGGTGAACCAGTGGAATAAGGGCAAGCGGGAGGAATTCAACGACAGGCGGGAGTACTCATTCAAGGACGTCAAAGAAGCGTGCATATATGAATATAAAGGGAATACACAAGACCTCGCTGATCGACTTCCCCGGTAGGATCAGCTCGGTTTTCTTTACCGGGGGATGCAATCTCCGGTGCGGTTACTGCCATAATCCCGAGCTCGCCTGCAACAGCGGCTGCCTGCGGTCGTATTCGAACGACGAAGCGCTCGGATTTATTAAAAAGCGCCGGGGTATTATCGACGGCGTGACCATTTCGGGCGGCGAGCCCACCATCTCGGGAAACCTGGAATCGTTTATCGGAGCCGTCAAGGAGATGTCCGTGGCGGTGAAAATCGACACCAACGGCCTCAATCCCGCCGTGGTGGCGCGTCTTGCCGACAGGGGGCTCGTCGATTACGTCGCGATCGATATCAAGACATCGCCGAAGAAGTATGATTTCGTGGTGGGCCGGCACGTCGATTTTTCGCGCGTCGCCGAAACGGTCGGGATAATCAAAAACTCCGGGATCGAGTATGAGCTTCGGACCACCTGCATCCCAGGGTACGTGACGCTCGAGGACTTCGGAAGCATCGGGGCCGCACTCGGGCGCGTAAAACGCTATTTCCTGCAGCAGTTCGTGCCCGATGTCACGCTCGACGAGTCCTTCCACGATCTGCGGCCCTATGCCGTCGAGACGCTGCACGGCTTTCGCGCGTACGTGGCCACCTTCGCCGATCTGTGCGAGCTTCGCGGCGTCTGAGCGGCCATCGGTTGCGGCCTCGTCTTTGCGGCCTCGTCTTTGCGGCCCCGGTGCCGGTCGGACGGGCCGGACCTTCTATAAAAATCACATGATGAAATTGATAAAAACGGCCCCGCTCGCGTTTTTCTGCGCGCTTATCGCCTTTCCGTTCGCGGCCTCCGGTGCCCGTGCGGAGCATGAGGCGGAGCCCGGACGATGCGCGCTCTGGATTGACGTTTATACGGGAGAGCCGGTATCGTTCGATGCGATGATTGAGGATTGCCTGAACGCCGGCGTGGTCTACCTCGGTGAGCGGCACGGCCTGAAACGGCATCACGACCTGCAACGGTCGATTGTCGAGGCGCTTGCGGCGAAAGGCGGGACGGTGCTCCTCGGGATTGAACAGATGGAATTGCATAATCAGCCGGCGCTCGACCGCTTCAATAAAGGGGAAATCGATTTCGACCGGCTTGCCGCCGAAACGGAATGGGGAAACCGGTGGAGCAATTACCGGGATTATCGTGCAATTATAGAGGCGTGCAGGGCGGCCGGAGGCTCGGTACTCGCGCTCAACGCGCGCGCCGAGGTGGTGCGCTCAGTCGCCCGCAACGGGCTCGCCGCACTCGATGCGCGGGACCGTGCCGAGCTGCCGGCGGAAATCGACCTGGGGAATAAAGACCACGAGCGCCTGCTCGGGATGATGCTTCCGGTACACGCGTTCACCCAGGGCGAAGGGCTTCGCCGAATGTATGAAGCCCAGGTTGTGCGCGACGAGAAGATGGCGGAGGTGCTCGCGGCGAAACTGCTGAAAGATACAGCCGCCGGCGGAAAAACCATCGCTGTCGTCATCGGGGGCGCCGCGCATTTCGCGTACGGGCTCGGCGTGCCCTCCCGCGTCGGCCGCCGCGTTCCTGGCCTCGGCGAGCGCATCATCATCCTCTCGGAAAGCGGGGACCTGCGCCTCGGCGAGCGTGAGCGGATGATGGCGCGCGATACCGGCATTACCCACGAGGGTCTGAGATTCATCACGAGGCCCGTCGCCGACTATATCCACGCAACTGAAAGGGCGAAGTGAGCTCCGACGTCATGCGATCACGAAAAACGGCCTGTTTTTTTGCGCTTGCGCTCGCAATCTTTCTCGTGGCGGGGACGGCGCTCTGCGGCCGTGACGACGATTCGAAACGCTATGCCGGTATCGCGAGTGAAAAATACCTGACGGGGCGGTTTGACCCGGAGAAGGCGCGGGGCTTTGTCGAGCTGTCGACGCTCGGCATTCCGGTGAAGGGAGAGCGGCAGTATCTTCGACGGGAGGCCGCGGGGGCGCTTGCGGCGATGTTTCGCGATTTCAGAAAAGCGCATCCGCACGCCGTGTTCGCCGTGCGGAGCTCGACAAGGAACTGGAACCGCCAGAAGGACATCTGGGAAAGCAAATGGGGCGGCGAGACGAAGGTCGCGGGGCTCAGGCTTAATGAAGCGATCAAAGATCCCGCCGCGCGCGCACTGAAGATCCTCGAGTTTTCTTCCATGCCCGGCATCTCGCGGCACCACTGGGGAACCGATTTCGATCTGCAGGAGCTTGACAACCGCTATTACGAATCCGGCCAGGGGAATGCCCTCTATCGCTGGTTAACCGCGAATGCGCCGTCGTACGGCTTCTGCCGGCCGTATACGGCCGGCCGGTCCGCCGGCTACAGGGAGGAAAAATGGCACTGGTCCTACCTGCCGCTCTCGAGAGGCTTCCTCGCCGACTGGGTCCGTATCTATAAAAACAATCCCGCGGGGATCGCCGTAGAGGAGGGTTTTGCGGGATCGGACGCCGCGCTGCCACTGGCGCCCCTGTACGTTGAAAGCGTCAATCCGGCCTGCAGGTGAAAGGCCTTCCGGTCGGGCGAAGGCCGCAGCGCGTTCAGGGCAGTGATGCGCGGCGAATCGCCTCGAGTACGTCGTTTGCGCCGTAAATATCCCGCAGACACAGCGGCTCGGAAAAACGCCCCCCGGGCGGGAAGACCGCAAGGAACGGGATGGAACGGCTGCCGAGTGCGCGCAGGAGCTCTTGGGCCACGGGGTTTTCGCGCGTGAGGTCGGCCGTGTAGAGCGTGATGGATTGTTCGTTTATCCGCGTCACGACCTCCGGATCGTCGAGCGATGTCTTCTCCACGAGGACGCAGTTAGGGCACCAGTCCGCGGTGAACTTGACGATCGATATCCTGCCTGCCGCCCTGCTCGCCTCGAGCGCTTCCATCGAGAATTCCGCCTGCGAGGCGACGGCCGCGCGTTCCGTCCCGCGGTCAAAGGCCTCGAACGAAAGCCAATAGCCCCCGATCGTCAAAAGAACAAGTGCTGCGATCGAGACGGCCCGGCTTCGCACACTTCGCGTGATGGTACCGAAGCGCCCGTACTGCCAGAGCCCTATGGCGAATATGAGCAGAAACCACAGGGCCCGTACGACGCTGTCCGAGTGGAGGATGCCGAGCAGATAGACGGCCGTGCCGAGCATGAGGAAGCCCATGGCATGCTCGAAGACGATCATCCAGCCGCCCGGCCTCGGAATGAAACGGATGAGTCCCGGAGCGGCCGCGAGGGCGAGATACGGAAGGGCCATGCCGAGGCCGATGCTCATGAAGATCGCGAAGATCACCGGCGGCGGCTGGGTAAACGCGAACGCGAGCGTTCCGCCGAGGAACGGCCCGCTGCAGGGCGTGGCGAGCAGCGTGGCAAGCATTCCCTTGACGTAGGCGTCGACGAAGGGATTGCCGATCTCGCGCGCGGCCCTCGAGGCGAACGCCGGCACGCCGAGCGTAAAAACGCCGAGGAGCGAGAGCCCCATCGCGAAGATGACCGCCATCATGGCGACGAGAAAGAGGCGCTTCTGAAAAAGCTCGCCCCAGTTGTAGCCGAAAAAGGAGCCGAGCGCAGCCAGCACGGCGAAGCTCGTAAGGATGCCGAGCGAAAATAGCAGTCCGAGCCTGATGAGTTTGCCGCGTTGTTCACCGGCATGCCGTACGAAACCCATGAGCTTGAGGCTGACCACGGGAAGCACGCAGGGCATAAAATTGAGTATGAGGCCCGCGATCAGGCCGAAGAGTACCGCCTGGAGAACGCCCGCCACGCGGCCTGCCGACACGTAGCGCGGCGTGAAACGCGTGTCGTGTAAGGATCCGGACCGCGCTTCGTCGAGGCCCGTACGGTCAGCCGTGTCCGTTGAATGGATCGTGTAGCGCGAAAGGGTCTCCGCCGGGAATCGCACCCCGCCGGCGCCGGGAGGCAGGACGCGCACTGTATGAACAAGCTCCATCGTCTGCGGCATGCAGGATCCGTGCGTACAGAGCAGGGCCTCTATCGTTACTTTCAAGGAGCGCGGTGATGGTTCGGCATCGGCTGCAACAGAGAACGGAATAAGAACGCTCGTGCCGTTTTCGTAGATCCAGACGAAGTCATCTTCTCCGGCGGCCGTATATCGCCGGGCGGGAAGGAATCGCGCCGGATGGAATACGAAGCCCCCGACCGGGGCCACGCTGACCGTGGTCGGCTTTCCAATCCCCGGACCCCTGGGGTTTCCGTAGATGTAGGATTCGCGGGGAATCGTCAGTTGAATGATGAAAAAACCGCTGCCGCCGGCGGCGAGCACGGTCTCTTTCCCGGCGAGCTGCGCCCGAATGTCGGAGAGGCCCCACGCGGGGGAAGGCGCCCCGACGATCATCGTCAATAGCGCCGTTATGATGGCGAAGCCGGGAAAAATTCGTCTCATCGCACGTCCTCGAAAGATGGTATCGGATGCTGCGGCCCAGGACGAACCTACGATAAGCGAGCGGATTATTCAAGTGCAAACTCAATGGAGAAACAGGTTCGCGGGAGGGCAGGGGGGCATCGACGCAGAGGAATTGCCTTTGACAGAAGGGCAAAGAACGCATACGATAGCCGGGTGAGCGGGGACGAGAAGCGACACGACGAGCCCGAGTGCCTGCGGTGCGGCACCTGTTGTCTCGCGGACATGATCGCCTGCGCGGACGCAGAGGATGTCAGGCGGTGGAAGCGCGCCGGGCGTGAAGACATTCTGCATATCATCGACAACGAGCGGGCCGTCTGGATGGGCGACCATCTCGTATCCGCGCGTGACGGACGGGAACTTCATCATTGTCCCTTCCTCGAATGGGTCGACGGCCGGTGCTCGTGCGCTATCTACGAGGTGCGGCCGCGGGTGTGCGCCGAATATCGGCCCGGCTCATCGGCGATATGCCCGCTCTTCAAAAAATGACTTTACGGATATTCTTCCCTGATTTAGGGTACCGCCTTGAACAGAATGCCGCATGTTGATCAAATTTATTTCGGGAAGTGTCGATGAAAGGTCCTGGCTCCGCAAGTCCTTACCAGGGGTGGGTCGTCAAGCTCATCATCGCAAACGTCATAGCGTACGTTTTTCAGATGTTCACCGCGTCAAACCAGACGCCGCACGCGATGTCGGCGCTCACCTACTACCTGGGGCTTACGCCGGCGCTCGTCGTGGAGCAGGGTTTCGTGTGGCAGATCGTGTCGTATATGTTTCTGCACAGCACCTCCGGTTTTTTCCACATCTTCTTCAATATGTACGCGGTGCTGATATTCGGAACGCCGATTGAGCAGGAGTGGGGAAGCAAAAAATTCGTCGGATATTATTTCTTTTGCGGCGCCGGCGCGGGCCTTTCGATCCTCGTAATCAACCTCATCTCACGGGGGGACGCGTATCATATCCCGACGATCGGTGCATCGGGCGCCGTATTCGGGCTGCTGCTTGCGTTCGGGATGCTGTATCCGAATGCCGAGATCCTGCTCTTCTTCTTCCTTCCGATCAAAGCCAAGTACCTTGTCATTCTCTACGGGCTCGTCGAGCTGTATCTCGAGCTCTTCGGCGGCCGCAGCAGCATCTCGCACGTCGGGCATCTCGGAGGGCTCTTCTTCGGTATCATCTACTTCCTGGTGACGAGAAGGAGCAGTATTAAATTCCGCACGAAAATGTTCGCGGCGAAGATTGAGAAAAGGGCCGGGGAAGTCACGCCGATAACCGGTTCGAAGGCGGCGGTGCGGGACGAGCGCGTGAAGCAGAAGGAGATCCTCCTGAAGCTCGGGAAGGGCGGGCCGGCCTCGCTCTCCGATGACGATATCCAGTATATAAAATACCTCACGATTATGAAAGACGACATCATCGCGCGATGCGACAGCGCAGATTACAACATCGATGACGCGTACTGCGCCGACTGCGAGGTCACGGACGCGTGCTTCATCCGCGAGGTGAAGCGCCTCATGGAAAA
>JADFDB010000200.1 GCA_018263175.1 Spirochaetota bacterium
ACGGTGAAGTTCTTTAAATCGGGCTGCATCGGGACGATGCCGAGTACCTTTACGCCGGTCTTCTCTACGGCGGGCAGGTAGGTCGCGTTGAAGTCCTCGAGATCGTGCACCTTGTTGATGATGACCCCGCGGAAATCCGCCTTGCCGAGCTTGACATAATTCTTGATGAACATGATGTCGTCGACGATCGAATCGTCGTTCCCGCTCACCACAACGATCAGCTTCCCCCCGATGTTCTGCGCGAGCGACACCGCGTCGAGGTGCACCGACACCCCGTACGAGAGGTCTTTGCCGCCTTCAACGAAAAGGAGGTCCTTGTTCTTGCTGGTGTTGGCGACGAGCTCCTTTACCTTCTCCCCGATGCGTACTTCGTCGTACATATAACGCAGCTTGGAATGCTCGAAGCCGATGGTAATATCCTCCGGGTTCTCATGGAGGCCGAGCACCTGCGTAACGAGGGCGGCATCGTAGTCCCACAGCCTCTTTTTACGGTACAGCAGCCGGTCACCGAAAGGCTTGATATAACCGTAGGTCTTGCCCATGGCCTTCGCCAGGCCCACAATAATGCTGGTCTTGCCGGCGCTCTCCCTTGACGATGAAATCACTATCTTGTCCATAGACCACCCCTTTTATGTACGTTAAATTCAAAATAATTTCTATAAATCAATAGTATCATCGAAATATAATATGTCAAGCTTTTCCAATTCTTTACCGGCAATACCCGCGGCCGCCCCCTCGCCGGTAAAAAACAGCCCTTCCTCCGACCAGGGAAGAAGGGCTGTTTGAAAGGCCGTGCGGCCGCGTATTCCGGCCCTGAACCATCTTACTTCGTAATCAGGATTCGAACGTCGACCGCCTTGACACCCTTGCCCTTCTCGTAAACGACGATCGGGTTGATCTCGATATCGGTAATCCTCGGGACCTTCCGAATGATCGTCGCCGCCTTGATGACGGAGTCGATGACCACGTCGATGTCCTTCTGGTCCTCGCCGCGCGCGCCGAGAAGCAGTGCGTACGATCTGGTTTCCGAAATCATCTTGAGGGCCTCGTTCCTGTTGAGGAATGCCGAGCGGAAAGCGACGTCCTTCATCACTTCCACGTAAATGCCGCCCATGCCTGCCATAACGATGGGGCCCATCTGCGGGTCTTTGCGGGCGCCGATGATGATCTCGGTCCCCTTCTTCACCATCTCGCAGACCTCTATGCCGTCGATCACCGCGTCGGACTTATAGGCCTTGCAGTTGCGCATGATCGCCTCATAGGCATCCAGCACCTCGTCCTTGTTCTCGATGTTGAGCGCCACACCCCCCGCGTCGCTCTTGTGGAGGATGTCGCGGGAAACGACCTTCATCACGACCGGGTAGCCGATCTTCTCGGAGCACTTGACCGCGTCGTCGATCGATTTCGCGATCGCCGCGCCCGGAATCATGATGCCCGCCGCTCTCATAACGTCCTGACCCTCGTTGGCGAGGAGGAAGGTGCGTCCGTCGGCAAGGGCCGCATCGATAACTTTCTCAATCGAGGCGAGGTCGATCTTGGACTCGTTGATTGAATCGTCGCGCGTCTTATTGAAGTCGTGATGCCGGTACAGCGCGCCCATGCACGAAATGGCGTCGTACGGGTCGGCATAGACGGGCACGTTCTCGTTGCTCAGCGTTACGATGGCGTTCTCAACCGCCGATCCGCCGACGATCGCGTATACGACCGGCGTGCCGGTATCCATGTGCTTCTTGTAGGTGTTGCGAATCATCGGCGCCAGGTTTTCTGAGTCGAAGGTCGCCGTTTCGCAGTAAAGCGCCATGGTGGCGTCCATCTTGTCGCTTACGGCCGGGGCCGAAAGGGCCAGGTCGTACGCGGCCGAGTTCGCACCGCCGGTGATGTCGATCGGGTTCTTGAGCGAACCGAATTCCGGGGTCGCGGGGGCGAAAATGTCTTTCAGAACGGCCTGGTCGTCATAGAGCTCGACGCCGTACTTCTCGCACGCGTCGGTCGCCATAACGCCGATGCCGCCGCCGTTGGTGACGATGACGCCGCGGTTCCCCTTGGGCTCGGGCGCATTGGAAAGGAACTTGCACCAGTCGAAGGCCTCCTGCAGGCTCTCGGCGCGAAGCGCGCCGCATTGCTTGAGGATGGCGTCGGTTATTTCGTCGGCGCCGGCGAGCGAGCCGGTGTGCGATGCGGCGGCCGCGGCCCCTCTCTTGGAACGGCCGGCCTTAAGGACGACGACCGGTTTGATTTTCGTCGCGGCCTTCAGCGCATCGATGAAGCGCTCCCCGCCCTTGATGCCTTCCACGTATATCAGAATGACCTTGGTCAGATCGCTCTTGACGACATATTCGAGACAATCCGCCTCGTCGATGTCGGCCTTGTTGCCGATCGAAACGATGGCCGAAAGGCCGATATTGTTAACCGCGGTCTTGCCGATCATCGCGATGCCGAGCGCGCCGGACTGAGTGAGAATGGCAACGTGCCCGCGGGTGATTTCGGTGGCGGAAAAGGTCGAATTGAAGCTCGACGCCGCCGAGAACACGCCGAAGATGTTGGGGCCGAGGATGCGGGAGCCCTTCGATTTCGCGTAATCGACGATCTTGTGCTCGAGCTCTACCTCGCCCACTTCCGAGAAGCCCGATGTGATGATCTGGATGTGCTTTACGCCCTTGTCGGCGCATTCCTTCACGGCGTCGAAGGCGAGCTTCGCCGGAACGATGATCGACGCGACGTCCACGTCTCCGGGAATGTCCTTGACGCTGCTGAACACCTGTTCGCCGAGGATCTCTCCACCCTGCGGGTTGATGGGATATATCTTCCCCTTGAATCCGCCCTGTTTGAGGTTGCGGACCACGCTGAAACCGATCTTCCCCGGCTTGGCCGACGCTCCGACGACAGCGATCGATCCGGGCTCGAACAACAGATTCATGTTTGATTCTTCCTTCATAGCGTTTCTCCTCTGAATTGCATCTTTAACTCATATACTCCCGCACCACTTCTCTTCTCTATAATGAAGCCCATCTTTTCGAAAAGATGGAGCATGGGCCTGTTCTCCACCAACACCTCCGCGGTGAATCCCAGAAGGCCCTCTTTTTTTGCAAGATATGTTACAAACGACAGGAGCTCCGTGCCAACTCCCTTGTTCTGGAAGTCGTCGCTTATCACCACGGCGACCTCCGCGGTGTGGGCGTACTCCTGTTTGCCGTATTGGGCGATCCCGACAACGCGGTCTTTTTGAAGCTGCTCGACCACCGCCAGAATCACTATCTCCCGCGTATAGTCGATGATCACGAACTCCTGCAGCCGCTCATGATGCATGTCCTTACGGGTGGAGATGAAGCGCCGGTAGATGCTCCTGTCCGA
>JADFDB010000201.1 GCA_018263175.1 Spirochaetota bacterium
CCCCCTGCTTGAGCAGCCCCATCTGCTCGGCTCTGACCCTGAGTTTTCCCCTGTCGACTCCCCTGCCGTCGTCGACCACCTCGATAAATACGTTGCCCTCCTGGTGATACGCCCGCAGCGTGATCGCCCCGGCGCGGTCCTTTCCGGCGGCCTCTCTCTCGGCTGCCGGTTCGATACCGTGGTCAATGGCGTTACGTATCATGTGCTTGAGCGGGTCGTCCATGCGCTCGATGACGGTTTTATCGAGCTCGGTTTCGCCTCCCTCGATCTCGAGGCGAATCTCTTTACCCAGCGCGTGCGCGCTGTCACGGACGAAGCGCCGAAACTGCTCGAAGCTGGGACCGATGGGGATCATGCGGATCGCCATTATCTGTTCCTGGAACTCCCTGGTGGTACGATCCAGGCCGTACAGCGCGTTTTTCAGCAAAAAGCCGCGCTCCTCGTCGAGCTCATCGGCTATTCCAGCGATCGCCGACTGGCCGATTACGATCTCTCCGAGCAGGTTGAGCAGCCTGTCGAGCTTGCCGGTATCCACCCGGACGGTGCTGGTTTCGATCTTCTTCTTTATCTTTTCCTGTTCGGTCAGCGCAAACTGAATTTCCTTCTCGGTAGCGTACCCCTTGGTGACGACGAGGTCGCCTATTCTCGTGTTTTCGTCGTCCTGCGTTTTCAGTACGTCGGTGAGCTCCACGCCGGTGAGTATGCCCTTCGCCACCAGAATCTCGCCGATTCGCTTTTCACTCGCCTGCGAATCGTCCGCCGTCGTGCCCACATATTCCGCGGTGATGTCTTCAACGCTGATCGGGTTGTCGCCCTGAACAAACATAAACACCTCGTCAATCTTCTGTCGCGGGTTTTTCGTCTTGAGCACCAGGTTCCACCCGAGGTAGCATTTCTCGGGATCCATCTCCGAAAGTCCGGGCAGCCGCTGCCGGTCGATACGCCGCTCGACGACCACTCCGAGCGAGAAAAGGTCTTCCATTATCATGAGCGGATCGGTACCCGTCGCAAAGATCTCCGGCCTGAACCTGGCAACGATTCTGAAATACCGGTAGCCGAGGTCCAACTCCTTCTCTTCCGGGGACTTTTCCACGGCCGGTCCGGAAGGAGGAGCGGCCTCGCCGGCTCCGCTTCCCATTATCCGGCCCACTCTCTCGAGCAGCTCGTCCCTGCCTCTGTCGAGCTGCGGGCCTTCACCGCCCGGCTCGAGTGCGGCACGTATCCAGTCCAGGCTCGCCAGCAACAGGTCGATAATCTCCCTCCCGGCCGCAAGCGAACCGGCTCGCACCCTGTCGAGAAGGTTCTCCAATTTGTGGGTGAAGGCGTACACGTTCTTATAACCGGCGATTCCGGAGCTTCCCTTGAGCGTATGGATATAACGGAATATGCCGTTGATGAGCTCGGGATCACTTTCATCCTCGAGGCGCACCAGGTCCGATTCGAGGCTGGTCAGAATATCGGCCGCCTCGCGGATAAACACGTCCCGTAAAACCTCGGTATCATCCATGCACGGTATCCCCGCCTTTCAATATTCAAGCATTCGCTCTGCAGCGCCCTGTGATGAGGCGCCGGGCCGCTAAAACTTCTCGAAGCCTTCCTCCGAAAGAACCTCTCTGATGTCCCTGCCCGGCACCGGATTTTTTTCCTCCATGGGCCTGCGCCGTTCGGCCGCGGCGGCAGCGTCCTTTTTCGTCGCGGTTGCCGTGGGTTTCATCTTTCCGGCCGTCGCCACCACGCTCTTCAGGTGCATCTCCTTGTGCTTGCTCTGATACACATTGCCCCTGGTACCTTCGCTGATCTTGAACTTCTCCACCATCGACTGCATCTCGCGCGCCTGCCCCGCCATTTCCTCGCTCGCGGAGGCCGTCTCTTCGACCAGCGCGGCATTCTGCTGGGTCATGCTGTCCATCTCGGAAACGGCGATATTGATCTGGTCGAGCCCCTGCTTCTGCTCCTGGCTCGCCGCCGCGATCTCAGAAACGAGACGCGCGACGTTCTTCATCGCGCCGACGATCTCGCGGAGCGCGTCGCCGCTTCGATTGGCGAGGTCCGTGCCGTTCTCGATCTTGTCCATGGAGTCCTTTATCAGTGCGCCGATCTCCTTGGCGGCGTTTCCCGAGCGCTGGGCGAGATTGCGCACCTCACCGGCCACGACCGCGAATCCGCGACCCTGCTCGCCTGCGCGCGCGGCTTCGACCGCCGCGTTGAGCGCGAGGAGGTTCGTCTGGAAAGCGATCTCATTTATAACCGTGATGATCTCTTCAATTTTCTTGCTCGACTTGTTGATTTCGTTAATGGCGGCAACCGCTCCGACCACCACGTTGTTTCCCTCTTCGGCCATCTTCATGGTCTCGGCGGACAGCCTGTTGGCCTGGTCGGAGTTGTCGGCGTTCTGGCGTATCGCCGCGGCGGCCTCCTCGATGGTTGAGGCTATCTCCTCAAGCGACGAGGCCTGCTCGCTCGTGCGCTGTGAGAGGTTCTGGTTGCCGCCCGATATCTGGTCAACCGCCTGCGACAGGTTCTGCGAGGCAACCAGTATCTCCGAAATCAGCCGTTCGAGATCGTCGGCCGCGGTGTTGAGCGCCTTGCCGAACAGACCCAGCTCGTCTTTCTGGTCCAGGTCGATCCTCGAGGTGAAGTCGCCGCCGGCGAGCCTTTCGGCGAAGGAGAGACCCTTCTGCACGGGGCCGGATATCGACCGCGCGAGGACGAAGGTTATGATGATGCCGACAAATATCGCCAGTCCGAGGAAGACGAACGAAATGACCATGACGCTGCGGACGGCCTGTACCTGTGCCGCTTTCAGTTTGTCCGCCAATGTCTGTTGAAAATTCAGCAACTCGTCTGTTTTAGCCTCGAGCGGTCGAAAGCCCACAAGCCATGCGTCCAGATGAACCTTCGCCTCATCAAACTTCCGGGCATCCAGCGCCGCCTGAAACTTTCCGCGCGTCGCACGCGGGGCATCCCCGAGCGCAATCCATTCCTCGGCCATTTTTTTCTCTTCCATCGTCAGATGGGTCCCGGTATATTCCTTCCACAACTGCATATACTTTTCCGCGAGCTCTTTAGAGTTTTTAACGAGATCATCCACGGTCTTCCAGTCGTTCGCGCCGGCCGCCTCCAGCTCCTGCTCCATGTTAATCCGGATTTGCAGCAGATTTCTCATGATGCGGTTAAGCTCGCGCGTCGGGACGTACATATCGGTATAGAACTCCTCATACGCGTCCGCGGCGCTCCTGATGCTCGTCATGCCCTGGAACGCGATAAAGCTTATGAGCAATATAAAAATGAGACACGACAACAGGACCTTATACGCCACCTTGAGATTGCTGAACCACTTCATCACTAT
>JADFDB010000202.1 GCA_018263175.1 Spirochaetota bacterium
GTCTCCCTGTCGTCCGAGGAGGCCGCCACCGATACGCGCACCCATCCGCGGTCGGTGAACTTGATCGCGTTGTCGACAAGGTTGAAGAGGATCTGCTGAAGCCGGTCCTCGTCAGCGCGGACATAATATCGCCCCGGCTCCATCACGGCCTCGATCCCGATCCCTTTTTGCCTGGCGAGCGGTTCGAGCAGCCCTATGACCAGGCGTACGACCGCGCCCGCATCCACTCCCCGCAGGTCGAGACGCACCTCGCCGTTCTTAATGCAGGCGATATCGAGGATATCGTTCACGAGGCGGAGCAGACGGCGCCCGCTCAGCGAGACCATTGAGAGGTTATGACGCGCGGCATCGTTCATCGGCCCGGCCGCGCCGTCCATAAGCGATTCAGCGAGACCGACGATTCCGTTGAGCGGGGTTTTCAGCTCGTGCGAGGTATTTGCCAGAAACTCGTTTTTTAATTCATCCAGCCGCGACAGCTCGTAGTTGGCCGCCTGGATCTCGGCCATTTTGAGATCCAGGGCTTTCGCCATGCGGTTGAACGAGGAGGCGAGCCGTCTGAGCTCGCCACCGCCCGTCGGCACGACCTCGTGCTTCAGGTCCCCGGATTCGATGCGGCCCACACCGGCGATGAGGTGCTCGATCGGCCGCGCCAGTCGCGTCCCGAAAAGCAGGCCGATCGCACCCACGCCTGCCAGCAGCATTATGAAGAGGCCAAGGACCGCGGCACGTAGATCGCGCACGGGCGAAAGCAGGGCGTCTCTCGAATACGCCACCCTGCCCAGGACGAACGGATCGCCATCGGAGAGCTTCTCCACCGAAACCATCTCCAGATACTCGCCGCCCGTTCCCGGTTCCGCGGACCCGCCGCCCGCACTCAGCAGGCTTTCGATCTTTTCCGCCGGAAGCCTTCCCCCCTCGAGCCGGGAGTCGTAGTCCGATTCGACGTGCCGTATCGATGCCAGCACCCTTCCCCTGAGGCGCTCGCTCGATGAAAGAAGTATCGCATCCGCGTACACCAGACCTTTATCGGCATTCGGCCTGAGCATCAGCATCATCTCGCGGCAATCGATGCCGGAGGCCTCTATATCGCCCGCGTTCATTAGCAGCACGGTTTTCGCGGAAAAGGCCAGTATCTGCGAAAGTATCTTCCCCTCCTGGAAAGCGGCCGCTACGATTCTTCCCTCCTGCTCGCGTATGAAGAGGAATGAGAGCGGTAGAACCACCAGCAGGATGGCGCCGATCATCGAAGAGATCAGTTTGTATCGGATACTCATTCGCGGGCCATCACCTCAGGCGCTCGATCGCCCGCTGCCGTCCCTCCGCGCGGGGAAGGTATAGCTGCACGGTGCGGTTGTTCGGGTCGATTAGCCGGATCCTTTTCATTATCGCGATGCACTCGTCGTAGCGATGCGTCTCGTAGGCGGCTATACCACTCTTCTCGAGGGCCGGAAGGTCCGCGGCGAGCATGGAGCGTATCTCGGACAGCTCCCTTCCGGCATCCGCGTTCAAAGACAGCGATCTCTCCAGTTGAGGTATCGCCTCGTAATAGCGCATCTCCTTTATAAGGGACTTCGCCAGGGCATACGCGGCTCTGGCGGCATCAATCTCGGCGAGCATGGACGCCGCCTTTCGGTTGTCAGGATCGATATCGACGGCCTGCCTGAACGATTCCTCAGCCCCATCGGCATCCCCTTTCTCGAGCCGCTCGATGCCCCTGGATACGAGGAACTCGGCCCGCTCCTTCGATCTCATGGTGTCATAAGCCGGCGAATCCCTTCCCGAACGCGCCCAGGCCATGTCGCCGAAAGGCAGGCGCGCGGTTGCGGCAATACCGAGTGTACGGCTTTCCAGGGAGTCGTGGGAAAGGGGCGTATACCGGTAATCAAAAAAAGCGCGCAGGCCTATGGACGAAGTTATGGGCAAAAAGAAACCCGCGCGGACTCCCGCGCCCGGTTTGAAGGCCCTTTCGCTTTCATCGATGCGCGAGGCGGTTAATTTCATGTACGATTCCTGAATGACGATTCCCGCGAACGGATACAATCGGCGATGGAGCGGATAGTAGCCCAGAACGCCCGCGTGTAGCGAATAAACGACGAAGCGTGAAGAGCCCGACTCCTTCATACTGCCGTTCAGGGCGGCGAAACCGCACTCAAAAAGCAGGGGCAGGGCGGCGAACGGCAGGGGATGCGACAGGTCCGCGCCGAACGCTCCGGCCCCTTCCAGATACGTTCCGTACTTCCCGGTAAACCATCCTCTCCCGGCCGAAACACTGCCGATGAGGCCGTCGCCCGGAGAAAAAGTCGATGCGTCGGACGGGGCCACCGCTATCAATGTCAGAACGATCGCCACCAGCGTGAAGGACAGCCTCCTACGATGCGGATTTGCCATGCGAACCACCCGGTTTAGTTGCTTGACACGATTTCAATGGCCGTACTACCTGTGCACAGTGATCGACAACACCGCCTCGACAGGGGCGGCGGCGAACGCGATGACGCACTTCATGTAGTATTCTCTATACACGGCGCCAACCGTCAAGTTTTATACTGTCCCTGGACGCCCAACTCCGCCCAAACCGGGTGTCCTCCGGACCATCATTATCCCGGAGACTCTGCGCATTGAACATGTATTCCAATGGGAAACGAACTGGCATTAAGCGCGAAACCGACGCCGGTACAGGCAACAGCGGCCCGGCGACGGCGTCGAATATCCCGTCAGGCCGCACAGTAAAATGGGCACCCACGGTCCTGGCGGCCGTCCTGATCGTCTTCGCAGCGCTGTCCCCCTCGTGTAAAAGGGCGCCCGACTCGCTTTCGGTCTCCTTCGTGGGCGATATCATCATGCATATCCCCGTCAAGACCTGCGCGCGCCTCAACGATATCCCGTCGGGAACTTCAGGCGAATCCCTGAACAACAGCGGCTTCGATTATCTCTTCGAGCGGATAGCCCCGCGCCTGCGCGCGGCGGACATCGCCCAGGGAAATCTCGAATTTCCAGTTTCGGCCCCCTTCGAGAGCAAACCGTACATTTTTAACTGCCGTCCCGAAGCGCTCGGCGCGCTCAAAAAGTCAGGGATCGGACTCGTCACCGTGGCGAACAACCACATCCTCGATCAGGACGTATCGGGGGCGCTCGAGACGCTCGGGCACCTGAAACGCTACGGCATCGCCTATACGGGCGCCGGCGCATCCGACGAAGAGGCGGCGGCTGGTTTCGTTTTCGAAAAGAACGGAATCCGCGTGGGCTTTATCGCCTGCACCGGGGTCATCAACACCGTCTTCCCGCGCGCCAGCGGCCGTTTCCATCTGAGCAATTTCCATAAGAAGGAGCCTGTGCTCGGACAGATCGAC
>JADFDB010000203.1 GCA_018263175.1 Spirochaetota bacterium
CGTGCCCCGGAAGCTCGTCGAAGTCCTTCTTGTTCTCGAGAGGGAAGATGATCGTCTTCACCCTGGCCCGCGTTGCGGCAAGGGTCTTTTCCTTAACGCCGCCGATCGGCAGCACCTTGCCGGTGATGGTGAGCTCGCCCGTCATGGCGACGCGCTTTTTAACCGGCCTGCTTCGCGCGAGCGAATAGAGCGCCGTCGCCATCGTGATACCGGCCGACGGTCCGTCCTTGGGCGTGGCGCCCGCGGGCACATGCAGGTGAATGACGTGGTTTTCGAAATAGTCTTCGGGGATGCCGTAGTGCTTCGCGCGCGAATTGACATAGGTATAGGCGATCTCTGTGGATTCCTTCATGACGTTGCCGAGCTGTCCGGTCTGCTTGTAGCCCTTGGTCTTCGACGGAACGGCGGTGGCCTCCACATACAGGGTCGCGCCGCCCATGGCCGTCCACGCCAGCCCCATCACCACTCCGGGGATGTCCCGGTCATAGAGCGAGTCGTCGGTGAAGATCGGCTTGCCCAGAAATTCCTCAATGTTGTCGGGCGTGATGTGAATCTTCCCCTCGGCCCCCTCGGCGAAGCGGCGGGTGCACTTGCGCATGATCTTCTTAATGCTGTTCTCGAGGCTCCGTACTCCAGCCTCGCGCGCGTAGCCGTCGATGATCCTTCGAAGCGCCTTCGAGTTGATGGCGACCATGCTGCTTTTCAGCCCGTGCTCCTTCAACTGCTTGGGCAGGAGGTAGCGCTTGGCGATCTCGAGCTTTTCTTCCATTATGTACCCGGAGAGCTTCATGAGCTCCATTCGGTCGAGGAGCGGCGGCGGGATGGTGTCGAGCTGGTTCGAGGTGGCGATGAACAGGACGTTCGAAAGGTCGAAGCGCACGTCGAGATAGTGGTCCAGAAACTGCGAGTTCTGCTCCGGGTCAAGCACCTCGAGAAGCGCCGACGCGGGATCGCCCTGGAAGCTTATGCCGATCTTGTCGACCTCGTCGAGCATGATGACGGGGTTGGCGGTGCCCACCAGCTTGAGGCTCTGGATGAGCTTGCCCGGCATCGCGCCGATATAGGTGCGCCGGTGGCCCTTTATCTCCGCCTCGTCGCGCATGCCCCCCAGCGAGAACCGGTAGAACTTGCGCCCGAGCGCCTCGGCCACCGACTTGCCGATGGAGGTCTTCCCCACGCCCGGAGGCCCCACGAAGCAGATGATGGAGCCGGCGATATTCCCTTTCATCCTGCCCTTGCTGATGAATTCGAGGATGCGATCCTTGATGTCGTCGAGGCCGTAGTGGTCCCGGTCGAGCACCTTTCGCGCCTTGGCGATGTCGTAGTTGTCCTCGGAATACACGCCCCAGGGGAGTGAGGTCAGCCAGTCCATGTAGTTGCGGCTCACGCCGTACTCCGCGGAGTGGGGCTCGAGCATCCGGAGCTTCTCGATCTCCTCATCGAAACGCTTGCGTGCCTCCTCGGAGAGCACGAGGTTCTTCGCCCGCTCCTCGAACTTCTCGAGCTCCGAGGTCTTCTCGTCCTTCTCCAGCCCCAGCTCCTTCTTTATCTCCTTTAACTGCTCACGCAGGAAGAACTCCTTCTGGTTGCGCTGAATTTTTTCCTCTATCTGCCGCTGGATCTTCCGCTGGATCTTGCTGAGCTCGAGCTCCTTCTTCAATAAAAGCAGCACCTTCTCCACGCGCTTCTTCACGTTAAAGGTTTCGAGTATCTCCTGCACCTCAGCCGCCTCCGAGGAGGTCATCGAGGCCACGAAGTCGGCGAGCTTGCCGGGGTCCTCGATGGTGAAGCGGTTGAGGAAGAGCTTCAGCTCCTCCTGGAAGAGCGAGTTGGACTTGATGAGCTCCTTCACCGAGGAGATAATCGCCATTGAGTAGGCCTTCATGTTCTCGGACGGCGGTTCGTCCTCCTCGTAGTTGTGGTGGACCCTCCATCGCGTTATCGGCTCGTCGGTGATCACCTGCGCGAGCGTAAAGCGCTTTATGGCGGTGATCATCACCTGGATCGTCGTTTCGTCCATCGGGGTGACCTTGATAATCTTGATGGAGGTGCCCACCGTGTACAGGTCGTCGGAGGACATCGGACCTTCGTGCTGGTTGCGGATCAGTACCGCGCCGCCGACCTTGCTATCGCTGTCTATGATCTCACGGGCGCTTGCGAGCATGCGCTCGCCGCTGAGGACCATGGGGATCATCATGCCCGGAAAAAGCGGCCGGTGCGAAACCGGTATGACCGGGAGTACGTCGGGCAACACCTCCGTTGGTATGATCAGATGCGTGTTGGTGTCGTTGCTTTCGGCGTTTTCCTTGTCGCTCATCGCAAAGCCTTCCTAACAGTGATTGGTGTGGTATTCAGCAAGCGGCCCCGTTCCGCCCGGCCGGGGAGGGGCGGGTGCGCACACTACCGGTATGAGGCGATTTTACGGGGCTGGTTGCAATAATTCAAAGACTTTTCGGCACACGGGGCGCGTTTTTGGGTATGATAAAATTGGGGGATTGCCTGTCATCGCGAGCCACGGCTTTTCGGGGCGCGGCAATCTCTTTTAATGCCTGGCTTCGTGAATAAACCATTACCTGTTGGGTTCGCCGCGTCGTTGCGCTCCTCGCGATGACACGGCACTCTCCCGGAAATTGTTACGCCTGAATTTTCGCCCCGCGCGGAACCAATTGTTACTTGACGGTGCCGCGGTTTTGTGAAGTACTATTGCCCACCGGCGTGCGGTGCGCGTACCGCGGGCGAAGATCTTGTGCTGAAAGGAGAACTGTCGTGAAACGAATCCTTGTGGCGTTATGCGGCGTGTTTCTGTCGGCCTCGGTTGCGAGCGCGGCAGTATACCTGGACGGCCTCGGCGCCTACACCGACGCTGGCGACGCCGAAACGATGATCGGCGTCGGGGCGGGCGTCGGATTTCAGGCGAGCGACAACATCAATATCTTTATCAGGGGGCTCGGCCATTCAAAAACCGAGGACGTCGACAGGCCCGAGGAGACCAGATACGGGCACCACATGCTGATGGGCGTCTTCGAGTACGCGTACACCTTCTCCGAGGCCCCCTTCCGGTGGATCAGCTCGGTGGGTGTCGGCATGTCCAGAACGAGCGTGGACGCCAAAAACCTCCCGGCCGAGCTCGACGAGACGGGCCTGGCGTTCGGAGTATGGACCGGTTTTCTGTGGATCGCCGCCCAGCATATCAGCCCGTACCTGCAGGCAGGCTATCATCATTCGATGTACTCGAAGGACTTCGAGGGCGAAACGATCGGCGGCTACCAGGTGCTGTTCGGTGTGCGCTTCACCTTCTTCGGCAAAAACCGTTCGATCGACTCGGAGTATTGAGGCCC
>JADFDB010000204.1 GCA_018263175.1 Spirochaetota bacterium
GCAAGCGTGTGATAGCACTGAATTCAGCAAAAATCGCATGTTTTTACTCCAACATCGTCACAAGGCAGACCCATCTGGAGCACTGCCATGTTGCGGCATACTCGTAGTATGCCTCTGCGCCGGAACAACTATCCGGACCGGCGGGCGGTAAACATCATCATATCGTGCTCTTTCATACAAGCGATGTCCCGAAGACGCCGCGTATGTTTCCTATAATGTAAACATAGCTAGCGTTCGTATCAATCATAAAACCATTTTTCGTCCGGCCACCCGGATGCCGGCCATGTCCCACAGGGCGTTTTTCGCCGCCATGGCTGTCGGCACCGTGCGGCATTTTACTCTTGACATAACATCCACTTTACGCCTAATTGCTGAGAAATAGAGGTGTCCGAAACGTCGGAATACGCGCAATTTTCCGGAGCGTTCCGTGAATCTCCATCAAAGGCAAGGCATCGAGACGGTTTTGCCTGCCGCTGCCATTCTCAGGAAAACAGAGTCGATTAATGCAACAGATCATCACCGGCATAATAGCATCCCCCGGAATCAAGATCGGCAAGGCCTATATTTATCATGGCTCCAATCTTATAATTCCCAAATATACCGTCGGGCCCGACGAGGTCGAGAACGAGCTCGGAAGGTACAGGCAGACCCTTGAAAAGACCAAGAGCGACATACAGGCAATACGCGAGCAGATTTCAAAAAGTCTTTCGCACGACATGACTGACATATTCTCGAGCCACCTCATGGTGCTCGAAGACCCTATGATAACCGAAAAGGTGGAGCGCACCATCCGCGAAGAACGACGCAACGTGGAATGGGTCATAAACGATATTTCGATGGAGCTCATCCAGGGCCTGTCATCCATAGAGGACGCCTACCTCCGGGAACGCATCATCGACATCTCCGACATCCACAAGCGGCTCATCAACAATCTGCATATAACCAGCGCGCCGACCCTGCCCAATCTCGACGAGGAGGTCATACTGTTCTCGACCGATCTTACGCCTTCCGACACGGCCTTGATGAACAGGAAATACATGCTCGCCTTCGTCACTGATACGGGAGGCCGCACCTCGCACACCGCCATCATGGCACGAGCGCTCGAGATACCGGCAATCGTCGGTACCATCAACGGCACCTCGATGGTAAAAGACGGCCAGATGGTCATCGTCGACGCGTTGCACGGCAAGATCATAATCGAGCCGACCGCGGGTCAGATCGATGAATACACGCGATACGGGGAAGACCTTCTCCTGCTCGACGCAGAACTGGCCAAACTCACGCACCTGCCCGCCACTACCCTCGACAACGAGGTCTGCCATATCTACGGGAACATCGAAATACCCGAGGAGATGCAGCTGATGAAGGAGCACGGGGCGCAGGGTATCGGACTGTACCGCTCCGAGTTCCTCTTCCTCGACCGGGCGCTTCCCGACGAGGATAAACAGTACGCGGCCTATCAAAAGGTGCTGGAATTTTTCAAGCCCATGCCGGTCACCATCCGTACGCTCGACGTGGGCGGTGACAAGATCTATGCCTATAACAAGACCGTAAAGGAGCGCAACCCTTTCCTCGGGTGCCGCGCCATCCGCTTCAGCCTGGAAAACGAGTCCCTTTTCCGCACCCAGCTTCGCGCCATACTCCGCGCGAGCGTTTATGGCAACACGCGGCTCATGTTCCCGATGATCTCCACCGTCGAGGAGATCATCAAATCGCGGAACATCCTGTACGAGACCATGGACGATTTGCGACGCGAGAAAAAAGACTTCGACCCCGAGATTCCGGTCGGCATAATGATCGAGGTGCCCTCCGCCGCCATAAACGCCGACAGGCTCGCGGCCCATTCCGATTTTTTCTCGGTGGGCACCAACGATCTCGTGCAGTACACACTCGCTGTCGACAGGCTTTCGGAAAAAATCGCCTATCTGTACAATCCTCTCAACCTCTCCGTGCTGCGTCTGCTCAGTCATATAGTGGACGCTGCGAAAAAATACGAAATTCCCCTTTCGATCTGCGGCGAGATGGCGGGCGAGCCGCGCTATACCGTCCCGCTCCTGGGGCTCGGCTTCAGGAATTTTTCCATGGGAACGGCCTTCATGTATCAGATCAAGCGCATCATCCGGTCGGTGAACATTGCCGAATGCGAGGCGGTTGTGGATGAGATGCTGAAGCTCGACGTGACCGAGGAAATTGAAAAGACCCTGCTCGAATACCTCGGCCGGAAATTCCCGACCATGCTCTTCTGAAAACCGGCGATGAAGCTCTACCGGCAACTGGCGGAATACTACTTCGCCATAGAGAACAATCACAGGAATATCGAGGACGACATCGCCCTCATCGCCGAGCTGCTCTCCGGCAGGCCCGACCCCTCACTCCTTGACCTCGGCTGCGGTACCGGCGAACACCTCTCGCTCCTGTTCAGGCGCGGCGTCCGCTGTACCGGCATCGATTCGAGCGCCGAAATGCTTAAAATCGCCCGTCTGCGCTTCCCCAACGGTATTGAATTCGCGGAAAAAAACATGCTTCGTTTCGATTATTTCGAGGCGTTCAACATGGCCCTTTCGCTCTTCGGCTCATTCAACTACATGATCGAGGATGGGGATGTCGACAGGGTCTTCTGGAACACCTGGAGGGCGCTCACACCGGGGGGCATCGGACTTTTCGAAATCTGGAACGCCGTTCCGGTGCGCAGGATTGAAAAAAAGGACATGGACCTCGTTTCCAAAACGTCATACGAGGGGGTGGTGATCGAGCGCCGCAGGGGATTCACCATTCACGGCACCCGCGGCAGGACCGTCGTCGACGTCAATTATAACTATACCATAACGCGGGGCGGCGCGACCGAAACGCTTCGGGACCGGCATGTGATGAGGGCCTTCACCATAGACGAAATCTCCGCATTCATAACCGGGAACGGTTTCGCCATCAAAAACCTCTATTCCAATTCGCGCAAGGAGCCCTACAGGGAGACCTCCAACAAGATACTCATTCACTTCGAAAAGCCCTGAACGCGCAAAGGGCGACCGTTCCGCCGGGCGCCCTTTCGCTGCATGCCTTATGTGGTCCGTACGTGTCAGGCCTGTACGGTACCCTCCTCCCATTTTTCGTCCTCGCCCATCTCGACCTTTTTATCATCCATGGTCTCTTTCCACTTGTCGTACAGCATCTTGGTGGTTTCGGAGTTCCTGAAAAAGTCCCCCGGATTCTCGAGGGCCAGGAAGAGCACCTCTTCCATGCTGCTGACCGGATGAAATACCATGAGATTGCGCACATATTCCGGAATCTTCTCCAGGTCCTTCTCGTTTTCTTTGGGGATGATGACGTGCTTTA
>JADFDB010000205.1 GCA_018263175.1 Spirochaetota bacterium
CGCGCTCGTCGGTGCGGGAGCTTTCGACGGCCTGTTCGGCGGCGCGCGGCGCAGCCTCCAGCTCCGGGCACTCCTTCGGCTCGTTGCCGAACGGGGCAAACCCGGCCCCTTCGACCATACGCCGGCCCTGTTCCCGGCCGGGACGACCCACCGCCCGGCGCCGCGCCGCGCGGCTCTTTCCACGGAAGACCTGCACGCGGAATTCCGCAGGCTGGGCTTTTTGTGCAATCATCATCCGCTCGAGCTCTGGAAAAACTCCCTCGGCACCCTCTCCCGCGTGACGGGGCGCGAGCTTCCCGGCCTGATCGGGAAGCGTGTGCGGCTCGCCGGCTGGCCAGTCACGAGGAAGGAGGTTCTGACCGCGCGCGGAGAAGCGATGGAGTTCGTGAGCTTCGAGGATGAAACGGCCATCTACGAAACGGTGCTGTTTCCGGAGGAGTATCGGTCGTTCTCCCGCGTTCTCGACGACGTCCGCCCCTATATCATCGAGGGAACCGTCGAAAGCGACCAGGGGGCCGTGAGCCTGACGGCAAAGGCCATCCGACCGCTCCCCGGTCCAAGGGTTCCTGGACCGGCGCGACGTGAGCCGGGTCCCTTGGATACGGCCCGGTACCATTCACCGTTCGGCCGGGGCTGATGATGTGCGAGGCGAATGCGTTCGTGCGCACGATGTGCACGCGCAGTGAGAGGTACACCAACGCCCCTGCCATTGGAAGGCGGGCTTTTGCATCGACCCCTCCTTAATGGGCGCTTTTATCGGAAAAAGTAATTGCGGACCCGCATTCAATCGAATATTTTTCTCCCGCCATGCACGATATCATGTCCTATCGCTTCCCGGAGGCCGACCGGCGCATCAACAATCCATACCTGATTGAGCTGCGTCATCTCGTCGAAAGGATCAGGGAATCGGGCGGCGACGACAACGAGATTTTGAAACATCGTGCCGAACTCACCGCCCGCTACGCCTTTTCCGTGCCGACCATCGGCATCCTCGAGCTCGTCGCCTTTCATTCGCCGCTCGTCGAGATCGGTGCGGGAAATGGCTACTGGGCGCGGTGCCTCGCCGGGCTCGACGCCGACATTGTGGCCTGCGACCGCCTGCCTCCCGACGATGCGCTTCCCTGGCCGCACGGAGGCTGGGACGAGATGAACTACTGGTTCGATTCCGAGTGGTATCCGGTGCAGAACGGCGATGAGCGCTTCGCCGCGCTGCATCCGAACAGGACCCTCCTGCTGTCCTGGCCGCTCCTCGACGATCCGATGGCCGCAAACGCCCTTCGTCACTATCTGTCCGCTGGCGGGACGCGTTTAATCTACATAGGGGACCCCGCATCATCCGGCGACGCGGGGTTTCATGCGATGAAAAAGACCCATACTCTGCTCGCACGCCACAAGCTGTGGAGCTGGCCCAAAATCGAGGATTACGTGGAGATATACGCGCTCAACCCGCGGCCCGCGGCCGCTCCCACAGATCGTCCCATATCATCCTGAGGGCGAAGCGCCACCGCTCGTGCTCGAAGGCCCTGCCCCTCCACTCCTCTCCGTCTTCGACGAAATACTCCAGACGCTTCCAGGCCCGCAAAAAATCAAAATGTTTCCAGAGACAGCCGGCCTTGTAGATGAATTCCAGGCGGTCGGTTTTGATGAGCTCTTCGAAACCGCGCTCGTAATCGAACTCCTTCCAGTGGGCGCCCGCGTAGAAGAGATACTCGACGTCGCCGAGCGCCGAGAGGGCCTCAAAGCCCCGCTCGTAGTCGAAGCCTTTCCAGTCGAGGCCCGCGTAGAATATATATCGTGCCTTGCCGAGCCCGATCAGTTTTTCGAGGCCGGCCGCGCGGTCGAACTCCTTCCAGTACCATCCCGCGCGGTAGAGGTACTCCGCGTCGCCGAGCTCACACAGCGCTCGGAAACCCGTGCCGTAGTCGAACTGCTTCCAGTACGTCCCGGCAAGATAGATGAACCTCGGCTCTTTTCGGCGGACGAGCTCGGCGAGGCCGCGGCCGTAATCGAAACTCCTGCCGGCGCGGCCCGCGCGGATGATCTCCCCCGACGGTGACGATGCGTAAAATTCCTCGTCGATCATCTCCACACCCGCGGTGTTCATAATCGGATCGTCACCGATTTGCCGAACGGCGGCGCGAATGGCTCGCCCCGCCCCGACGAAATGACCCACAGGGTCGGCGAGTATTTTTCGAGCTCGTGGAGGTCGTAGATATAGCCGTCGGAGATCACGAGCAGCATCTCGCTGTGCCCTTTCATGAATTCGTTGAAGAGCGGTACGAAGAATGTGGTGCCGCTGCTCTCCGTCCTGAGATACTTCCAATCGCCGCGGTGGTAACGGTAGGGTTTTCCGCGGTCTTCCGATGGGATGAAGCGGTCACCTTCCTTCCGCGGAACGTACACGCCCTCGTCCACGCATACGAGGTTGACCGTATATTTTCCGAGCAGCTCCTCGATCACGCCGAAGGCCGCCTCGAGATCGGCCGGCTTTACAACCATCGATCCCGAAACGTCGACGACCACGGTGATCGTCTGTTTCTGGACAAAGACTCGTCCCGGAGCGTAGATACCACCGGCGAAATAGCGCCGGTTGAACCGGCTGTACGAATATTTCCACTCGCTCGTATGGGAAGCGTAATCGATGTAGCTCTTGACGAGCGATCGCCATGCCGAGATGTCGACATCGCGAAGCGACCGTACAATCAGCTCGATCTCTCCGAATGCACGCTCGCGCCGGCACACCGTGTCCTGCCTGGCCAGGCTGAACACCCGCTCCATCAGCGAGTCTATTCGCCGCTTGCGCCCCTCGTCACGGTAGCAATGCATTCCGGTCGGCAGCACGTTTCCACGGTCGTCCCTGAAGATTATTCCCTCCCTGGAATCCAGAGTGTCCGAATTGGCGAGGTCCTGCCGCTGTGTGTCCTGTTCGGAGGGATTGTCGGGATGGTAACGCTCGCCGCTTACGGAACGCTCGCCGAATTCGTCGCCGGTCTCCACGGCGCGGACCGGAATATCGGCCAGCTTTTCCGCCGAACGGTCCGCAAGCCAGCGGTACACGTCCTCCCATGATGGATCGGCAATACCGGTCTCGGCCGTAAAACGCGCGGGGACGACCGGAAGTCCCTCCGGAAGCAGGAGGGGCGGCGGCGAGTCGCCCCCGCCCCTCGAAAAGAAGTTCCGCTCGTGCGAACGGATGAAGCTGTTTATCACCATGTCCTGGGCGAGGTTCTGCAACGCGGGGTCGGCGCCGGGCCGCGCGCGATGGCGGTGATTGTGGACGAGGTGCAGGAGCTCGTGTACGAGAAGGCCGATGAGGTCCTCTACGTTTG
>JADFDB010000206.1 GCA_018263175.1 Spirochaetota bacterium
CAACTGGCCAGGTTTGAATAGATTCCGCCCCCGCTACTTGAATCTCCCACAATAACGAAGGACCAGTCCTCACCGCCATATTCCCCGATATCCGTCGAGAAATCGTTCCAGCAGCACGCCGCGCTCAGGATGACCGCTGGCAAAAGCGTCGTGACGGTTTTTTTCAGGGCGCTCATAGCCGCGCCCGGTCCTTTTTCGCGGTACGGTTTCATCAGACGTCCACCAGATTGGAGTATCAGAGTTTTTGCATAACCTGGAACCGAGGCCGGGTTTCCCCCGCGCTGGGCGGAGGGAAAACCGATATTCTCGGGATTTGTAATAAATCTATTTCCAACCGGGGAAAAAGTCAAATAGGCGAATCGAGAGACCTTTTCACGAGGTTTGCCGGAGGTGGAAAATGCTTGCCATGCGTGTCGGATCGCATAAGCTTACTCCAATTGTGTTGACAAATCGTCCCTGGTTCACAAGAGTTGTGGCCGGAACGTGGAGCATTAGCAATGAAACTCATCATACAGATACCGTGTTATAATGAAGAGAAGACCCTGGCCCTTGCGCTCAAAGAACTGCCGCGCAGGGTGAAGGGCTTTACGAAGGTCGAGTGGCTCATCATCAACGACGGAAGCACCGATAAAACCGTCGAGATCGCGCGTAAAAGCGGTGCGGACCATATCGTCGCTTTCACCCGCAACCAGGGCCTCGCGCGCGGATTCATGCTGGGGCTCGACGCCTGCCTCCGCCTGGGCGCCGACGTAATCGTGAACACCGACGCGGACAACCAGTACGACGCCCGGGACATTCCCGGGCTCGTACGGCCGATCCTCGAGGGCAGGGCCGATATCGTGGTGGGGGCGCGGCCGATCGCGGAAATAGACCATTTCTCACCGGTAAAGAAGCTTCTGCAGAAGCTCGGCAGTTACGTCGTGCGCATGGCGAGCCACACCGACATTCCCGACGCGCCCTCGGGCTTTCGCGCAATCAGCCGCGACGCGGCCATGCGGCTCAACGTCTTCAGCAACTATACCTACACGCTCGAGACGATCATACAGGCGGGCCAGAAGAACATGGCGATCACCTCGGTGCCGATACGCGTGAACGAGGACCTGCGCCCCTCACGCCTGGTAAAGAGCATATCCTCGTACGTGAAGCGCTCGATCCTCACGATCTTCCGTATCTTTGTGGTCTACAAGCCGTTCAATTTCTTCATCACGATCGGCCTGGTCATCTTCGGCGCGGGCTTTCTTGTGGGCGTGCGTTTCCTCTATTTCCTCGTCACCGAGGGCGGGGCGGGGCACATTCAGTCCCTCATACTGGTCGCCATCCTGATGGGCATCGGCTTCCAGACGATACTGGTGGCATTTCTCGCCGACCTGCTCGCCGTCAACCGCAACCTGATGGAAGATGTACAGTACCGCCTGCGGAAAATCGAATGCGACATGAAGAAGTGACTCCCGCCGCAGATCGGTACCGCGGCATGCCGCGCCCCGAATGAAAGGCACCCGATGAGAAAAGCCCTCTCCCCATACGGAATACTGATCGGCTGTATCATCCTTGCGGGCCTGTGCTACGGTCTTTTCTATTTCGACTACCTCGAGACGCCCACCGAGGACTTCATCGGCAACTTCCGGCCGCGCGTGGCGGAGTACCTTGGCGGCGGTTTTCCGGGCACGAACTTCAAGATGCTTCCGGTCTACCCGCTGCTCCTCGCCGCGGTGACGGCGCTCAACCCGTTCGAGTCGACGGACGTCATCTATTCGTCGGCGCTCTTTCTGAACATGGCGCTTCTCGTCCCGTTTCTCGTGGTCGTCTTTTTGTTGTACCGGAAATTTCTTGACCGCTGGAAGGCCGCCGCGGCGCTCCTCTTCCTGGCCATGAATCCTTATACGATATACGGCGCCGTCAACTCGGAGCTCGAGATGACGCTTGCGCTCCTTTCCGCGCTCGCGGTGCTCCTTTCGCTCAATGGTTCGCGCCTCGCGTATCCCGTGGCCTTCCTGACGGCCGCAACCAAGTGGGACTCGGTGTTCGCCGTTCCCGCCGCGATGTTTCGAGATTTTTTCGACCGGCGCCGCTACGTCTACGCCGTTATAGCCGGGAGCCTGGCCGCGAGCGGTGTGGCCGTATGGATGCTCCTGAGCATTATTACGTCCGATTATTCCAATCCCTATATAAAGGAAATCGCCAGCCGTGGGCCGAACATCTATCGCTTCATCGCCGATTGTTTTCTTATAGTGTCCGGGTACGTTCCCTGGATGGCGACCCACGCCTATTTCTCGGAGAGCATCGTCGTTAAACCGCCGCTCTTCGCCGTCGCCGGTCTCTCGATAATCGTGGTGGTCGTTTCAACCATCTGGGGAGCGGCGCTTCTCTTCGCGCGGCAGTGGAAGAAGGCCGCGCCATTGTCGATATTCTTTGCGGGCTATGTCTTTGTGCACATGGTATACCAGAACACTAAAGAACGCTACGTGATGCCGGTATTGTGGGTACTCGTTCTCCTTTTCTTTTACGGGATGTTCGAGGGACTGTATCCGCGGCTCAGGAATACGGCGGGCCGCCTGATGGAGCGGGCTTCCGTACGGACGCTCCTCGCGCTGGCGACGGGGTGCACAGTCCTCGGAGGCCTCGGCATGTTGGTAGCGGGCGCGCAGTGGGGACCGCTCGTCTTCGCATCGGTGTTCGCGGCGATCTTCGCGGTCATCATACTGCGCGAAAATCCGGAATGGTCCGTTTACCCCAAACTGCTTCTCGCTCTGTGCGCCGGCGCGGTTGTGCTCTTCATGAGCTTTTACGGCGTGCGGACCATGGATCACTACAGCCTCAGGCGCGTGGAGTTCAAGAAGGCTGCGCTGTGGTTCAACGAGCACGCGGGGCCTTCCGACACCATGCTCATCGCCGAGGTCAACGTTCCCAATTACTACTCGCGCCTCGAGGGTCGGCGCTACATCGGCTCCACGGGGCTGGAAAGCGCCGATGCCGCATCGCTCGTAGATGAACTGCGCAGAAAGAAAATCGAGTACGTGTTCGTGGACGACTTCTACATCCGCCGCCTTGCGCACGGCGATAAAAATGCGATTGACAGAAGGGCCGCGCTTTTTAAAGAAATCAGGGACAACACGGCGCTTGCGCCCCATTTCAGACCCGTCGTGCGCTTTGAAACTAGGGGCGGGATACACAGCACGGTCTATAATTTCGTGCCGTAAGCGGCCGTACTGAGTCGACGGCCATATCGATAATGGAGAAAGACGCTCATGCGGAAGCAGGCTAAGAGTCGTAAAAAGCTGGTGGTGGTAATACCCGCCTACAACGAGTCGGAAAGGATAGAGGAAACT
>JADFDB010000207.1 GCA_018263175.1 Spirochaetota bacterium
CACAGGTTCCCGCTTTACAAAGACTCGGCAGTTCTTGGGATTCACGCATTTTACAGGATAAAGCATACGACGAATGATTAGCGCAGCCCTCGATATTCTCTCACACTATTACATGTGCCATTAGCATACAACTGCTCGTCATCTAACGCGAATCGCGGGATATTTCATGGAAAAGCTGAGATAGAAAATACGCTCGAATAACAAATAATACTCGCTTCAAAAAACGTAGTCTCCCGTAATCGGTCCGTCGCACGGACGCACGTCGATGCGTTCGATAAATCCATAGAAGGCCATCTGTCGTGGATTCTCGAGCAGGGCCCGCATGTAGGCGCGCGCGGACTCCTCATCGTCGGTGTCGAGGAGCACGCGCACGGTCCCGTTATACATATTGCTTGCCGAGCCGCGGAGCCCCACCATCCGGCCGTAACGGCTGCAATAGTGGCGGCAGGCAACCCCCTGCACCTTTCCGCTGAGGATGAGTTCGATGGGCACGGTTACGACGACCTCCGCGTTCTCGTCAAGTCCCGGCGCGCCCCGGCGTCGGAATATTCCCCGCCGCGCCGGACAACATTTCCGGCAATGATATACTCTAAATGATACCGGGTCAATTTCCTTATATCATCATCGCCGGGAATACCTTCACTCCCTGTACACATCCTTCCGATGCGATATCCGCAGCACAAGGATCGTCTCGCCGTGCAGGGAGTATATCACCCGGTAGTTTCCGACGCGATAGGAATACAATCCCATAAAACTGCCCGCAAGCCGCTTGTCCTTGCCCGGGGAAGCGGCGAGGTCGGTTTCAATGCAATCCAATATTTTCGCCGCGTCGTGCCGTGGGATCTTGCGCAAGTCCTTTTCAACGGACGCCTTATAGCGAATCTCAGACGCCAAGCCTTTTCCTCATCTCTTTTGAAGACAGGATCGCGTCGTCCTTGTCGTTCAACCGGTCGAGAGCGACCTGATAGTCGGCGAAATCATCGAGGTACTGCTTCAAGGCCGCCTTTATGATATAGGTCTTCGTTCGCTGCGTATCACGCGAAATCTCCTCGAGTTGCCCGGCGATCTCATCCGACAGGCGGAGTGACACTGTTGAGGCCATTCAAATCTCCTTGTGGTGAATAGAGTTGTCGCATAACCGAAAGATAAGGCCGGTTTTCCCCCTCCCGAGTCGGGAGGAAACCCGATATTCCTGAAATTCGCAACGCATCTGATTAAGTAATACAAATATATCGATGTATTACATGTAAAGCAAGTATTTTTCCGGTTATTGCGCAGTATCCTGTATATTAGACTGTTTCATATCTCGCGAATATCGGGTTTCCCTGTAGATCCATTGCTGTTCTCGGGCTTCCACCGGAGTCCATCCCGTGTTCATCCTTACATGACGAGATAATCTATATACCGCCTGTCGCCGAGAGAGACTCGGTGCGAGCACATATCTTGATGCGAAACCCGCCTGAAAATGTTGCCCGGGAAGGGCGCTCCCATCAGGCGAAGTTCACGTCCTCGAGCGAACGCATCTCCGGCTCACGCTCCTGGACGAGGACGACGTTCCGGCGCATTGCTTCGAGCGGTTCGGGGAAATCGGTGTTGTAGTGAAGGCCGCGGCTCTCGTGCCGTGTCATGGCGCCGCGGATGATGAGCTTGGCCACGGTGGCGAGGTTCCGCAGCTCCACCATCTGGGGATGGATCGTCGTGCGCCGGTAGTAGTCCTTTATCTCCTCGTCGAGGAGGCATATGCGCCGCCAGGCGCGCTGGAGGCGCAGGTTCGAGCGCACGATGCCGACGTAGTCCCACATGAGGCGCTTGACGTCCTCCATGTTGTGCTGGATGAGAATCCACTCCTCGAGGTCGAAGGTGCCCTCCTTGTTCCAGCGCGGAAAGTCCGGGCGCTCCACGGAATCGAACCGCCCGGAATGGAAAGCCCTTATATGCTCGAAGGCGAGATGCGAGAACACCACGCCCTCGAGGAGCGAGTTGCTCGCGAGACGGTTTGCGCCGTGCACGCCCGTGCAGGACGACTCGCCCGAAACGTAAAGGCGCCGGATGGAGGTGCGTCCCTCCAGGTCGGAGACGATGCCGCCGCAGAGGTAGTGCGCGGCGGGCACCACGGGTATGGGCTGCGACGCCATGTCGATGCCGCGCTTCAGGCAGTGGGAATAGATGTAGGGGAAGCGCCGCATGAGGAAATCGCTCTCCTTGAACGAGATGTCGAGATACACGCAGCGCTCGCCGGTTTTCTTGAGCTCCATGTCGATGGCGCGGGCGACGATGTCGCGCGGGGCGAGCTCCTTGAGCGCATGCACGTTTTCCATGAAGCGCTCCCCGCGCGCGTTCAGCAATATCGCGCCCTCGCCGCGCACGGCCTCGCTGATGAGGAAGCTCCTTCCCTGCTGGTTTTCGACGTACAGCGTGGTCGGGTGAAACTGTATGAACTCCATGTCGGCAATGAGCGCGCCGGCCCGGTAGGCCATCGCGATGCCGTCGCCCGTGGCGATTTCGGGGTTGGTGGAGTGCTGGTACACCTGCCCCGCCCCGCCCGAGGCGAGCAGGGTGACGGCGGCGTTGAAGGCGTGTACGTCGCCGGTGGAGTTCTCGATGATATAGGCCCCATAGCAGCTTATGCCCTCGGCCGTATCGCGCTGAAGCTGGTGCTCGGTCAGGAGATCGACGGCCGTGTGGTCCTCGAACACCGTTATGCGCGGATTCTCCGCGATGCGCTCGAGCAGGGCCATCTCGATCTCCCGGCCCGTGAGGTCCGTCGCGTGGACGATGCGGTTGCGCGAGTGCCCGCCCTCCCGTCCGAGGTCGAGGATTTCGCTCCCCGAGCTGTCGCGCACGGTGGAAAAGCGCGTGCCCCACTCCGTGAGCTCGCGTACGCGCTCCGGACCGTTCGACACGAGGATCTCCACCGCCCTGCGGTTACAGAGCCCGGCACCTGCCTTCAGCGTATCCTCCACGTGCTCCTCGAAGCTGTCTCCCGGCGCGATCACCGAGGCTATGCCGCCCTGCGCGTAGTTGGTGTTCGAATCGAAGTTCTTCTTTTTGGTGACGATATGCACGGTGCCGAGCGCCGCTGCCTTGATGGCGAAGGTGAGGCCCGCTATGCCGCTTCCGATCACGAGGAAGTCCGAATAATATCGTTTTGGATTCATGGTTCCATCATCCCCGAAGCGCGAGCGCCTCGAAATTGCGGGATACCCGTTCGACCACGCCTGCAAGGGGCTCGCCGCGCAGGTCCGCGAAAAACTCGTAGGTATGCGTGACGAGACCGGGGCTGTTGCGCTTTC
>JADFDB010000208.1 GCA_018263175.1 Spirochaetota bacterium
GAGAATATGGGATCTGCTGCAGCGCGAAGCGCTTCCGACCGCGAGGAAGTACGGCAGTTGGAGCGGCGAGACCGCCATTCTGAAAAGCGATGGAACGGAGGTTCCGGTTTCGCAGGTTATCCGGGCGCATAGAAAAGAGGGCGGAATCATCGAATACTATTCGACGATACTACGCGATATCTCGAAAAGAAAGAACATCGAGAGGGCCCTGCAGTCATCCGAGCGGAAGTTTTTCAGGGCGTTCCACTCGAGCCCTACGATGAAACTGATGGTGCGGCCCGGCGACGAGATGGTCCTCGATATAAACGCGAGCTACCTCGGCACGATCGGCTTCGCGCGTGATGACGTGGTCGGTAAAACGATCGACGATTCGACCGCCTGGGGGAGGGGGAAGGAACGCGAGGCTTTCATGGAGATGGTCCGTGCGGGAGGCGCCGTCGAAAATCATGAGTATTCGTTTACGGCCGTTGGAGGAGAGAAGCGCACCGGCCTCTTTTCCGCCGAGACGGTGGAGCTTGACGGTGAAAACATTTTGCTGCTCGAAGGAATCGATATAACCGACAGAAAAAAGATCGAAGAGGCACTCCGGCTCTCCGAAAGCAAGTTCATCAGGGTTTTTCAATCGAGTCCCGAGGCCATTACGATAAGTCGCTTGAGCGACGGGGCATATATCGAGGTGAATGAAAGCGCACTCGAGCTTTCGCGCCATAGACGCGATGAGGCGATCGGCCGGAATCCGGTCGATTTACAGATATTCGCGCGCTATCGCGATTATCTCCGCATGCTGACCATGCTGCGGCGCAACCGGCTCGTGAAGAAGCTCGAGTTCGATTTTAGGACCAAATACGGGGATATCAGGAACGGGATCGTTTCGGCGGAGATCATCGATTTTGGCGGGGAGCCCTGCGTCATTACGTCAGTCGTCGATATAACGGACAGGAAAAGGGCCGAGCGCGCGCTCGACCGCGAACGCGAGCGTCTGGCCGTAACGCTTCGGAGCATTGGCGACGGCGTGGTAACCACGAACATGGATGGGGAAGTCGTTCTAATTAACCGGGTGGCCGAGGAATTGACCGGATGGCCCCAGGCTGAGGCCTATGGCAAGCCGCTCCAGGAGGTATTTACGATCATCAACGACATGACCAGGTTGCCCTGTGAAAACCCGGTAGAAAAAGTCCTCGAATCCGGTGGGATAGTCGGTCTCGCCAATCATACGGCCCTGATCGCCAGGGACGGTACCGAACGAATCATCGCCGACAGCGGTGCGCCGATACGGGACCGGGAGGGCACGATAATCGGTGTCGTACTCGTCTTCCGGGACATAACCGGGAAGCAGCGTATGGAAGAGGATTTACGGAAAATGCAGCAGATAGAGTCCCTTGGCGTGCTCGCGGGAGGGATAGCACACGATTTCAACAATATACTTACGGCGATTCTGGGCAACATCAACCTTGGCAGGCTGTATTCCAGGCCGGGGGAGAAGATGCACGAAATACTGCTCGAGGCCGAAACGTCGGCACTGCAGGCGCGGGACCTTACGCGGCAGCTTCTTACCTTCTCGAAAGGCGGCAAGCCGCTCAGGCGGGCGGGGTCTCTCGAAAAATTGCTGCGTGATACGGCGAATTTCGCGCTTCGGGGCTCGAATATCATCCCGGAATTCGATATTGAAGAAGGCCTGTGGCAGTCGGAGTTTGACGAGGCCCAGATGGGCCAGGTGCTCAACAACCTCGTAATAAACGGCCGGCAGGCGATGCAGAGAGGCGGTGTGATAAAGATATCCGCCTGTAATGTGGAGGGCGCTTCGGTCAGCATGCCGGCCCTGGGCCACGGAAGATTTGTCCGCATTACGGTCGCCGATTCAGGCGAGGGGATACCGGAACGTCACCTGCCGCATATTTACGATCCGTATTTCACCACGAAGACCAACGGGACCGGGCTCGGACTCACCACGACGTTTTCCATCATCCGTAATCATGACGGCTACATTCATGCCGAATCGACGCCGGGGGTCGGGACCGTTTTCAGTGTTTACATGCCGGCAGTCCTGGCGCCGGCCGCCGGAAATGCGAGCGAGCGCGGCCGGGCCGTGAGCGGCGAGGGAAGAATACTCGTGATGGACGACGAGGAGCTCGTCCGCACTGTCGCATCGAAGATGATACGGCACCTCGGTTATGAGGTAACATCCGTGCCGAACGGCGAGGAGGCCGTTATGGAGTTCGCGCGCGCCCTCGAAGCCGGACAGGCCTATGACGCCGTGATGCTCGACCTGACCGTGCCGGGCGGCCTGGGCGGAGCCGAAACGATCGGTAAAATCCGCGACATGGCGCCCGAAGTCCGGGCGATCGTATCGAGCGGCTACTCGAACGATCCGATCATGGCGGAATATAAAAATTATGGATTTGACGAAGTGGCGGTAAAGCCGTATAAAATAGAAGAATTGAGCGAGGTGCTGTACAGAGCGCTCAAGGGCTGAGCGGCGGCGGGAGGGCGTTCCGGGCGCGTCCCCGTTCGCCGGCGGGTGCGGGTAGAGCAGGAATCACAGGGAGGATCCGATGAAATGGAAACTGGCTTTCTTCGTCGCGGCGGCACTGGCCATAAGCGCCGCACCGGCGTTCGCCGATAAAACCGGGGTTGCAATCGAAGCCCCCGATACCGTACAAAAAGGACAGACGGTCGTTATCCGGGTAACCTTCAGCCATAAAGGCAATAACTTCATGCATCACACCAACTGGGTGTACGTAAAGGCAGACGCTAAAGAGGTCGCGAGATGGGAATTCTCGCCCTGGAAGCTCCCCGAAAGCGAGGTTTTCTCACGCGATGTACGCCTGACGGTCACGGCCCCGCTTGAGATCACCGCCGAAGCCAATTGCAATATCCACGGCAGCAGGGGGGCCGTGACGAAGAAAATCGACGTACGATAGGCCGTTCGTGGAGGTGTCCCGATGAATATCGGCGGAGTTTCGATAATACTGATCCTCGGTCTGATGAACATGTCCCTCCTTGTATTCCAACTGCTCTCCGGCCTGCGGCTTATCAGGGTATCGTTCGTTTTTCACCGGCGCGCGGGTGTGGTGCTCGTCGTCGTCGCGGTTCTGCACGCGGCGCTGGCCTTCATGGCGGGCTGATCGCTGTTACATGATGTAAAAAAAATGACTTCCTCACCGGTTTTTTATTGACAGAAAAACCTCTGCGGCTAATATTAAGGAATCCTAACATATTTTCCCGTTCAGGGAAAGCGGAGGTATTCGTGAAACGCCAGATAATCACCATAGACGAAGAAAAGTG
>JADFDB010000209.1 GCA_018263175.1 Spirochaetota bacterium
CGCCGAGTACGGTCTGGCCGGGCGCTGCCGCGAAATCAACCGCGCGGCGGCCGCTCTCGCGCGACAGACGGCCGCACCGCGCGGCGTGTACGTGGCTGGCTCCATCGGCCCCTCCGGAAGGCTCGCCGAGCCGCTCGGCGATACGCGCGTGGACGAGCTCTACGAGTCCTTCGCCGAACAGGCGCGCGGACTCGCCGAGGGCGGCGTTGACCTCTTCATCATCGAGACGATGAGCGACCTGTTGGAGGCCAAAACGGCCCTGCGCGCGGTTAAGGACATCTCCGGGCTTCCCGTCGTCGCAAGCATCACCTTCGAGGAAAACGGAAAGACCATCAGCGGCACCGGCATGCTCACGGCGCTCGCCACGCTCGCGCAGGCCGGGGCCGACGCGGTCGGCGCGAACTGCAGCATGGGGCCCGACGGGCTCGTCGAACTGTACAAAGCGCATATCGGCCTTCTGCGCGAAATCGGCACGCCGCTCACGGTGTGGGCGAACGCCGGTTTACCCGAGATTAAAGACGGCAGGACCTTCTATTCGCTCTCGCCCGAGCGCTTCGCAGAGCTCTCGGCTTCATTCGCCGATATGGGAGTGAAGATCATCGGCGGCTGCTGCGGCACCACGCCCGCCCACATCTGCGCGCTAAGGGAGCGCCTGAAGGGCCGTGCCGGAAGCGCGTTGCGCGGCAAAAAAAGCTTTTCGTACCTTACGAGCCGCTTCGCGGCCATCGACATGCGCACGCACGAGGGGCTCATCGTCATCGGCGAGCGGCTTAACCCCACCGCACGCAAAAAATTCGCCGAGGAGCTCAAGGGCAGCCGCTTCGCCTTTCTCCGTGAGGAGTCGCGCAAACAGGTGGACGAGGGCGCGCACGCGCTCGACATCAACGTGGGCGTCCCCGGCATCGACGAGCCGGCCACCATGCGCGAGTGTCTGCGCATCCTCTCAACGACGGTAAAAACGCCCCTCATGATCGACTCGGACAACCCGGTCGTGCTCGAGGCAGCGCTCGCGCTCTATCCCGGCTCGGGGATCGTGAATTCGATCAGCGGCAAGGGGCACAGCCTCGACGCGGTCGTGCCGCTCGTCGCGCGCTACGGCTTCTTCACCGTCGCGCTCTGCATGGACGAGAGCGGCATCCATCGCGAGGCCGAAAAGCGCATCGCGATCGGCGAGCACATTCTCGAAGAGCTCGAACGGCGCGGGATCGACGCAGGGCGCGTCTTTATCGACCCGCTCATGCTCACCGAAAGCGCCGAGCCCGGCTCGGCCATGGAGACGCTCAAGGTCATCGGGCATTTCGCGAAGCGGGGGATCAAGACGAGCCTCGGGCTCAGCAATATATCGTTCGGCCTGCCGGCGCGCAAGCACATCAACACCGTCTTTCTGCACCTGGCCCGGGAGAAGGGCCTCTCCGCGGCGATCGTCAACCCGTCCGGGGTGCGCGAGGTCGTCGAATACTCGGCCGAGGAACGGCACGCGCTCGATTTTCTCACGGGTACCGACCCCGGCGCGTCGCGCTACATCGCCTTCGTGAGCGGAAAGGAGGCCGATGCCGGCGCCGGACCGGCGACACGCGCGTCGTCTTCCAATCCCATCGAGACGATCTACTCGATGGTGGTGGACGGCGACAACGACGCCATCGCCGCGGCCGTGGAATCGGCACTTGCCGCCGGAGCGCCCGACGTAATAATGAACGAAGGGCTCATAAAGGGCCTCGAGCGCGTGGGCGAGCTCTACTCGAGCGGCGAATACTTCCTCCCGCAGATGATCGCCTCGGCGAACGCCATGAAGAATGGCTTCGCGGTGCTGAAGCCGCTCCTCTCCACAGCCTCCTCGCGGAAGCTGGGCAGGGTGGTCATCTGCACCGTGCGCGGCGACGTGCACGACATCGGCAAGAACATCGTGGCCATGATGCTCGAGAACCACGGCTTCGAGGTTACGGACCTCGGCAAGGACGTGCCCTCCGACGTGGTGATCACCGCCGCGAAGGACTCCGGCGCGGACCTCATCTGCCTGAGCTCGCTCCTCACCACGACGATGAACGAGATGCGCATCGTCGCGGAACTCATCCGTTCGGAGGGGCTCGGCGCGAAACTCCTGATCGGCGGCGCGGTCGTCACCGAGGAGTACGCCCGGAGCATCGGCGCGCATTACGCCTCCGACGCGGTGACGGGCGTGGCGAAGGCCAGGGAGCTTGTGACACGCGCGAGCGACTGATCGGCCGGTTAAGGGAATACCGCCTCCGACCCCGTGCACCGGGCCCTGATATCCCGCGTAACATCTCATTTTTACCTCTTTTCGCGCCATATTTTTGTTGACATAACCCGCCCCCGCGCGAATATCGAACGAGACTTAAAGGTCTATTTTTCCTTAATAATTCATGTTCTTTTTCATATTCAACATAGTGTAGTCCGCCTCCAGGGCTGCCGTATCATCTTTATAGTAAAGGAGACAGTGTGTGAAACGGCTACGATCATTACTGCTTTTCTTCCTTCCCTTTGTTATCCTTACCTACGGTTCGTTCATAGTGTTTCAGTCAGCCTGCGACCGCGCCATGAGCGTCCAGGCCGAAAAGCTCCTCCCGTTCAACCATAAATCCCATGTCACCAAGTATGACGCGTCGGACTGCGAGCTCTGCCACGGCTACTACGATAACGGCAGATTCAAGGGGCTCCCGACGGTTGGCGACTGCAAGATGTGTCATGACGGGAATTCCGCCAAGGAAAAGGCCTTCTTCAAGGGCTTTAAAGACACGGACAGACCCTGGACCTCGTGGGTCAAGCAGCCCGATCTGGTGTATTTCAGCCACATGGCGGTTATGAAGAATACCAAGTCGGCCCGCTGTGCCTCGTGCCACGGCGACAAGGCCAATTCGATGACGACGGCGAAGGTAAAGGGCAAGATGCCGATGGGCCGGTGCATGGACTGCCACACGGCGCTCAAGATCAGCAACGCCTGCACGGTCTGCCACGATTGATAAAACGGCACGCCACGATCAAATATCGAATGAGGAGTAATTCAATCCATGGAAAAGCTTGAAAGACGTGAAGTTATATTGATGGCGGGCGGCGCCCTCGCAGGGGCGACCGTCGGAACGCTCTTTTCGGGCGCGCCCTTCCTCGGCCTCCAGTGGCTCGTTGAATGGACACAGGACCAGCATGTACCCGGCCCCGGCGAGGAGAAATATATGCAGGGCCGCTGCATGCTCTGCCCGAGCGCCTGCGCCCTTTCGGTGCGCATGATCGGCAACCGGGCCGTGAAGGTCGAGACCCCGGACGGCGGCT
>JADFDB010000020.1 GCA_018263175.1 Spirochaetota bacterium
GCACAACAGTGAGGAGGCCATTGACGGCGGAATGAAGATAGTGCCACGAAATGAGAAGGTTTGTCCCGATGATGACGAGGTTCAGGCCGGCATAGTAGCCGGAGTCGAACCCCCCCAGTTGGATGATCATCACGGCGATTAACGAGGAAGCAACAATTGAGGTCAGGTAACCGTGAAGAAATGTTCGCCCGCTCGGCCGCGAACTGCGCAGTATGATGTATTGCGCAAAAATTATGCCGCAGGCGGTTAAGCGGTACGCAGCGAAGGAGACGATCAGCTCCGGCGGGGCAACCACGTAATCGAGCAGGAAGAATGACGCGTAGAGGATGCTCCCGAACAGGGTCAGGACCTTTAACGAGTCATAGGTTATTTGATTGAGATAGGCGTCGAATCCGGATTCGCCTGCTCCGGGGATGTTTGTTTTATTTCGAACCATGCGAATACCTCTCATGTATGTAGGGTCTCTGTTTGCTGATAAAAGGCGGCACAGGCATGGTCCCGCCGGACGTCTACCCTGCGCAGAGTGTCCATTATACTGCTCCCGGCTGGAGATCCGGCGCCGATGCCAGTCATACCGGAAGGGGGGCAGTCTTTTTTCAGGGAATCTCTATAAATTCCCTTGTTTTGCGCCATGCTACCCGCAATCATGATATAAAGGGTTTTGACGACCTTCCCGGGTTTCTGAATTTTCATTGGTGAACGTCTCCCTGTGCGATGGTACTATAATCCCCGCGCTGTCGCCCGGTGAGTGAAGGGCGGGCGGCGGAGGGGCGCCGAGATGGTGTCGACACTGGCGGTATGCCGGTGGCGTCGTTCCTACAGCTTTCGGGCGCCGTACCGCCTGAAGAGTTCTTCCCTCCTTTCCGGGGGCTGCGAGACCAGGTAGGACTTCCATCCCGGGCAGAAGCGTGTATGCCATTTCCAGAACCTGCCCATCAGCGATTTGGGGGCCCTGTCGTACTTCGCGCGCATGGCGCAGTTTTCGCAATTGGAGCGTGCCATGGATGCCTCTATCCGAATGGTGTATATTGACGGGAACGATACCCCTATGCCGGTAAAAGTCAAGCGATCAATGGAGGCCGGGAGGCCGGGAGTAAAAATTATTCATTTGCAATATTTTGTTACGAAGGGAAACATCCACGTTGCAAGGGCGCCGCATAGCGTAAAGAGTTCATGGAATGGTGAGGAGTTTACTACTCATGGGTAAAAAGATCTCTACAATGGTCTGCCCGATGCAGCTTGCCAACGGTCTCGACAATCCCCTCAGGCGCCTGCTGCAAAATCCGCGCAGGATCCTGGCGCCGTACATACGTCACGGCATGACGGTACTCGACCTGGGGTGCGGTCCGGGCTTTTTCTCGATCGAGATCGCGAAACTGCTTGCCGGTTCGGGAAAGGTCATAGCCGCGGACTTGCAGGAGGGCATGCTCGAGAAGGTCAGGAAAAAGGTCCGGGGCACGGAAATGGAGGCGGTGATCCAAACCCACCGGTGCGGACCCGGCCGAATCGGTCTCGCCGAAAAGGTCGACTTTGTCCTGGCGTTCTACATGGTCCACGAGGCAGGTGACCACGACGCGCTGTTCCGGGAGCTGAAGTCCATACTCAAACCGGAGGGGCGGCTCTTCATCATCGAGCCGAAGTTTCATGTTACCGGAAAGGCCTTCGACGCGATGGAGGCACGGCTCGCGAACGCCGGGTTTGCGGTCATCGACCGGCCCGGGCTCGCGATAAGCCGGGCGCTCCTGGCGGCGGCGTTGTAACCGCCGCCGCGCGGCGCCGTCATGCTGCTACTCTTCTTCGATTCCCCACTGAAAATCGTAGCAGAGCGAGATGATGATGGTCCGAATCCCCTTGTTGTCGCCGCTGGCAAGGATCTGCTGCATCACCGTGCTGAGCGTGAGGTTGATCGGCACGAACACGATATCGAGCCCATAGAAGACGAACGACGTGGCCGGTAGATCGCTGGAGCCGCTGTTCTGGAGCTCATCGTTCACATATACATCGGCGCTTGCGGAACCGGAAAGTCGCTGCCAGAGGAAGAAGGGGGCAACAGTGACCTTGTCCGACTTAAAGCTCAACTGCGCGCCGAGCTGGGGGCCGAACTGGTTCGCGTATGCCTGTATTTCGATATCGTCTCCACTTGTCTCCGTCAACCATATCCCCGTCCAGAAAAAAGAGTAATTGAGCCCGCCGAAAAGAATCAGACTGATCTTGTCGGTCTTGACCGCCTGGAATTCGAGGTCCAGGGGGACCGATAAGCCGGCCATTCCGATGTCCGCCGGCCCCGCGGAGCCGCCGCCGCCGAAGACCCCCATGCCGCCGTCAATGGCCCACCGGTCGTGGAAGGCGTAACGGCCGATGAAGCTGCCGGCGCCGCCGTTGATCTTCAACTTTTGCTTATCGCCTTGTTCTTCGACATCACCCGACATGTTGAAATAGGTTCCGCCCACCCGCATGTCGAACTGCTCCTTCTGGAATTCGAACCATGGTATGGGCGGCGGTGAGATCATGAAGTTGTACTCTACGGCGTAAAGGCGTGCGGATGGCATGAGGGAAAACAGAAAAGCCGCGACAAACAATAGAGTTTTTACAATTTTCATAAAATCCTCCCATCTGAGTTGCTGCATACCCTGGAACCGGGACCGGTTCTCCGCCCCTGCGGCGGGGAAAAACCGATATGTCCAAAATTCGCAACAACTCTATTGTTTTTATTGATAAGCCCGATGAAAACACTCCTTCTGTGCGCGAATATAGGTACGGCGGACAATGGCCGGAAGAAGAAAGTTATTTATCTTTTCGATACGGTGTATATTTATACTGAGATGTCAAGCCAAAATCCACCGTGCTATCCGGCCCGGAGAAATTCGCCGATATTCAAATAAGGGCATCGGAACCCGTCCGTCGGGGGGCTTCCGCGCACGCCGTGCCTTCGGCAGTATGTGGGCCATCGCCCGGCACCCGATATTCAGCCGGATGGAGCTAATAAGAGCTGATCCTTACGGTCAAGGATAAAGCCGCCGGCAGATGCCGATCAAAATGATGGAGGTTATATGATGCGCACACGGATTGGGCTGATAAAACCGCTCATGCTTCCGGTTCTTGCCTGTATCATTATTTCAGCGACCCGCGCCCCGCTGCCCGTGCATGCCCGATATAAAGGCGCGCCTAAAACAATCGCGCACGATTTTCTCGATATAGAGAAGGGCCTCGGCGTCGTTGGAGATCAGTATCCCGCGCTTAACGCCCTGATCGCGAAGGCGACCGCGAAGATCGCGGTGCAAAAGAGTTATACGACCGAACAGGCAATCGGCATACTGCACTCGATAGATTCGCTCTTGAGAGGTGAAGGGTATACATTCGGAAAGAACCTGCTGCTTGGCAGGGGACTCGAGAGGAAAACGATCGACTGCGACAACTACTGCGCGCTCTATATCGCGATCGCCGAGGTTTTGATGGTTCCGATCGTCCCGGTATACGCCCCCAACCACAGTTTTATCAGGTTCTGCTTCGACGACGGCAGCTATGTCAACTGGGAAACGACGCAGGGGGAATCGCGGCCTGATTCCTATTACGTTAAAGAACTTGGGATACCTGAAGCATCAATACTGGCGGGCGTCTACATGAAGACACTCTCGCGGAAAGAGTTCATTGCGGTCGAGTACAACAATGTCGGCGCCTATCTCATGACCGATGGAAAGTATGCGGCGGCCCTGCCTTATTTCAACACGGCCGTCAAGCTGTATCCGCTGTTCTCATCGGCATACCATAATCGCGGCTCGTCGTTGTATGCGATCAAACGACCGGACGAGGCGCTTGCCGACCTCCTCAGGGCAAATGAGCTGGACCCCTCGCGGCCCGGAACGCACAACACGCTCGGCGATCTCTACCTCGACCGGAAGGATCTGGGGAGGGCGCTCGGGGAATTCAACGCGAGCATAAAGCTCGATCCCACGAACTACGTACCGTATAACAGCATCGCAATTATAATGAACCTTCAGGGCGACAAACTGAAGGCCCGATCATGGCTTAAAAAATCCCGCGAGATAAAAGCGCGGTATGGCAAATAGGCGGCCCGTCCGAACTCTATGCATGCGACGGGAAGCCCTTCTTTATAAATTAGCTTGACCATGCATGCGGGTAAGGGCCTATACTGGCCTGCCATGCGGTGCCTGCACGGCCGCCTGAACGCCCGTCGAGGGAAAAGTGAGGAAGCGCCATGAGTACGGTATATTTCGCCGATTTCCGGTGCAACAGCAGGGAGAACATCTTCGGTAAAACGAAAAAGCTCTTCATCAAGGCCGGCTTCGGGGAGCGCATCGCCCGGAAGGATTTTGTGGCCATCAAGACGCACTTCGGCGAGTACGGCAACCTGGCCTTCGTCCCGGCGCCCGTTATCCGCACGCTCGCGGAGCTCGTGCGGAAGCGCGGCGGCCGGCCCTTCATCACCGACACCAACACGCTTTACCGGGGCTCGCGGAGCAACGCGGTCGACCATCTCGAAAACGCCGTGCGCAACGGCTTTCTGATGGAGACGGCCGGGGCGCCCGTCATCATCGCCGATGGTCTGCGCGGCGACGACTATGCGAACGTCGCTTTCGAATCGAAGCACTTCAGGGAGATCAAAATAGCCTCGGCGATCCACGGTGCGGACGCGGTGCTGGTGGTTTCGCACGTCAAGGGCCATGAGCTCTATGGCTTCGGCGGCGCGATAAAAAACGTAGCCATGGGCTGCGCGCCGCCATCGGGCAAGCAGATGCTGCATTCCGACATGAAGCCCAGAGTGATCGTCGAAAAATGTACCTCCTGCGGAATGTGCATAAAGCGCTGTCCGGCCGACGCCATACGCTTCGACGTAAACAAAAAGGCGAACATCGACCAGGAGGCGTGCATAAGCTGCGGCGAATGCACCGTCATCTGTGCCTACGAGGCCATCCCGGTCATCTGGACCACCGACCACCGGCCGCTCCACGAGAGGACCGTTGAATACGTCAAGGGGGTCGTCGAAACCAAGCCGGGGAAATGGATGTACATCAATTACATCATGAACGTCTCGCCGCAGTGCGACTGTTATTACTGGAACGACACGCCGATCGTGCCCAATATCGGCATTCTCGCCTCTACCGACCCCGTGGCGATCGACCGTGCCTCGGCCGATCTTGTGAACCGTGCCGCGCCGCTTCCGGGTTCGAAAATCGCCGGCAGGGACGAATCGAAGGACAACCTGCGGGCCCTGTACGACCTCCCCTGGGATTACCAGCTCGAATACGCCCGCCGCATCGGCCTGGGTGAGGACGCCTATGATCTGGTGGAGTTGTAAAGGGCCGGCCAGGGCAAATTTGCGGTTGACACGCATACGGGCGGAGGGGTTATAAATACTGGTATGCCCGGCGAAAGACTCCCACCCCGGTGCGGGGCTTCTCGTTACGCGGTTTGTCATGCTGTCCATCGCAGGGGGAGCTTTAATGAAGAGTTCGCACGATTTTCCGAATCTTAATCCCAAGCGGCCCGACGGGGTGAAGCCCAGCGGCAAACCGTACAGGGTGATGGTCGTCGAGGACAAGGAATTTCAGCGTAAGCAGATCGTCCAGATACTCGAGTCCGAGGGCTACGAAGTCGTCGCTTCGGCCGGGGACGGCAAGGAGGCGCTCCAGCTCTACGATAGGTACGCGCGCGATCTCGACATCATCACCACCGACCTCGACATGCCCACCCTGGACGGCTATGCGCTGCTGTACGAAATCTCCCAGAAGAAGCCGCGCGCGAGGATCGTGTTCATCAGCGATGAAACCACCAAAACCATCCTGGCGGACCTCCTTCAGATGGGCGCGGCCGATTTTATATTAAAACCCATCCAGCGCGGCCGCATCCTCGATCGCATGAAAATGGTGCTCAACAGGCCTGACGCGCCCTAACGCGTGCGCCCGGAAATACAAGGGGAATACGGAACAATAGCCGATGAGCAAAGAACTGGATTCAGCCGTCAGCTCTCTGTCCGAACAGACCGGTAAAATCGGCATCGCCCTGCATTACGCCGGCGGCGATATGGAGAAGGCCAGGGCCATGGTCGCCGGATCATATAAGGACGTGTACGTTCTCAAGGCGCGTTTCGCCTCCTCCTCGCTCTACGGCGCCCTTCTCGTTTTTTACAACGGCATTTACAACAAACTCATCGATTCGCTGGTGCTCGTCGTCTCGACCTATATGACCAAAACCATCGATACGGCCACCGACTGGAGGATCTTCGAAAAAGACATTCTCGAGGCGCTCGCCTCGGGTGACCACGATACGCACTTCGAAACGCTCGTTAAAAATCGTTTCTACGACAGCTTCAACCTGAGCTTCTGTGCCGAACTTACGCGCTTTCTCCAGAGCGACAACGGTATTGCCGTCGAGCGCTCCCTGCAAAAGCTCATACAGTTCATCCTGAACGTGCAGCGCATCGACATCAAGGTCGATTCCCAGCACATCTCTTCGCTCGATATGGAGCTGCACTCCGCCAGCAGCAAGAAGATCGACCCGTCTTTATTGAAAGAACAGAAGGACCAGCGCGAAGAGGTCCCCGTGCCGGTGCAGGGTGTGCAGGAGGAGGTCAGCGAGGGACAGGAGGGAGTGAAGCTCGTCATGAACTGCGCGCTGATACTCTCGCCGATAAAAGGCAAGGAGATATTTAGGATCGAGCCGGGGGACCGCATCCGAGTTTCTATCGCCGATTCCAATCCCACATGCATTTCGGTGGCAAAGGCGCTCAATGCCTATGAGGACGGTGCGCTTTTGCCGGTCACGGCGCGGGTGAAGTCGATCAAGCCCAATTCCGGGGGAGGGTATACCATCTTTGCGATCGTGGCCAGGGGCATCTACGCGAAGATCGTGGAGGATGAGGCAAATATAAAAGTCGCCCTCGACCCGGCTTACGAGCTCGCGCGCGCCGGCGCGCAGGACGAGGGGAAGTCGAACATCGGGCTCATCCTCGCGCTTTCGGTCGTCTTTATCGTCATCGTCGCCGCGATCGTCGCGCTCGTGCTGTACTTCTGATCATACGATCCTCATCGGCAGTCCGCGCGCGGCGAGCGCCCGTTTGACGTCGCGTATCGTGATCTCACGGAAGTGGAAAATGGACGCGGCCAGCACCGCGTCCGCGCCGCCCGCCGTAAGCCCCTCGTACATGTGCTCTATGGTGCCCACACCGCCCGAGGCGATGACGGGTACCGATACCGCGTCGGCGATGCGCCGCGTGAGCTCGATATCGTAGCCGATCCTGGTGCCGTCGCGGTCCATGCTCGTGAGCAGTATCTCGCCCGCCCCGAGGGTGCAGGCGCGGACCGCCCACTCGAGCGCGTCGATATCGGTGGGCGTGCGCCCTCCGTTGAGGTGGACGCTCCAACCGCCGCGCTCGTTGCGCTTGGCGTCGATGGCCACCAGGATGCACTGGGCGCCGAAGCGCACGGCCGATTCGCCGATAATATCCGGATTCAGCACGGCCGCGGTGTTTATCGACACCTTGTCGGCGCCGTTCTCGAGGATCATGCGCACGTCCTCGACCGCGCGAATGCCGCCGCCGACGGTAAAGGGGATGTTGACCGTCTCGGCCACATGCCTGACCATGTTGAGCACGATGTTTCTCCTGTCCGAGCTCGCGGTTATGTCGAGGAACACGAGTTCGTCGGCGCCTTCCCCGTCGTAGAACCTGCCGTTTTCGACCGGGTCGCCGGCGTCGCGGAAATTGACGAAGTTGACGCCCTTTACCACCCGCCCGTCCTTGACGTCGAGACAGGGTATTATCCGTTTGGCGAGCATTGTTTCCCTCCGGGAGATGACGGGCGGTATAGAGTCCGTATCATTCCGCCGGCCGGAGGGTCATAATTCAACCAAAAATTTTAGTAGCGGGTGCGATACGGAGCGGATTGCGAAAGATATTTTAAAGGCCTCGTCCCCGATTGTTGCTTGCCTTGCCGGGGCGTGGTGATTATGTGGTTACGGGTGGCGTAGGGAACGGCCCTGCCGACGGCCGCCGCATGCGGAATATGAACGGAACAAAAGAGTTGTTGTATAACTGGACAATAAGGCCGGTTTTCCCCGCCGCAGGCGGGGGAAAGCCGATATTCCCGGGATTCGCAACAAGCCTGATACATGAATGATGACACTATAGTACTGGTTAATTCGAGAGAAGGCCTTTCGGATCTGGTCCGGCGGCTCGAAACGGTCGACGAAATCGCGATGGACTGCGAGGGCGAGTCAAACCTGCACCGTTACGGCATACACCTCTGCCTGGTGCAGATTTTCGACGGAGAGCGCTGTTACCTCGTCGATCCGGTCGCCCTGGGCGACATACCGGAGATGCGGGAGTTCATCGAGAGCGAGCGCGTGTGCAAGGTGATGTGTTCGGCCGACTTCGACATGCGCCTCCTGCACCACACCTGCGGCTTCCGGCTCGCGAACGTGTTCGACGTGCAGATAGCGGCCAAGATACTCGGAAGCGAGCGGCTGTCCCTCCAGGCCATTCTCGGGGAGTGCCTGGGCGTGGAAATCCCTAAGAGCGCGAGCGACCGTCGTTCGGACTGGAGCAAACGGCCGCTTACGGAGCGGCAGATGGAATATGCCGCCGGCGACGTACTGCACCTCCTGCCGCTGAAACGCGTACTCGCGGAGCGGCTTGCCTCCGGGGGACTGAACGAGCAGGCGGAAAAGGCGCATCATGCACTGAAAAACATCAGCTTTCTGCCGAAGAGCGATCCGCACCTTCGTCTTCCGGGGGCCAACCGCCTGCCCGCCGCCGCCCGGGCGCGTCTCGGACGTCTCTACCGGGTCCGCGAGCGCATAGCCGAAAGTCTGGACCTTCCACCTTTCATGGTCCTCGGGAACGACGTCCTCGTCGCCGCGGCGAAGTACCCGCCAGCCGGGAGGGCCGAATGGCACGCGCTGAAGGGCATGACGCGTTTTGCCCGGTCGCGTATCGCCGAGTTCGAAGCGGCGCTGGCGGACCCGACCGCGAAATGAAGGCGTACTGTTAACGGGTAATTCGTTTGACCGTAGCGGCGCCGCGGGTTATCATCATCACTGCCATGTCTGAAAAAATCGGCCGATGTGCCGGAACGATAGAGTAATCATGGAACTTTCCGGACGGACAATAGCCGACCGTTACGTCATCGCCGAACTCATCGGCGAGGGCGGGATGAGCGTGGTCTACCGGGCCCTGGGTACGGATGGGGCCATGGCGGCGGTCAAGATTCTGCGTGAGAACGGCGTATCGCACCGCATCGAAGACGTTATCCGCTTCCATGCCGAGGCGCGCATTGTGGCCAGGGCCAGCCACCCAGGGGTAGTCGCGCTTTACGAGATAGGCGAGCTTCCCGCTCCGCCCGCCGCGGGACATTCAGTCCATTATCTCGTGATGGAATACATCACCGGAACGAGCCTGCAGGACGCGCTCGATAACGGTGAGACGTTCACGCCGGACGAGATAGGGAACATCGCCTCCCAGGTGTGCGACGCGCTTGCGCACGTTCACGGCCTCGGGATCGTCCACCGCGACATCAAGCCCGGCAATATCATGATCTCCGGCCGGGGTGACGGCCTGCGCACAGTGATCGTCGATTTCGGCCTGGCGCATGTGCGCGAGTTCGGCGCCGATTCACCCGAGGGTGCGCTGGGCACCTTTCGCTACATGTCGCCCGAGCAGAGCGGTATCATACGAAGAACCGTGGACGAGCGCAGCGACCTCTATTCCCTGGGCGTGCTCCTCTACCGGCTCATAGCGGGACGCCTGCCCTACGAGGGCGGCGCAGTATCCTCCATAATACATCAGCATATCGCGAAGAAACCCGAGCCGCCCTCACGCTTCAACCCGGACGTGTCGCCCGTAGTCGAGCAGATGATCCTCAGACTCATTGAAAAGGAGCCCGAAGACCGATACCAGAGCGCAGAGGGCCTCCTGCACGATATACGGATGATCATGTCGGGCGCAGTCGACATCATTCCGGGCGCCGCAGACCGCCGGGTGCGCCTTAACTCGCGCACCGAGATCGTGGGGCGCGAGGCCGATATTGCCCGGCTCAGGACCCGTTATGATGATCTGCTCCGCGGCAAGGGGGCGGTGTGCCTCATCTCCGGCGAGGCCGGCAGGGGCAAGACCAGGCTCGCGGAAGAGCTGCGCGACTACGTCGTTTCGAGCGGCGGTATATTCATAGAAGGGAAATGCTTCGCGGGAGAGAACAAGATCCCCTACGGGCCCTTCAAGGACGCGCTCAATCAGTATCTGCGGTATTTCCCCAAGCTGAGCGAAGAGTACCGTTCAAACCTGAAGGCCCGCGTGCGGGCGATCGGCGTTGACCGCTGCGGCGTGATCCTCCGGCTTAATCCTATGCTTGCAGGGATAACGGGCCCGTGCCCCATGCCGGTTGAGCTCGAACCGGACCGCGAGAACCGGCGCTTCCTGATGGTGGTCGGCGAATTTCTCCGCGCCATGGCCGATACGCGCGCACCGCTTGTCCTCCTTCTCGACGATCTTCAGTGGTCCGACGAGGGTTCCTTCTCCCTTCTGGATGAACTTGCTTCAGGCATCGAATCGGCGCCGCTACTGATCGTAGGGGCCTACCGCGACAACGAGGTTTCCGACTCGCACGGCGTCAGCCGATTCGTCGGGCTCGCCATGCAGGCGGGCTATCCCCTCGATCTCCTCCGCGTGGAGGCGCTCAACCGCGCGTCGGTCGCGCGCTTCGTGTCCGGGCTTCTCAGCTCCGGCGACGCGTACATCGGCCGTGTGGCGGATGTCGTGTATCAGAAGAGCAGGGGGAACCCGTTCTTCGCCCTCGAAATCATGAAGCAGATGGTGCATGAGGGAGCCATTGCCCTGAAGGGCAGCCACTGGAAGGCCGACGAGTCGAAGCTCGGAGCACTCGAGATTTCGACCAGTATCCTCGACGTGGTCATGCGGCGTATCGAGGGCCTTTCGCCGCACGCCAACGAGGTGCTCTCGTACGCGGCGGTGATTGGCCGCAAGTTCGATATAAGCCTGCTCTTCGGGCTTCTGGTGGGCGGCGGGGACGGCACGACGTATACGCATAACGAGGTCGTGCGCATCGTCGATGACGCCGTGACCATGCAGCTGCTCGAGACCGACCAGCAGGAGCGAGGAAAACTCTTCTTCGTCCACGACCGCATCAGGGAAGCGTTTTACGACATGCTTTCGACGGAGCGCCGCAAGGGCCTCCATCTCCGCATAGCGCGCACGCTGGAGGATGTGGCGTCCGGCGTTGATTTACCGGTGTTCGACCTGGTGTTTCATTACTCGCGGGCCGGGGACGCCGAGAAGGCGCTCGGGTACGCGTATCCCGCGGGAGAGCGCGCCATGGAAAGCTACGCGAACGAGGAGGCCATCCGCTATTTTTCATTGGCGGCCGGCATGCTCGAGCGCGACGGAATGGTCGACCCCATACGCATGCCGCTGTGGCTGGAATGCCAGACGAGGATCGGGGGGCTCTACCTCGTGACCGGAAAGAACGACGAGGCTATCGGGCTCTTCAACCGGGTGCTTCCGCACCTCGCTTCCTCCACCGCACGCGCCGCGGCGTACCGGCAGATAAGCCACGCGTATTTCAAGAAGGGCGATTTCGCCAATTGCGAGCGGTACGGCGCGGAGGGTCTGGCGCTGTTGGGCGAAAAACTGCCGCTTTCGACCGCAAGGGTCATACTTGGAATCATTCGCGAGTTCGCAGTTCATCTCGCCATACGGGCCCTGCCGCGCCTCATGCTGTTTCGCGCCGGGAAGGTACGCGCGAGCGACCCGCTCATCGTCCAGTTCTACCATTCGATAAGCTGGAACTACGCCCTGAGCTCCCAGTTGAAATTCATCCGCTCCACGCTGCGCATGCTCAATATCTCCGAGCGGCGCATCGGCCTGTCCCGCGATCTTGCAATCAGCACGCTGGGGCTCGGAATGATGTACGCGGCGGCCCCCGCCTTCGGCGTGGCGCTTCGCTATCTGGAGAAGGGGCTGGCCATCAGCACTGAGATAGGCGACACCTTCTACAGGGCGGTGTCGAAGCAGTTTCTCGGCACCTATCACTCATGGACCGGGGTCATCGATGAAAGCACGCGTCTTCTTATGGAAAGCTACGACAGCTTCAGGCGCATCGGCGATATCTGGGAGCTCGGTCAGGCCAATAACATCGCGAGCGTCAACCATTACTATTCGTCCAACTACGAACAGAGCATCCGCCTCCTCGATGAATGGATCGTCATCAGCAAAAAGATAAACAATGATTACGGCCTGTGCAACAGTTACGCGAACCTTGCCCTCGTGTACACCGACATGGGCGAGTATGCCCGCGCGCTGGATTACGCCGGAAAGTCGCTCGACCTCAGCGCGAGGCAGGGGATATGGTTTGCGCATTTTCTTGCGTGCGCGTATGCGGGCTATTGTCACTGCGAGATGAACGACTACCAGGCCGCGATCGACCTGCTCGAGCGCGGGAGGGAACTGGACCGCCGTCACCGCTTTACGCTGAGGGTCTACACGGCCCCGCTGTATATCTACCGGGCCGAGGCATATCGCCGAGGGTATCTCGACGCGCGTACACGCCTGCCGGAGAGAAAGACCCTCAAACTTCGCGCCTGCATGAAGCGAGCGTGTCGTGAAGCACTCTCACAGTCAAAGGGCTGGCCGCTCAATTACTGCGCCGCCGTGCGCGTGGCTGCCCAGTGCGCGGAGGCGCTCGGGCGCGACCGTAAGGCGCAGAGGCTTTACGGGGCCGCGATAAACCTCTGCTCGCGGACGGGCAGGCGATTCGAGCTGGGCAAAGCATACCTCGGCTGCGGGGCGCTCCTCGCGCGGACGGGGAAATCCGATAAGGCCTCGCCCCTGTTCGAGAACGCGCGGAAGCTCTTCGACGAAATTTCGGCACCCCATTATCAGCGGAAAGCCGCCGGCCTCGCGACTCCGGTCCCGGAGGAGCGCAGCGCCATCCAGCGCCTTACGGACCATCAACGCCTTTCGTCGATCATCAGCATCAGTCAGGACATGAGCTCCATCCTCAATATCGATGTCCTGCTGGATCACGTGATGGCCAAGGCGATCGAGGTGACGGGTGCCCAGCGCGGTTACCTCTTTCTGGTGGACGACGAAAGCGGCCAATTCCGGATGCGGGTGGCGAGGAATATAGACGGAGCGGTCATCCCCGAGTATTCACAGAGCGTGATCGACGAGGTGTCGAGGACGGGGAGAACCATCATCACCACCAATGCCGAGAAGGAAGCAAAGTACACCGAATTCCAGAGCGTTCTGGAGTATGGGCTGAAGTCGATCCTCTGCATGCCCATCTCCGGGCGAGAGCGGCCCGTCGGTATATGCTACCTCGACAACCCGCTCTCGGTGGCAGTTTTCGCTGAAGATGACGCCGATATGCTGCGCGTGTTCATGACCCAGGCCGGCATTTCGATCGAGAACGCCAACCTCTACGCCAACCTCGAGGCGAAGGTGGCGCAGCGGACCGAAACTATCGAAAAGCAGAAGAGCGAACTGGAAAACCAGATCGCTCTTGCCGAAAAAATTCAGCGGGCGCTTTTGCCCGGGGGCCTGCCGGTCGTCGACGGTGCCGACATCGCCTTCCGCTACGAGCCGCGGATGGGGGTGGGCGGGGATTTTTTCGACGTGCTCTACGACGAAGAGCAGGGGCTTCTGGGGCTCGTGGTGTGCGATGTGTCCGGTCACGGCATGCCGGCAGCGCTTTTGGCCTCGATGACCAAGGTGTCGCTGCAGTCGTGGAAGCAGACCCTGCATTCGCCGTCGAGGACCCTCTCGGTGATACGCGAAACGCTTTCAGGAAAGCTCAGCTCTCATTTCCTCTCGGTGTGCGTTTGCTGTCTGGACCTGAACAACGGCCGCCTGGTGTGCGCCTCGGCCGGGCACCCCGAGCCGCTCATCCTTCGAGGCGGTATGCTCGAGATCGTCAGAGTCCGCGGCCGCATCATCTCCGATGCCTTTGCGCCGTCACCATACGAGGAGCGTTCGATGACGCTCGAAAGGGGCGACAAGCTGGTGCTCTATACCGATGGAATAACCGAGGCGCGCAACAGCTCGCTCGCCATATTGGGGGAGGAGGCGCTTCAGGCGGCGCTCAGAAAGCTATCCCACCACGAAGCTCAACGAATCTGCGATCAGGTGTTTTTCCTGGTCAGGGATCATGTGGGCGGTGACCGCGGTCTCGACGACGACCTCACCATACTAACGGTCGAGTATACCTGCCGTCGGGAAAGCCCTATTCAAACCTGAGGTGCTTGACCGATTCCCCCGAATTTTTGAGCTCGAGCAGGGAGTCTATACCGATTTCAAGATGCTTGTGCGCGAAGCGCGAGGTCACCTCGCGGTCGCTCTCCGCCGTCTTTATGCCCTCGGGTATCATCGGGTTGTCCGAAACGAGGAGCAGCGCCCCGTGCGGGATGCCGTTGTAAAAACCCACCGAGAAGATCGTCGCCGTTTCCATGTCGATGCAGATGGCGCGGATGTCCTGAAGGTAGTCCTTGAATTTTTCATCGTGCTCCCATACGCGGCGGTTGGTCGTGTACACGGTGCCCGTCCAGTAGTTGATTTCGTGTTTTTTTATGACATGCGAAACCGCGATCTGCAGGCCGAAGGAGGGGAGGGCCGGCACCTCGGGGGGCAGATAGTCGTTGCTGGTGCCTTCGCCGCGTATGGCGGCGATCGGAAGCACGAGGTCGCCGAGCTGAGTCCTCTTCTTTAAACCGCCGCACTTGCCCAGAAAGAGCACTGCTTTCGGTTTCACGGCCGAGAGCAGGTCCATAACGGTGGCCGCCATGGCGCTGCCCATACCGAAGTTGACGATCGTGATGCCCAGCGCGCTCGCCGTCTGCATTGGGCGGTCGGCCCCGCTTACCGGTACGCCGTACTTATCCGCGAACATGTCGACGTAGGTGATGAAATTGGTGAGAAGGATGTACTCCTGGAATCCCTCGAGTGGCACTCCCGTATAACGCGGCAGCCAGTTCTCGACGATGTCATGCTTCGTTTTCATTAAATCCATGGCGCTCCGATTGTCAGGTGTTTACTTCAATCTACTTGACCGCTTTTGCGATTGCCAGACTTTTTTCGAATCCCGCCATGCCGGAGGCGAAATACTTGACGGACCGTCCGTGACGGTCCATGCTCGAGGCGCGTCGCATGGCGTACAGGACGTGCCCGATGGGGGTCGCGGCACGTACAGGCGTTCCGTTTCCGGAGGTGAAGATGGCGGAAATATCCATTAAGAAGGTGGCCTTTATCGGTCTCGGTGTGATGGGGAACCCGATGGCGGGGCACCTCGCGCGCGCCGGGCTCGAGGTTACGGTCTTCAACCGGACCGTGGCGAAGGCCGAATCCTGGGTCGAGCGGTACGGGGGACGCAGGGCGGCCACGTCGCGAGAGGCGGTTTCCGACGCCGACATGGCGTTTTCGTGCGTCGGTAATGACGACGATCTGCGCGATGTCGCTTTGGGCCCGGAGGGCGCGTTCGCGGGCATGAAACCAGGGTCCATATACGTGGACCACTCCACGGTTTCAGCCGGTATCGCACGCGAGCTGTATGAAACGGCCCGCCTGATGGGGTTCCATTTCCTCGACGCGCCAGTCTCGGGCGGGCAGTCGGGAGCCGAGAAGGGAGCGCTCAGCATCATGGTCGGCGGTGACGCGGAGGCCTTCGAGTCGGCGCGCGCCGTGATGGCCCGGTACGGCCGCACGGTCACGCATCTGGGCGGCCCCGGCGCGGGGCAGCTTACCAAGATGGTGAACCAGATAGCCATTGCCGGGCTGGTGCAGGCGCTCGCCGAGGCGATGAACTTCGCCGTCAGGTCGGGTCTGGCCGCGGACAGGGTTATCGAGGTCATATCGAAGGGAGCGGCGGGGTCGTGGCAGCTCGACAACCGCGCGGCGACGATGGTCGAGGGCAGGTTTGATTTCGGTTTCGCGGTGGATTGGATGCGGAAGGACCTTCAGATCTGTCTGGATGAGGCCCGGCGAAACGGCGCGGCGCTGCCGGTGACGGCGCTGGTGGAACAGTTTTACGGTCTTCTTCAGAAACGGGAATGCGGAAGGCTCGATTCGTCGAGCCTGATGAAGCTGCTGGCGGAATAAGAAATGCCGCCGGCGCGGGTCGGCGCCGGCGATCGGATCAGACTACTTCAACATCTTGTCACAGCTCTCGTGGTAGTCGCTGTTCTCTTTTGCGCATTTCACGCGGCTCATGCCTTCTCTTCCCGTGCATTTGTCGAGGGGTTCATTATATTTGCGATGGCAGATGCCTTTCGCGGATTTGTACGCGGCGCGCCGGTGTGTCGCTGCCCGTTTCGAGCGCGGCTTAAAGCGACATCGCCGAGAGCCGAAGGTCCTTCTCCTTCCAGAGCCGGTTAACCCATTCCTGAAACTCTTCGCGGAACTTTTCGTTGTCGAGGTAGTCTCCGAGGAGCTCCTTCGTGATCGGCAGTTCCTCGATGTGGACCTTCACGTTCGATATTCCGCCGCACAGGAAGTCCCAGAAGCTTCTGATGCCGTCCGGGTAGCATATCGAGACGTTGAGTATCTTCCTCATTTTCTCTCCGCCCATGGCCGAAAGCACGAACGCCATCCCGCCCGCCCTGGGTTTCAGGAGGTTCTCAAACGGTGAATTCTGTCGGCGGTGCTTTTCGTCCGTGAATCGGGTGCCCTCGATGAAATTCATCACCGACACGGGGATGTGCCGGAATTTCTCGCAGGCCTTGCGCGTAATCTGGATGTCCTTGCCCTTCAGGTGGGGGAACTTTTTAAGGAAAGCTCCGGAGTAGCGTTTCATGAACGGGAAATCGAGGGCCCACCACGCGATCCCCATCAGCGGCACCCAGATGAGCTCCTTTTTTAAAAAGAACTTCAGGAAGGGTATTCTCCGGTTAAAGACCTTCTGCAAAACGAGAATGTCGGCCCATGAACGATGGTTGGAAATGACGAGATACCATTCCCGCGGGCTGAGTCCTTCGAGTCCGGTGACGTCCCAGTGAATGCGCTTGGTGATCTTCATGTTCAGGTTGTTTACGGAAATCCACAGGGTTGCCATGCGATCCAGAACGAAATTGCATGCCGCGCGCCAGGGCGAAATTGGTATGAGCTTGAAGAAGCCGATGAGCGGAAAAAACGGAAACATGACGGCCGTATTGAGGAAATACAGTATCATCGAAACCGATCCGGTCGCGTGGTGGGCGACGGCCGAACGAGGCTTTTTTTTGTTCGCCAATAGGCAGTCAAATTCGAGGCTGCGATCGTTGTTATCCATTCGATGTCCTTTTCAGATTGATTTTTAAGGAAGGAGCGCCTGTCGATTCGGCCTTGCCGGCCGGAGATCATTCGACACTACTCTTCCGTTCCGGCAAGATAGACGGCAATCCCGCGGAAAGGTTGCAAAATTCCGTACATACTTTCCGTGGAGGATGTTTTGTCAAGGAGTTATTGTCATACAATCATGCAAGACCGGCTGACATCGCGCCGGTCATCCGGCGCGATGTCAGCCCGACGTTTTTCAGGGACAATGCTCAAGCCGATTTATACCGGTTTTTGCCCAGCATTTTAAAGATAATGAGCAGCGCAACGGAAACGACCATCATTCCGACAAAAACGAGCATGGTCAGTTCGATGGTCCATCCCCACAGCACGGGTGCGCTGACGAGCAGCATGGTGCCGAGTACGGGGATCGCCGCGAATATGGTCATATAGCCCATCTCCATCGCCGTACTGGTGCGGAACTCCGGATCAACGATGCGCAGAAGCAGAAGGCCCGACGAAACGGTTCCCGTCACCGTTCCGAATATGGCGACCGTGCGCTCGAGGTTGAGCGACCAGATGCGGTTTCCGAGGTAGACGACGACGATGGTGGTCAGCAGGCCCGATACGGCGCAGATCACCGAGATTGGAAGGACGAACTGCCATACTATTACGAGCTGGACCGCCATGACGGTGGAGAGGATAAGGAAGTCAACCGACAGTCCTGTTATGCGACGCTGAACCCCGCCGTCGACCAAATGCCCGTAGCCGATCTTCACCACGATGGCGCGCACGACCTGCGCTACGAGCATTCCGAGGAAGAAGAAGAAACCCCACAGCGTCGTGGCGAGCTCCGGCTGAAGCAGACTCCCGATGGCGGAGACCAGGCCGTAGGTAAGCAGATATACGAGCCCGACCAGTGAAAGCTGGAAGGCCATAGTCTCGACGTTCGCCGAGTGCATGGTGAGCGTTCCGGCACTTTCCCTGGGGCTGTCCTTCGAGATAACGCCGGAAAGGAAGTCCTTGGGAAGCGCTTTCTGCGGCAGTTCGGTACGGCCTTTCTTGATTCCCCAGTTGGCCAGGGGCACACCGACGAAAAAGGCGAAGAGGAAGCCCACGGTGGCGAAGGTGAGGCCGATGGTGGCGGCGTGCTCGAAACCGAAGTTTTCCCACACCTTGCCGATGGAGAGCGCCTGCCCGGGACCCTCGGTGAATCCGAGCGGAGCGAAAAAGCCGAAGGTCTTGAACAGGTCATAACCGAGGTAGTTAAAGAGAATGATAAACAGCCCTCCCGTCAGCGCCTGGACGGGGATCGTGATTCCCTCGACGAGCGCCATCCAGAGCGAACCGCGGAACATCTCTTTCCCACCGTATGCCGCCTTCTCTTCGGGAGTCCGCACGGTAAGACCCACTGAGATGAAGCTGATATTGAAGAAGTGATAGGCGAAAGTTTCGAGCAGTGAGGTCTCGATCTTTACGATGCCCAGGTGAAGAGACGCCAGGCCCAGCAGTCCTCCGAGCAGACAACTGGGGAAGAGGAAGCGCTGGATGAACGGAATCTTGGCGCGAAGAAATATTCCAATAAGCAGCATAACGCCGAGCCAGCCGAACGCGAGCAGGGGTTCGAAAGGAAAGGGAATGATCATGGAGTACCTCTCTATTATTTTTGAATGGCAGCCAATCGAGCGCACAGGTTTACGCTATGGTACCCATGCTCGGAAATAATTCAATCATAAATTGAGTATAGGCTCGCTGGAGGGGAAGGGTGGCGCGGCGCTGGAAAGGGCGCGGCCTGTGACCGCGCCCCCGATCGGGTATCCGGCTGTTACATCCGCATAAGGCGCGCGATGCGGTCGTCTATTGAAGGATGCGTCGCGAACAGGGACATTCGCTTGCCCGAGCTTATCTTCGCCATCGAAAACGAGTCCTTCTTCTCGGGCATGCCCGCGGCCTCGGCGAGGCGCTTGAGGGCGTTCGCCATGGAGGTGGGCGAGGTGATTTTGGCCGAGCCGGCGTCGGCGCGGTATTCGCGCATGCGCGAGAACGCCGCGAGCGGTATGGATGCGAGGAGCATAAGGAAGGTCTCGAGCACCATGACGGTCATGATGTAGCCGAGGAACCCGAGTCCGCCCCCGCCATTGTCGTCGCGGAGGAAGCTGTCGATGAACTGCGCGATGACGCGCGACATGAACATCACGAGCGCGTTGGCCACGCCAGTGAGGAGCGTCATGGTGACCATGTCGCCGTTCGCTATATGGCTCACCTCGTGGGCGGCGACGGCCTCGACCTCCTCGCGCCGCATGGATGAGAGCAGTCCGGTCGAAAACGCGACGAGCGACTTGCTCTTGGAGGGGCCGGTGGCGAAGGCGTTGGGCTCGGCCGCCTGGTAGATGCCGACCTCGGGCACCTCGGGAAGGCCCGCCTTCCGCGAGAGGCGCGCGACCATGTCGTAGATCTCCCGCGCGCCGGAGTCCGTGGTCGTGCCGTCGATGAGCTGGATGTTGTAGGCCCGCTTGGCCATCCAGCGACTGATGGCGAGCGAGATGAAGGCGCCCGACATGCCGAAGATGCCGCAGAAGACGGCGAGGCCGTACATTCCCCCGGTCACCTGAATGCCGAGGAGCGGCAGTACGATGTTGATGATAAGGCTCACCGTAATCACGACGAGGAGGTTGGTGAGCAGGAACAATCCTATCCTTTTAAACATTTATGGTCTCCGTTCCCTGTATGATATATACTGGACTGATGTGAATCCCGGTACTATCGAGTGTTCCCCCGCCCGGGGCGGGGGAAACCGGTGCTGTTTCCCGGTTATGCAGCAAGCTGCCGGACCCATTCCGAAACCGCCCCCGCCCGCGGCAGGGGGCCGGCTCATAGTATCGGGTCATGCAGCGCGTCACACGTATAAAGATACTCTTAACCCGTTTCCGGTGTCAAGGCAAATGATGCGGTATTTGTTCCGCCGTGGTCCGGTTTGTTACGGTGGATGACGAAAAATCGTTTTCAAAACGGCACTATTGTCCGGTCCCGGAAAACATGGTTGTCAAACAACCGGGGGCGTGGTAGGCTTACCGACGGAAGAGCCCATGAACGCCGAAACGCACGAGAAACCACTTCACTGCTGGCAAAACAGGACAATCGGACATCCGCTCTCTGTGGGAAGGACCGCGCCCACGAGCGCGATCGCGGCGGTGCTCGAAACGGGGAGCGATCTATTACTGCCGATTTATGGCCAAACGAGGCGGCGAGACGTGCAGGCTCATGGTCCATATTCAGGATGGAGACCGGGTGAGGGGATAGAGGACGAGCCGGGCCATAATGCCGGATGCCGTACATCAGACGAAGCACCGGAGAACCAGGAGGACATAATGTCACAGGATCTGTACAGGACGCTCCAGGAGCGGCTCGACACCTACTCGCTCGGCTTTCCCGCCACGAAGTCGGGCGTGGAGATCGAGCTTCTCCAGGAGCTTTTCACCGATGACGACGCGCGCGTGTTCCTCGCCCTGTCGCCGATGCTCGAGACGCCCGAGGCCATTGCCGGGAAAACAGGTCTTTCGGCGGACGAGGCGCGCGTCAGGCTGGAGGACATGGCGGCCAGGGGCCTGCTCTTCCGCTCAAGGAAAGGCGATACGCTCAAATACGGCGCCATCCCCTTCATGCACGGCCTCGTGGAGTTCAATACACTGCGGATGAGCCACCGCTTCGCGGAGCTCCTCGAACGCTATTTCCGGGAGGGTTTCAGCGAGGCGATCGCCAGAACCTCGGGCCTGTTTCTGCGGACCATCCCCATAGAGCATTCCATCACGCCCGAACATCACGTCGCGTCGTTTGACGACGCCGCGGAGATACTGAAAAAGGCGAATACCATAGTGGTCTCCGAGTGTACCTGCCGCAAACACGCCGGCATTCTGGGGCACGGCTGCGGCAAACCGCTCGAGACCTGTTTCATGTTTGGCTCGATGGCACGCTACTACATCGATTTCGGCATCGGCCGCGAGGTGGGCTATGACGAGGCGATCGATATCCTGAAGCGGTGCAACGAGGCGGGGCTGGTCGTACAGCCGGGTACCGCGCAGAACCCGTCCGGAATGTGCAACTGCTGCGGGGACTGCTGTGCCGTGCTCCGCGGCCTGAAGCTTCTCCCCAGACCCGCCGAGGCCGTCTTCAGCAATCACTACGCCGTCGTCGATGCGTCCCTCTGCACCGGCTGCGAGGCCTGCGTGGAACGCTGCCAGATGGAGGCGCTCTCCCTCAACGACCTCGCCGGCGTGATTGCGGTCGACCCTGACCGCTGCATAGGCTGCGGCCTCTGCGTGACCGCCTGTCCCACGGAGGCGCTCTCCCTCGAGGCGAAGGCAATGGAGGCCCTGCGCACGCCGCCGGCAAACGGCATGGAGCAGATGATGGAGCTCGCGAGGAAAAGGGGCTTGCTGTAGGGCCGGCACGGGATTCGGCTGCGACCGAAAGCAAGGGCGGGCCTGCGTTTATAACGTGGAAGCATGAGAATATCCGGTTTTCCCCCGCCTGTGGCGGGGGAAAACCGACCTTGATTCCAGGTTACACAACACTACGCTATTACACGGGAGGAAGGTAACGAATGACGGAGAAAAAGAAGGTTTCGAAACGCGGATCAAGACTGCTGAAGGTTTTCGGCATTTTGCTGGGAATACTGATAATAGCCGGGGCTCTCGGTTTTGGCCGGATCATGCGTCTGTACCGCGTCGTGACGCTCTTCGATCAGGACAAGATCGTCAACAACTTCAGAAGCATGGGCGAGAAGCTCGACTCGCGCGTCATTCACCGGGGAAACGACGTGTATGAGTTCAGGCGCGCGAACGGGGAGCTTCCCGATTCCTATGTATTCAAGGGCGCGGTGAAGAAGATCGTTCCCTTCCTGGAGCATACGGGTACCACGGGCCTCGTCGTGCTGAAAGACGACACCATTCTGTTCGAGCGCTACTATCTGGGCAACACCGAAACCTCGAAGGCGATCTCGTGGTCGGTGGCCAAGTCCTTCGTTTCGGCCCTCTTCGGCATAGCGATGCACGAGGGACACATCAGGAATATCGGGGAGCCCGTCACGAAGTATGTTCCCCTGTTGAAGGTATCGGGGTACAACGACGTGCCGATAAAGCACGTGCTCCAGATGTCGTCGGGCGTCCGCTTCAACGAGGATTACGCCGATTTCAATTCCGACATCAACCGGATGGGAAGGGCCTTCGCGCTCAAAACGCCGTTTGACGATTTCGTCGCCTCGCTGCAATCCGAAAGAAAACCGGGAGTCTACAACCATTATGTGAGCATGGACACACAGGTGCTCGGCATGATCCTGCGCGAGGCCACGGGCAAGACCCTCTCCGCATACGCGGAGGAGAAATTGTGGAAGCCGCTCGGCATGGAATCCGACGCACTCTGGCTCGTCGACAGCGCGGGGATGGAGGCGGCCTTCGGCGGGCTGAACGTCGTGCTTCGCGATTACGCGCGCTTCGGGAGGCTGTACCTGCATAACGGCAAATGGAACGGCGCACAGGTGGTACCGGCATCGTGGGTGAAGTCCTCAATAACGCCCGACGCCCCGCATCTCATGCCGGGGAAGCGGCCGAACTCGGGCTGGGTGCTGGGATACGGCTACCAGTGGTGGATCCCGGAGAACCCCGACGGCGATTTCCTCGCCATCGGTATTTACGGCCAGTTCATCTACATTTATCCGCGCCATCGCATCGTCATCGCCAAGACCTCGGCCTATGCCGACTACAACAAGGACGGCGACGACATGGAGATCGAATCGATCGAGATGTTCAGGGCGATTGCGCGCGGGATGGGGAAATGACCGGAACCACGCACGGGTAACGGTAGACGACAGTTCGGCCGATAGTTTTACTGGACACAGGCCTGACGCATTACGCGATGAGAGCCGGTCATAGCGCCGGCTTTCATCGCGAATAAGGCAAAAATTTTCCGGTCGGGGCAGCTGTGTCAGGCCCTGCGCAGACGCAGCCGGCACTACAGCCATACCGCGAAGACGGCGAGAAAGGCGGCGGTCATAACCGGCGCCCCCTCGATAAGTGATGCGGCGCGTTTATTTCAACGCGCTGAACCTCCCGAAGAGCATATGGCCGGTGTGGACTTTTCGTGCTACCCGGTTGCCAGTTCCCCGATTCCGAGCTCCTCGAGCTTCTCGCGGGTGGGAAGACCATCCGCCCCCCATCCCATCACGCCATAGAATTCGTCGAGCATCGGTCCGAGATCGACCGTCTCGCCGGCGCTTGGGCCCGAGGGTACCGGCTCGCTAAGAATGCGCGCGGGGAGGGTGTCGTCTTTTCGGGAGAAGCCGAGGCGCGCGTTATACATCCGCTCAAGGTTTATGATCCGCTCGGCCGCGAGCTTCAGGCCGTCGATATCGAGTGCGATGCCCGTCGTAAGGCTGAACGCCTTTGCCTGGTCGCCCATGCCGAAGCCGCCCCGAACGGTGGAGCAGATTCCGAGGGAGTCCACGGCGCACATGCTGAGCTGGTTTTCCTTCTGAAGCGCGCCCTTGTTCTCGTACGAGAGCCGCGTGCCCCCGGCGATCTCGGGGCCCATGGTGGTGGCGATCATGTGGTGCGCGCCCTTGGGCGAGGTGGCGTAGGTGAGGGCCATGCCCTTGCATCCGCGCGGGTCGTAGGCGGACAGTGCCTGCCCCTTCGAATGCATGCCGAGCTCCGGCGCGCCGAAGCGCTCGGAGGCCGCTTTTATGCCCTCGGCCAGTATGTCGCCGATGCCTTTGCGCTCCGCCATCAGGCGCAGTACCGCGACGAGCGCCGCGCCGTTGCCGAAACGCAGCTCGATGCCGCCCGTGTCCTCGAGCGTGATGATTCCCTTCTCGAAGCATTCCATCGCAAGCGATACACAGCCGCCGGCGTTCATGGTGTCGAAGCCGTGCTCGTCGCAAACGAGTGTCGCCTCGACGAGCGAGGCCCAGTCCGAAACGCCGCAGTTAGAGCCGAGGAGAGAGATGGTCTCGAACTCCGGGCCCTCGAGCAGCATCGGAGTGCCGTCGGCGGCTTTTACGTAACTGCGCTTGCCGCAGCCCACCGGGCAGGCGAAGCAGGAGGCGTCGCCCACCACGATGTCTTCCCGCATGCGTGGGCCTTCAAGCCGGTGCCCTTCTTCGAAGAAGGTCTCGCTGAAGTTCCTGGTGCAGAGCAGGCCGTTGTCGTTGATGGTTTTCAAGAGTTCCGGCGTGCCGAAGTTCCGTCGGTCGATGATCTTGGGATGGGCCCTGAGTGCCGCCGTAATGCTCTCGGAGAGGGCCATCACGCCGGCCGGGTCGTGGAAGCGCACCGCACCGGTCCCGCGCACCGCGATCGCCTTGAGGTTCTTGCTTCCCATCACCGCGCCGCAGCCGCCGCGACCGAATTCGCGGTACCAGCCGGCCGTGATGCAGGCCATTTTATTGAGCTTCTCGCCGGCCGGGCCGACGCAGGCGATCTGCATGAGCTCGTCGCCGCCGAGTTCATCGCGCAGGCACCTCTCGGTCTCGGGAACCGTCTTGCCCCAGAGGTCGGCCGCGGGACGAAGTTCGATCGTATCGTCGTCGATCCAGAGGTAGACGGGCGACTCGGCCTTTCCTTCTATAATAATGCCCGTATAGCCGGCGAAGCGGAGCTCCGGTCCCCAGTGCCCGCCGCAGAGTGAGTATGAATAGCTCATGCTCAGCGGCGACTTGAAGGTGAGGTTCACCTTGTTGCCGGCGGGAAGGAGCGTGCCGACGAGCGGACCATTCATGAAGATGAGCTTGTTGCCGGGGCCGAGCGGATCGACATCCGGCCCTACCTCGTTGTAGAGATACGAGGCGCCCATACCCCGCCCGCCGATGAAACGCCGCACGGCATCTTCGGGCAGGTCTTCCCGTGAAACAAGGCCGCTCGAGAGGTTTACCCTCGCTATCGCGCCGAAAAGTTCAGGTGTACCGGTTTTTTCATTCATCGCAAGCACCTCCCTTCGCGCGCCCGCGGACCAGGGCCGAGCGGTAGGGCCTCTCGGCCTTTCCCCGTTCGAGGTACTGGACTGCCTGTTCGGGACAGTGGCGAACGCAGGCGGGATCGCCGCCGCAGAGGTCGCAGATCAGCACGTACTTTTCGTCGGGGTGCATGCGTATGGCGCCGTGCGGACAGGCCCGGATGCACCGCCTGCAGCCGTTGCACTTGTCGAGATCCACGATGATGGCGCCGGTCGCTTCATCTCTGCCGAGCGCGCCGAACCTGCACGAGGTGACGCAGGGCGCGTCGATGCACTGGTGACAGATGATGCCGTTATCGATCTGGGTGGCATGGTCCCGTATGATCGTGATGCGCGAGAGCGAGGGAGCCGCCGCGCCGAAATGCCCGAGGCTGCACCACTGCTCGCATATTCTGCACCCTGTGCACTTCATGGTCTCGAAGACCAGCACTTTTTCCTTCATTACGTCCCCCTGATGATCGGTCACGGCCGGACCCGCCGGCAAAATATGGCATGCATATAATTTAGCAATTTATATTCGATTCGCATTGAAATATTTCAGCGTTGCCGCGTAACCCGGAAATACCATCGGTTTCCTCCTGCCGCAGGCGGGTGAAACCCGACATCAACAAGATTTACACCGGGTCTTTTGCTTATTCGTGCGCGAACGGGCTTTTGAGCTGTCCGTCGGCGTCGAACTCGATATCCATGGGCCCGCGCACAGCCGTGAGGCGCGGGGCGCCCCGGTGTTCATTCAGCATGGCCGCGGACACGGCGATGGTCTCGAGCCGAAGGGTGTTCCTGATCCAGACCAGCCTGAGGCCGCCGGCCGGGCCCGTCCCCGCCATGCGGAGCGCAATCTCGATGGCCTCGCGGTCGGTGTTGAAGGTCATCGGGATTTTACAGGTGTCGGTGCGGTAGGCGGTCTGGGAATTGAGGTAGAGCTTGGTAAAATCGATCCTGTCCACGAGCCGCCGCGTGGTGAAATCGGCGAGTCCGATCCCCTGCGCGTTCCCCTTCGTTTCGGTCGTAAGGTCGCGCACAAATATGCGGCCGACGCGGATCGCCGATCCGTCTTTACGGCCCGTCACCGTGGCGTCCATCCCGGTGCCGCTGATCTCCTTGCCCATCTCGTCGACGACGAGAAGGTCGATGTTGCTGAAGGGAAGGGTGGCCATCAGCGAACGCGCCTCTTTCAGAAGCACGGCCTCGCGCGTGAGGAACTCGTCTGGCAGCAGCGCCTCGACGCGCGCAAGCTCCTCGTGCGCGTTCTGCACGATCCCGAGGCCGAAGCTCACGGTGCTCTTTTCGAGCAGCACCTCCATCACCGAACGGACGATCTCCATCCATGAATGCCTTTCGATGGCGCGATGATAGGTCGCCGCCCCCTCGCGCTTGCCCAGGCCTATCATGCACATCTTGACGAGCCCGCTTTCTATGTCTCCCGAAAGCTTTGTGTGCGGCTTGACGCGGTTTATGACGCCGATATGGTCCGCCGCCGCCGCGTGCGCGTCCAGGAACACGGGCGTTTTGAGCGAGGTGACGCCGATCTCGACGACATCCATCGAGGAGCGTATCTCACAGCCCATGGCCTCCTCGGTGATGCCGCAGGCGGTTAGTATGGCCCGCTGTCCTTCGGCGGTGCCGCCGCCGTGACTTCCCATGGCGGGGACGATAAACGGTTTCGCCCCGATGGATTTCAGGTAGCGCACGGTTTCGGCGATGATGGTGTCGATATGGCGGATGCCGCGGCTTCCGGCGGTCAGCGCGACGGATTCTCCGGGCCGGATGATGGTTTCGAGGCCCCTGCGGGAAAGGGCGTTCAGAACGGCGCCGTCGATATCGTCGATCCCGTCCTGAACCGTTTCCCTTTTAAGCATGTACAGTTGCGGCAGCAGCATATTCATCTCTCGCAGGCGATGCGGACCGACTATCGTGCGCTCAGCGCACCGGCGCGTAGCGCGCCCTGAGCCGCTTGAGCTCCTTTCTCAAACGCGGCACGAGTTCCTTCCCGCGCGGCGTGTCGATGATGTTCGCATGCTCGCGCGGATCTTCCTTGAGATCGTAGAGCTCGTTCGCGCGGCAGGCCTCCCATTCGATGTACTTGTAACGCTTCGTGCGCACCGCTTTGTGTGCCGGGACCCTCCCTCCGAAGGGAAAGTCCTTGAATAGCTCGTACATGAACGACTTCCTGCCCGCCGCGTTCCTGTTCCTCAATATTGGCACCATGCTCTCGCCGTCCACGGCCTCGGGCGATCCCACCCCGGCGAGATCGAGGAGCGTTGGGAAGAGGTCGATATTGAGCACCATCTGATCGGCCTTCCGCCCCGGGTCCGGAATAAGCCGCGGGTAGCGCACGACGAGGGGTAT
>JADFDB010000210.1 GCA_018263175.1 Spirochaetota bacterium
GCTGGAGTCGCGGCATACCGGGCATGCGTACAGGGTCTATATACATCTCCCGATGGATTACGAAAAATCCGACCGTCGCTATAATGTTCTCTACCTGCTCGACGGAGACAAGCATTTCGATGCGACCGTCGGCATGCTTGCGGCCCGCGTGGAAAGCGAATTTGGAAGGGACATCATCATCGTCGGTATCGGCTATGGAGAATCGATCAACCGGCGTAAGCGCGATTACACCCCGGTGAAGGTCCCCGGCTTTCCCGAGGGCGGGGGCGTTAAAAAATTTTACGGCTTTCTCGAAAAAGAGCTCGTCCCGCGAATCGATAAAGCCTACCGGACCAATGCGGGGCGCATGGGACGCTGTATCGCGGGGCACTCCCTCGGCGGCATTGCCGTATGCTATGGACTGATGTATCATCACGATTTTTTCGGGCGCTTTATCGCCATAAGCCCGGCGCTGTGGTGGGGGGACGGTCTTTTTATCAACAGGTATATAATGGATTTCTCCCGTTTTTCGCCGAGTTCGCCGCTTCGCTATTATTCGGCATCGGGCTCGATCGAGGACGCCTCGATGGACGCGCTAGCGAAGCGTTACGTCCGCAGGGTCAGGAGAAAGGCGGGTTATAAAGTGATGGCGAGTTATTCGCTGTTTGAGGACCGGGGACATGATGATATCGTACTGCCCGCCCTCATGGAGGGGCTTGATTTCGTGTTCACTCCCGACCGGGAGGATGCCGCTCAGGCGGCGCCCGCCGGACCGTAATCAGCAGAGGTGCCGCGAATCTCGGGAATACCGGGTTTTCCCGCGCCGCAGGGGGAAGTAAGGCCGTATTTCCAGGGTATGCCGCAATCCTATCGCAGCGATACTGAGAGGTTGTCGATGAAACGAGTATTCTATACGGCGGTCGTCTGCCTGATGCTGCTTGGCGCGGCGGGATGCCGGGAGGAAGCCCCCGAAAAGAGCGAGGAGCGGATACGAGAGCTTTACCCCGGCGCGGCGGCGCTCAACGAGACGGCCGCCTTCATCGCGGGCCTGCCGCTCGCCGAGACGTCCGCATACGCAAAGCTTGCCGCATCGGCGGAATACGCCCTGTATCGCGGGCGGATTGACGCGATGTGGGCGCGCTACGTGCGGAATAATCTTGAAAAAATCGAGAGCTGGCGTCTTGCCAACATGGCGGCCGAGCGGGATACGATCTTCTATCCATTCAGCGGACCGGACATCCTCAACGCCGTCGCGTTCTTTCCCGATGCCCGGGAATATGTAATGATGGGACTCGAATCACCCGGCTCGCCGCCCGCCCCGCTCTCCCTCGCCCCGTGGGAAGTGCACCGGGGGCTCGCGGGCGTACGTAACGCCCTTCGAACGCTCTTGCTTCTCAATCTCTTTCGTACCGCGGAGATGCAGGCCGATCTGCGCGACAATTCCATCAGCACTACGACGGGCATAATGATGTTCTTCCTGGCGCGTTCGGGCAGGGAGATTCTTGATATTCGCGCGGTCTCGGTGCCAGCATCTGGGCGGAGCGATGAGGGGGCCGGCATGTCCGGCGTTGAGATACGATTCAGAAAGGGGCCCGGTTCGCCGGTGCAGCGCGCACTGTACCTGAGCGTGGATCTCTCGGACGAATCCCTGGGGACGAAGCCGGAATTTGTGGCTTTCGTGCGCGAAAAATGCGCCGCGACGACCTTCATGAAGTCGGCGTCGTACCTCCTGAGTTACGACAATTTCCAGACACTCCGGAGCCTCATACTCGAGCGAAGCCGCCGCATCGTCCAGGATGATACTGCGATCCCATACAAAAATTTTGACGAAGAGCAATGGGAGATAACGCTCTTTGGCAGGTACCGCGTGCTCGAGATGTTCAAGGGAAGGTTTCAGTCGGATCTGGACCGGGCGGTCAGGCAGCGCTCGGCAGGGCCGCTTCCCTTCGCCTGCGGGTACGGCTTCATTCCGTCAAAGTCGAACCTCATGATCGCGAAGCGGCGCGATGTTCAGTCGAAGACCGGGCCGCTGCTGTAGCGGAATACCTCGCGCATAAGCTCCCGGGCCTCGGCGCCGTGGAGCAGGCGGGGCCGGCAGTAGTCTTCGATGATGTAGGGAATGAGCTCGGTCTGGACATGGCGTCCGTCGTAAAAATGATGCCGGGCCATGAGACCTCTACGATGGTGTACGGTCTGCATCTGGTCGAAGAGGAAGTTTCCAAGCCCGTAGAGGATAAGTCTCCCGCGGTAGAACTCAATGCCCATGGCGCGATGAGCCGAGGACGAGCCCGTTATGGTGGCGCCGAGGTCGATCGCGCGGTGGAATAGCCGCACCTGCGACGGCCAGGGTACGGGCTCGTTCTCGTTCATGCACTGCACCATGACGAAAACGATTGTGGCGCCCGCGGCCGCCTCGCGTACCTTCTCCTCGAAGAGCGCCATTGAAAGCCGCGCGGCGCCCGGTTCCGTATCGGTCGCCCATGCCTCGACGGGACCGGCTTCGTTGAACCCCGCAAAGGCCATGCGCTGCCCGCCGGCCGTTATGTAGCACACGGATTCGGCATCGGCCCTGTCCATCCCGCCGCCGAAATAGCTCATGCCGTTCTTCCGGAAAAGTTCGATGGTCTCCGCGTTGTGTTTTCGGCCGTAATCGTTGTTATGGTTGCCGGTGAGCTCGATGACGTCGAAGCCGGAATGTTTCAGGATGTCGAAAAAGCGAAGCGGCGTACAGAAGCGCATGCGGTCCCTCAGCGGATAGCGGCACGGCTCGAGAAAGGACACCTCGTTGGAGGTCAGCGCAAGCTCCGCCTGCGCGGTGATCGGCGCGGTCTGGCGGACCGGATACAGCACGTCACCCGCGCGCTCGAGTGCGGCGATGAATGCGCGCGTCATGGCAGTAACGCCGGTCTGCACCACGGTATAGGACTCCGCCGCGCAGTACAGCCGGGCGCCGGGCAGCATCAGCGGATAGGGGACGTTTCGGTCGAGCATGTAGTCGCGGCCGCGCCGGCCCCAGGGGTAGGTGCCGTCAATGGCGATCGTCTTGAAATGGGGTCTCTGTCCCCGGACGTCGCATATCCCGAGGAACGAGCGGTCGGCGGCGAGCGAATCGTCCGTGTCGAAACGGGCGGTCCGGGCCCGTGCCGCGGGGAAGCTCTCGGCGAACGGACCGGCGATCTGCCCGTCGGTTAGAAGTCGTATCGCCGGACCGCCCTTCCAGCCCAGGCCGCCGAAATCCTTGATGGTCCCGTCGAGGATCCCCGAGCACTGCTCCATGCTTATCGAGTC
>JADFDB010000211.1 GCA_018263175.1 Spirochaetota bacterium
GTATTCCTGATGGTGTTCGCCGCGTCCTCGACGATTTCGGGCGTCATCGATATGACCTCGGGCGAGAAGGAGCGCGCGACGATGGAGACCCTTACAAGCTGCGACGTCTCTCACGCTTCGATCATACTCGGCAAGGCGCTCGCGGCCTCGACAATCGGGTGCGCCTCCGTCGTGTCACTGCTCGCCGGACTGATTATATGCTCCGGGGCGCACCCCGCCCTTACCGGCGGCATGTCGCTCCTGCGTTCCGCCGGAGCGGTGAACATCCTTTTACTCGCGGCACTCGGCGCCGTGGCCGTATTTCTCTTTGCGAGCGCCGGGATGGCAATCGGGCTGTATGCGCGCTCCGTCAAGGAGGGGACGATCCTCGCCCTGCCCGTAATCGTTCTCGGCTCCGCCCTGTCGAGCGGCATTGTGGCCGGCGATCCCTTTACGGTAAAAGCCCATTACTTTTTCATTCCCGTCGTCAATATAGCGTACGCGATGCGCTCCGTGGTCTACGGCCGGCACGAGGCCCTTGTGCTTCTCCTTCCGCTTTTTGTCACCCTGGCGTACGCATCCGTATTTCTGATTATCAGCGGACGCCTGTTAAAAAACGAATCGGTCATTTTTAGAAGTTGAAATATTCCGCGCCGTCCGTATAGTGGGCGTGCTTCGTCCCCGGACGTGCCGTATTATCACCCGGGCGTGGCGAGGTTCCGCCGGCAATAAACGATCTGATCGGAAGGAGGTTTCTATGGGTTTTGTAATAGGCGTTCTGGTTATTATAATCCTCGTAATAGTGATAATACGATTGACGTAGATTATGGCGGTATCGACGGATGGGGCGCGGTGCACGCCGGGCCCATCCGTCGACGCCTCGCACCTCCTTCCACGAGCGCCTGCACGCTCCGCGCCGCACGCCTCTCCTCCCCTGAAAAAAGCGTGATATTTGCATGTCCCCATGCTATGCTCCTGACGGTCGTGGATCGGGCCGGGATCGGGATGTGCCCGGACACTCTATGGAAGGTAGCGTTATGAAATTAAAAAAAGTAGTGCTCATCGTCGCCGCAGCGGTCGCGCTCGCCGCCGCCGCCGGGTTTCTGATCGTACGGAGCTGGACCATCACGCCGCACGGAAGGCTCGATTTCAGGGTGGCGGCCTATCTGAAGCTTACCGGGGCCGCCGGGAAGGGTGAGCGCGAACTCACTATACCGGTTGAGGAATCGCGCAAACGCCTGGCCGAAAGGGCCGCCTCGGTGAGCGGCCCGCCGATCGAGATGGCCTCCGTGAAGGACATGAAGGCCGCCGCGGGCGGGCTCGTTGTGCCCGTGCGGGTATACACGCCCCTCGGAACGGGCCCGTTTCCGGTCGTTCTCTTTTATCACGGCGGCGGCTGGGTGCAGGGGGACCTGGACACGCACGACTGGCCGTGCCGGGCGATCGCTGGCCGGAGCGGCACCGTGGTGGTATCGGTAGACTATCGCCTCGCGCCGGAGCACCCGTACCCCGCCGCGGTCGATGACGCTTACGCGGCCCTCTTGTGGGTCAGGGCGAACGGGAGGCTCCTCAACGCGGACCCGGCGAAGATCGCGGTTGCCGGCGACAGCGCGGGCGGAAACCTCGCGGCCGCGGTGTGCCTGATGGCGAGGGACCGCGGAGGGCCGGCAATCGCCTTCCAGGCGCTCATCTATCCGGGGCTCGACTCTGCTCACCTCGATACCGAATCGTACCGCCTGTTCGCACGGGGATACATGCTCGACAAGGCGGGCGTGGAGCGCTTTATCGGCATGTACCTGCCGAATAAAAAGGACCGCACCGCGCCGTACGCCTCGCCGCTACTGGCGCCGAGCCATGCGAAGCTCCCGCCCGCGCTCGTCATCACCGCGGGCTTCGACGTGCTCCGGGACGAGGGCGAGGCCTACGCTAAAAAACTCAGCGCGGCCGGAGTGCCGGCGCGCTCGATGCGATTCCCCGGCATGATCCACGCTTTCGTGTCGGCGCCGAAGCTCCTGCCGCAATCGATGCAGGCGATCGGGGAGATTGCGAAGGAACTCGACAAGGCGTTTTCGGGGCCGAACGAAAGCGACGATTCGAATCGTCGCCCTCGTTCGGTAAAATGAAACGAGGTACAAAATGCTGAAAAAATACCTGCCCGCCCTTTTGCTGTCCCTGCTTTTGCCGGCGATCGCCCTCGCGGAAACGGCCGCCGAAGCGCCCGTAACGCCGAAGAGCCCGGCCCGCATCGAAAATAAAGCTAAGGAAACCCCCGCCGCGCCCGACGCCCAAAAGGGACACGCCGTCATCTTCGAGGGGAAGGAGCTCCTCAGAATCCACTCCGATCTCGGCCCCCTGACCCCCGGGCAGAGGGCCGAAACGGTCGCCGAACGCCTGAAAAAAATAAAGGAAGCCGGGTCCTTCGACAGCGACAGGCTCCAGGCGGTCGCCTCCGAATTCACGACCGATATAATTTACGACACCTCGATCATCATGTCCATAACCGACATCGACGCGAAAGAGGAACAAAAAGAGGCCGCGGAGCTCGCGGAACTGTACCTGGGGAGGATCAAACACGCGCTGAAAACGCTGCCGGCGCACACCATCGTGAACCAGCCCTCGGACCTTTACGATTTGTTCATGAAATATAAAGAACTCATCATCAAAGCCGCGAGCGCGCTCGCCGCCTTCGTCGCGCTGCTTTTCATCCTCTATCTGCTGTCGAAGATCATCAACAGACTCTACGCGGCCGTGGAAAGCGGAAAGGGAACGCGCTTCAGGTCGATCACGATAAAGGGGAGCGAGATCGTAAGCGATGAAACCGTGGTCTCCACCCTGATCCTCGCCATAAGGGGCGTCAGGCTCACGGTCACCATCGGTCTTCTGTACCTGTTCATCACTATTGTCTTCGTGCTCTTCCCCTGGGCCAAATCCCCCTCGATCAAGGGCCTCATCAAAGGAGTTCTGCTGACGGTGCTCGCGGCGGCCATAGGCTTCGGCATCTACAAAACATTGAAGATGGTGATGACGCTTCTCGAAAACAACATATCGAAATGGAAGGGCACCATCATCAGGCCGCTCAGGGTGAAAACCGTCGACATACTGACGGAAGACCAGATCGTTCAAATACTCAAAAAGACGGTGATGCTGGTTCGGATATCGTTTAACCTGCTGATCCTGTACCTTTTCATTCCAATAGTATTGAGCTTTTTCGAATTTACCAGCACCTGGGCCGACACCCTTTTCGGCTATATCCTGGC
>JADFDB010000212.1 GCA_018263175.1 Spirochaetota bacterium
CGGGGCTCGCCATCTACGACACGATGCAGTATATCAAGCCGGACGTCGCGACCATCTGCATAGGACAGGCCGCCTCGATGGGCTCGCTCCTTCTGGCGGCCGGGGCGAAGGGCAAGCGGTCCTCTCTGCCGAACTCGCGCATCATGATTCACCAACCGTCGGCCGGCTTTCAGGGACAGGCGACCGATATCATGATCCACGCGAACGAGATTTTAAAGACCAAGCAGAGATTGAACGAGATATATGCGCACCACACCGGGCAGAAGGCCGACAAGGTCGACAAGGACCTCGACAGGGACAATTTCATGTCGCCGAAGGACGCGCTCGATTACGGCCTGATCGACAAGATCATCGAAAAGAAAACCAAGTAAGGAGCGGGTAGGAAGGCTGCGTAACGATTTCAAGCGAGGGTACAATGGCCACTAAAAAGAAGGAAGGAAATGAAAAGCTGAGCTGCTCCTTTTGCGGCAAAAGCCAGGAGATAGTAAAAAAGCTCGTCGCGGGTCCCGGCGTCTATATCTGCGACGAATGCATCGAGCTCTGCAACGAGATCGTTTCCGAGGACTGGGAATCCAACAGCATCGAGAAGAACTTCGGCAACCTTCCCAGGCCGCACCAGATCAAGGAGATACTCGACCAGTACGTCATCGGCCAGGAACTGGCGAAAAAGACGCTGGCCGTGGCCGTCTATAATCATTACAAGCGTATCGCGAGCGCCACCGGCATTCAGAAGGACGACGTGGAGCTCGAAAAGAGCAACATTCTGCTCATCGGGCCCACCGGATCGGGGAAAACCCTGCTCGCGCAGACGCTCGCGCGAATCCTGCGCGTACCCTTCGCCATAGCCGACGCGACCTCCCTTACCGAGGCGGGCTATGTCGGAGAGGATGTGGAGAACATCCTGCTCCGGCTCATACAGAACGCCGACGGCGATGTCAAGAAGGCCGAGATCGGCATCATCTATCTCGACGAAATCGACAAGATCTCGCGCAAGTCCGAGAATCCGTCGATCACGCGCGATGTATCCGGCGAGGGGGTTCAGCAGGCGCTCCTCAAGATCATCGAGGGGACGGTCGCCAATGTCCCGCCCCAGGGCGGCAGAAAGCACCCGCACCAGGAGTTCATCCCCATCAACACGAAGAACATCCTGTTCATCTGCGGCGGCGCCTTTGTCGGTCTCGAGAAGCTTGTTCAGACCCGCGTGGGAAACAAGAGCATGGGCTTCGGGGCGAACATTCAGTCCGTCAAAGAAATCAAGATCGCCAATATCCTGAGCGAGCTCCACACTGAGGACCTCATAAAATTCGGGCTTATTCCCGAGTTCATCGGACGGATTCCGATAATCGCCGTGCTCGAGGAGCTCGACGTCGAGGCGCTCAAACGAATCCTGACCGAGCCCAAGAACGCGCTCATACGGCAGTTCAAAAAGATATTCTCCTTCGAGGACGTCGACCTCGTGTTCACGGAAAGCGCCATAGCGGAGATCGCGAACATCGCGATGCAGAAGGAATCCGGAGCGCGCGGTCTTCGCGCGGTGCTCGAAAAGATCATGCTCAACCACATGTATGAGATTCCCTCGAAGGGGGGCATCTCCCAGATCATCATCACCGACGAAATGGTGCGCGGCGCGGCCGATGCGAAGGTGGTGTACAAGGTTGGGGAGGAGAAAACGGCGTAGAAGCAGTCAACCCGGCGGCCGGGCCCTTTATGGATCGAATGCCGTTCGCAGTACGGTTCCGTGCTCCATACCATTTACTACGAGGTTTACATGAAGCGTGTCATCGATTATAATAAAAAGTACCCGCTGCTCCCCTTGAGGGACGTGGTGGTGTATCCACATATGGTAATTCCGCTTTTCGTCGGCCGCGAGAAATCAATAAGCGCGCTCGATGCGGCAATGAAGGGCGACCGGCTCATCGTGCTGGTTACCCAGACGGATGCGCAGGTAACCGTGCCGGGGAAGGACGACCTGTACGAAGTGGGCACCATCTCCGAAATACTCCAGCTCCTCAAGCTTCCCGACGGCACCATCAAGGTCCTCGTCGAGGGGCTCTCGCGCGGCTACCTGGCCGATTTCGAGGACAGGGGGGATTTTTACGAGGTCGGCATCAAGGACATGGAGCGGCCGATCGATGCCGACAAGGAGACGGCGGCCCTCAAGCGCGCGCTTCTCGATACCTTCGAGAAGTACATCAAGCTCAATAAAAAGGTACCACAGGAGGCCCTGACCACGGTAAACGGCATCGAAGACCTGTCGCACCTGGCCGACGTCGTGGCGTCCTACGTCAACATGCGGCTCGACCTCAAGCAGTCGCTCCTCGAGATCGGCAAGGCCGACGAGCGCATAGAAAAACTGATCGAGCTCATCAACGGCGAGATCGACATCATGTACATCGAAAAGAAGATCCAGGGTAAAGTCCGCAAGCAGATGGAAAAGACCCAGAAGGAATATTACCTCAACGAGCAGATGAAGGTCATAAAGAAGGAGCTCGGCCAGAACGACGACACCGCCGACGAAATTGAGGAATTCAACAAGTCGATCGAAGAGGCGCGGATGAGCAAGGAGGCCAAGGCCAAAGCGCTCAAAGAGGTAAAGCGCCTCGAAAAGATGCCGCCGCTTTCGGCCGAGTCCGCGGTGGTGCGCACCTATATCGAATGGCTGCGCGATGTTCCCTGGCACAAGAAAACCGTGGACAACCGCGATATCGACCACGCCATGGACGTGCTGAACGAGGACCACTACGGTCTGGACGAGGTCAAGGAACGCATCATAGAATTTATCGCCGTACGCCATCTCTCCAAAAAACTCAAAGGGCCCATCCTGTGTTTCGTGGGGCCTCCAGGAGTCGGCAAGACCTCACTCGGACGTTCGGTCGCGCGTGCGCTCGGCCGTAAGTTCGTGCGCATGTCGCTGGGCGGCGTGCGCGATGAGGCCGAGATACGCGGGCACCGGCGCACTTACGTCGGGGCGCTCCCCGGCCGCATCATCCAGATGATGAAAAAGGCCGGCACCATCAACCCGGTGTTTCTCCTCGACGAGATCGACAAGATGTCGATGGATTTCAGGGGCGACCCTTCTTCGGCGCTCCTCGAGGTGCTCGATCCGGAACAGAACAATACCTTCGTCGATCACTATATGGAGGTATCGTACGACCTCTCCGACGTGCTCTTCATAACGACGGCCAACGTGCAGCACCGCATTCCTCTGCCGCTCATGGACCGTATGGAGATCCT
>JADFDB010000213.1 GCA_018263175.1 Spirochaetota bacterium
ATTCCCGCCGAAACCGGTAGAAGCCGGTTTCCGGGCGGGTGTGAAAGCGACATCACCGATTTTTAAATCTGAGTTGTTGCATAACCTGGAACTAAGGCCGGTTTCTCCCCGCCACAGGCAGTGAAAACCCCGACATTCGCCGGATTCGCAGCAAGTCTATTGATTGAATTGAGCGAGTATGGGAAGTCGCCCGACGAAAGGTTACCGCCGGGAGCGCAAAAATTCAATAATCATCCTGTTGACCTGGTCGGCGTGCGTTTCCATGAGCGCGTGCGGCCCGCCCGGCACCATTACAAGCCTTGAGCCGGCGAGCAGCCTGTGCATCCTCCTCCCCGACGCCGCCGGGACAAGCCGGTCGTCCGTTCCGTGCAGGATGAGCGATGGTCTGCGGATTTCGCCAATGCAGTCCTCCACCTCCCAGGGTGCCGTGCCGAAGTTACGCAGGATGCGCAGAAAAGCATACGTATACCCCCTGGTGCGCGACGGCATGATGTATCGATCGAGGTAATCGTCGCTTGTCTTTATCAACCCGTTGGTGTTGATTGCGCTGTTGACCATCTGTACGACCGGTTTGAAGTTGAAGAGGATGAGGAACTCCCCGAGGAGGGGGTAGCGCATAAGGCGGAATGTGAGGTTCTCGTTTCGTTCGTGATGAAGCCCGGCACTCCCAATCAGCACGAGGCTTTCGGTCATCGACGGATACAGGCAGGCAAACTTCAGGCTGACGGCCCCTCCCATCGAATGACCGGCGAGGTGCGCGCGCCGTATTCCGAGCGCGTTCATAAATTCGCGGATCTGGCGCGCGTACAGGTCGAGCGAATAACGGATTCCATAGGGCTTGTCGCTCATGCCGTGACCGAGAAGATCGATGGCGTAGACCCGGTACCCGGCACGCGCGAGCACGTCGAGGTTGGCGTCCCACGAAAGGGTGGACTGGCTGAAGCCGTGGACCAGGATGACGGCGGGGCCCCTGCCGCGGACCCGGTAGGCCATGGTGTGATTGAGCACAGAAACGCCGCCGAGGTCGGACATGCCGGCACGCATTGTATCGGTGGTCGGTTTCAGTCCCTCGACGATGAGCGGCACGAAATATAAAACGAGGAGGCAGGCAATGATGAACGTCGTGATTTTTTTAATCGGTCCCATCACCTACCGGCTATACTATCCGCCGCCGTCCTTTGCAAGTATTAATTAGCAACGCCGGCGGCAAATAACGGACTATGCGGGGCCGCCCTTGAGCGGCTGAAGATGAAAGCTCGTTCGGCGATCATACGGAGGGAAAACGGATTTACTGCTTGAAAACGCCGGCGGCGGCTGTAGTATGGGATTGTGGAGGTACCCCATGGCAGAGGAAATTAAAAAAATTCGCAGGCACGGCGCCGACAGCGTGGTCAAGGCGATCAACGCCATGATAATCATTTCGTGGGCGGTGTTTCTTGTGGCGTTCATGATGGTGTCGATCTCCGGATCTGCCGGAGGCGGGCCGTCGTACGGAACCGTTCGGGCCGGCGGTGCGGCGCTCAGGGGCTGGGCGATCGCCCTGATGGGGGTGCAGTTTGTGCTCTGCGTCACGGGTCTTGTAGTGCAGTCGAGCCGCATGAAGCGAAAAAGCGACCGGTTCAGCGCGTCGCTTATCATCTTTGCCCTGCTCTCAGTTGTGGGTATGGTCTTGTTTGTGTTTTTGATAGGGTGATCCGTACAATCTTCCTTTTTCTATTTCCGGAAATTCCATTTCCTGCGGAACGGGGGGTATCGTTTGTTCAATCCTTCTAAACGCCGGAGCGAGGGAGCTCGGCCATGAAGCATATCGTCATCATCGGACTCGGAAGCGCCGGATATGCCGCGCTCATGACGATCAGACGGACGGCGCCCAAAGCGCGCATTAGCGTCATCGATCCAAAGCTGAGCGATCTCATGCATCCCTGCGGCATTCCCTATTCCCTGGGAGGGCACGTTCCCGCCGCAGGGCTCGAACAGGACATCTTTCTTTCGAAAATGGGCGTCGAAAAGCTCGGCGGAAGGGCGCTGAGGATCGACGGAGATGCCCGGACCATAACGATGCGCACGGACGACGGGGAGCGCGAAGTTCGGTTCGATGCCGCGATCATCGCCACGGGAAACGCCCCCTTTATACCGCCGATCGCGGGCATGGAGCGGGCACTGTACAATGGGCTCTATCCGCTCGCGACCGTCGGCGATTTAAAAAAGATCAATGAACGCCTTAATTCATCGGCGCGCGGCATCGTCATCGGTGCCGGGGCGATCGGCCTCGAGGCCGCGATGGCACTTCGCGAGCATCTTACGGCGGTAAGCCTGTTGGAGTTGCAGCCGCAGCTTCTTCCGGGCATACTCGACCCGGACATGTCGGCTCCGGTGCGTGAGCACATGGAGTTTCACGGGGTGGTGATCAAAACCGGTACCGCCGTGGAGGAGGTGCTCTGCGACGGCGCTTTCGCCGGGGTGACGGGCGGTGGAACGGCATACGCGGCGGATGTCGGCATCCTCGCGGCAGGCTTCCGCGCCGAGAGCGAACTCGCCGATCGTTCGGGAATAACAACGGAGCCGTACGGCATTACGGTGGATGAATATATGCGATCCTCGATCCCCGGCGTCTTCGCGGCGGGCGACTGCGTTGCGGCCTGGTCGGTGATCGATGGCTATAGGCTGCCGGTCAAGCTCGCGACCGGCGCCTATCGACAGGGGATCGTCGCCGGAATCAACGCGGCCGGCGGCGACGCCGTATACCGTGGAACGGCCGGTACCTTCGTCACGAAAGTCGGCGGCCTCGAGGTGGCCGGCACGGGATATACCACCGCGTCCGCGAAGGCGGCGGGCTATGCCACGGTAGAGGGTAAAATACGCACCGGCATCCTTCCCGATTATTTCCCCGGAAATACGGAGATTTCCCTCAAGGTGCTGTGCGACAAAGGTTCCGGACGTTTTCTCGGTGCCCAGGCCGTGACTGAAAAGGGTGCGGCCGAACGCATCAACCTCGTGAGCATGGCGCTCGAGACCGGCCTCATGCCGGCCGATTTCTGGAGGGTCGAGCTCGCCTACTGCCCCGCGGTGAGCGAGGTGATCGATCCCCTTAACAAGGCGGTCGAATTCGCGTTGAGGAGGATTGCACGATGATACAAAAAACGGCGCTGCACGGGGAACACCTTGCTCTCGGAGGCAGAATGGTCGATTTCGCCGGATGGGAGCTTCCGGTCATGTACTCATCGATCATCG
>JADFDB010000214.1 GCA_018263175.1 Spirochaetota bacterium
ACGCTCATCGATCCCATGTGCGGCTCGGGGAGCTTCTCGATCGAGGCGGCCCTCATCTGGAGCGGCATCCCGTCCGGCGGCGAGCGCTCCTTCGCCTTCGAGCTGTGGCCGGCCTTCAGGCCCGCGGCGTTCGCGCATCTTAAAAGGACGCTCTCCCCGGACATAACGGAGGCGCCCGCGGGGAAAACAATCCACTGCGCGGACATCGATCCGGCCGCGGTGGAGGCGGCGGGCGGGAACGCACGGCGCGCCGGCATGGAGGCGATGGTGCGTCCACTCCGGGCCGACTTCTTCACGGATATGCCGAACATCACTCCGGGCGCCGGGACGCTCCTCGTGCTCAACCCGCCCTACGGCGAGCGCATCCCGCGGCGCAACCTCGCGGCCTTCTACCGGCGTATCGGCGAGACGGTCCGCACGCGTTACGCCGGATGCGCGTACTGCGTCATCGTGCCGGGCATCGAAATAGAAAAGGCGCTCTCGCTCCCGTGGGACCGGAAGATCGTCTTCATGAACGGGGGCATCCGCGTGGCCGCCGTCATCAAGCAGGCGCCGTAAACGCTTTTTTATTGCGTAAATAAACTCCGGCGCATAAGGTGTCGAATCCCGGCCTAACGGCGGGCGAGTACCGGCGAAGAGGAAAAAATAATGCAGAACGAGATACGAATACCCGAGCGCAGCGAAATTCCCGAGGCGCACAAATGGGAGCTCGCGCCGCTCTTTGCGAATGAAGAGGAATGGGAGCGCCTGTACGGCGTTCTTGAAAAGAAGATCGAGGGATATGGTGCGTATCGCGGGCGCCTGGGCGAGTCGCTTTCGGTGTTCAGGGAGGCGCTCGAGTTCGACCTCGCCCTCTCGCGCGAGCTCGAACGGCTCTACACCTACGCGCACCTTAAAAGCGACGAGGACAAGACCAACCAGCGGTATATGGGGCTCTACGGGCGCGCGATGAACCTCTACAATCGCTCATCGGAGCTCTCGAGCTTCATTACCCCGGAGATACAGTCGCTTCCCGACGCGACGGCGCGCGCGTACATGGCCGACCCCTCGATAGACGCCTACCGTTTCATGATCGAGAAGATATTCCGCTACAAGCCGCACACCCTCCCGGCCGAGATGGAGGAGCTTCTGGCGATGGGGGGCGAGCTCGCGCAGGCGCCGTCGCAGTTCTTCAGCCAGCTCGACAACGCCGACCTCAGCTTCGGCGCCATCACCGACGACGCCGGGCGCGAGGTCGAACTGAGCCACGGCAACTTCGTCTCATTCCTCATGAGCCCTTCGCGCGAGGTGCGTAAAAACGCCTTTAATCAATACTACCGCACGTACGAGGCGCACCGTCACAGCATCGCCGCGGCTTTCGCCTACTCGGTCAAGAAAGACCGCTTCTACGCGCGGGCGCGCCGTTTCGAGAGCTGCCGGAGCGCGGCGCTCTTCTCCGACAATGTGAGCGAAGCGGTATACGACAACCTGATTTCGACCGTGCGCGGGAACAATGCGCCGCTTTTCGAATATCTTGCGTTTCGCCGGGAGGCGCTCGGGCTTTCCGATCTGCGCTTCTACGACACCTACGTGCCGATCGTTTCGGACGTTCCATTCTCTATGAGCTACGAGGAGGCGGTCGAGACCTGCGTGCAGGCCCTTGCGCCGCTCGGTGACGATTACACGACGACGCTCCGCGCGGGCCTTCTGGGCGGCTGGGTGGACCGCTACGAGAACCGCGGCAAGCGCAGCGGCGCCTATTCCTCGGGCTGTTACGACTCGCCGCCCTACATCCTCATGAACTACCGCGACGACACGATCAACAGCCTCTACACGCTCATTCACGAGGCCGGGCACTCCATGCACTCGCACTACTCGGCGAAGGCCCAGCCCTATCAGTACCACGAGTACACCATCTTCGTGGCCGAAGTGGCCTCCACCTTCAACGAGGCCCTGCTCAGCCGCCACCTGCTTCAAAAATACGCCGGCGACGCGCGCATGCGCGCCTACATCCTCAACCGCGAGATCGACGATATCCGCGGCACGCTCTTCCGACAGACCATGTTCGCGGAGTTTGAGAAGCTTGCGCACGAGCTCGTCGAGAAGGGCGACCCGCTTACCCTCGAGACGGTGCGCGGCGTCTACCGGAAGCTGCTCGACGATTACTTCGGCGACTCGCTCGTCATCGACGAGGCGCTCTCGCTCGAGTGCCTGCGCATACCGCACTTCTACTCGCCCTTCTACGTCTACAAGTATTCCACGGGCATCTCGGCGGCGATCGCGCTTGCCGGGAAGGTGCTCGCAGAGGGAGCGCGGGCGCGCGATCGTTATCTGCGCTTCCTCAGGCTCGGCGGCACCATGTTTCCGATCGACGAGCTCATCGAGGCGGGAGTGGACATGCGAAGCCCAGGGCCGATCGAAAACGCCATCGGATACTTCGGGCGCCTCGTCGACGAGCTCATAGCGACATACCGCTCGCTGCCGCGCGTCTGAGCGCCGTCATTACCAACGGGAGAATCACACCATGAGCGATCTAATCAAGGCGGCCATACTCGGCCTGGTCGAGGGAGTGACGGAGTTCCTGCCCATAAGCTCCACCGGACACCTCATCATCGTCAACGATTTCGTAGGGTTCGGGGGCGACTTCGCGGCGACATTCAACGTGCTCATACAGCTCGGGGCGATCCTTGCGGTGGTGGCGTACTTCTGGCGGCGGCTCATCCCGTTCGGTGCGGGAAAAGCGTCCGCCGAAAAAAACGCGGTCCGGGACCTCTGGATAAAGGCGGCGATCGGCGTGATGCCCGTCTTCCTTATCGGAGCGTTTGCGGCAAACTACATAAAGGAAAAGCTCTTCAATCACATGGTCGTTTCCATAGCGCTCATCGTCGGGGGGGTCGTCCTCGTCGCGGTCGAGCGGCGGCGAGGTGCAGAGGCGCGCATACGCTCGATCGCCGATCTCGGCTACCGCACGGCCTTTTTTATCGGGCTCATACAGTGTGCGGCGATGGTGCCGGGGGTCTCGCGCTCGGCGGCCACCATCATCGGTGCGATGCTGCTCGGCGCCTCGCGCGTGGTCGCTGCGGAGTTTTCGTTCTTTCTGGCGATCCCGACCATGTTCGCGGCGTCCGCCTATATGCTCTACAAGCACGGGTTTGTGCTCTCCGGCGGCGAGGCCTCGGCGCTCGCCGTGGGCTTCGTCGTGTCCTTCGTCGTGGCGCTCGCCGTAATCGCCGGCTTCATG
>JADFDB010000215.1 GCA_018263175.1 Spirochaetota bacterium
GCCGCGATTTCTGGGACGGCTTCCTCAATCCCGGATTCGTCCCATCGACCGTTTTCCGCTCGTTCATCTCGTTCATGTTCGCCGGGCTTTTCGGCTATGTAACGACCGTGCGGATGGAAGAGGGTGAATTTCGGACGCGGATGATGGCCTACTGCACGAAGTGGCTCCTCTACCCCATGATCGGCCTCGCGCTCTCCGGCGCATGGTACTTCCATGCGCTTCCCGGCGACGCGAGATACACCGCCTTCATCGTCAATCCCGAGATGGATCCCTTTGTCCGCACGCTCTTCGTCGCATCCGTCCTTATCTTCGCGGGCGGACTGGTCCTTTCACTGAAGAGCGGTCGGACCGTGCAGAAAGCCGTCACCGCGCTCCTCATCCTCATCGGCCTGTCGTGGATGGGAGGCTTCGAATATGTCCGCGAGATAAGCCGCAAGCCGTACGTCATCGGCGGATATATGTATTCCACCTCGATCCTCGTGGATGACGAGGAACGCCTCAACCGCGAGGGGGTGCTTCCCAGCGCGCGCTGGTCGACCGTGCGCGCCGTTACCGCTACCAACACCATGGAGGCGGGACGCGAGCTCTACCGCATACAGTGCCAACCCTGCCACACCACGGGCGGCATACGAAACGACATCATCCCCAAAACCCGTTCGTTCACCCGTCTCGGCATGATGGCGCAGCTCACCGGGCAGGGTACGGCCAAACCGTACATGCCGCGCTTCGTCGGAACGCAGGCCGAGAAGGACGCGCTGGCGGCGTATATCGTAAAAGGGCAGAACGGCGGAAAGCTCGACGCACGCCCCGAGCCGGTGTCCATTCGCCCGCTTGCCGACGCGGCCATACCACCCTTCGATCCGACGAACGACGACTACGTGCTCCTCGCGTGGAACGACCTCGGCATGCACTGCGTGTCCGACGGCGACCCCTGGTTCATCATCCTGCCGCCGGCCGGCACGCTTGAGGCGCTGCTGATCAAACGCGGACCGACGCCGGAGGTCGTGCGCGAAAACGTGGCCATCACCTACACGGTCGAGCCGGGGTTCGAACATCCTTCCCGGCACGTACGCTTCTGGGAGTTCGTCGAAGGCTACTTCGGGAAAAAGCCGGCCCCCGATACGGGAACGAGCGGCAGGGGGCTCTCCGGTACGTTCGCGCATAACGATAACACCATGTCCTTCGTCGCCGATAAAATCCCGGTGCTGCCCTATACCGACACCGGCGGGTTCAATCCCTATCCGCTTTTCACCATAAAAGCGAAAGACGCCGCGAACGGCAAAGTCCTTGCAGCCACGAAAACGGCGGCGCCGGTCTCGACCGAGATGGGCTGCCGTAACTGCCATGGCGGCCCATGGCGGTGGAAAAATATTTCCGGAATCGCGGACGATACGGCGAGAGACATACTGCGCCGTCACGACCGGAGCGGGGGAACGGACCTCCTGGCCCGTGCTACGAAGGGGAAACCGCGGCTCTGCCAGTCCTGTCATGCAGACCCCGTTCTTAACGCTCCCGGCGACGGGAAGCGCCTGAACCTCTCGGCGGCCATCCACGGCCTGCACGCAAACTACATGCCGGTGCAGGGCGCCGACGCCTGCGGCCTCTGCCATCCGACGCACCGCACCGGCGCCACCCGCTGTGCCCGCGGCGTACACGCGTCGGTCGGCCTCACCTGCGTCAACTGCCATGGCACGATGAACGACCACGCCATCTCCCTCCTTCGCGCAGAGGAAGGAAAGCGCAGCGCGACAATGCTCATCAGGCATCTCGAATCGAATTCGGTCAAAACGAAAGCCTCGATCAATCCGAGGAAACCCTGGGTCAACGAACCGGACTGCCTCAGCTGCCACGTCGATTATAAAAAGCCGGCGGCGAAACCCTCGGCATTCAACACATGGACCGCCGACGCCACCGAACTCTATCGGGTGCGCACCGACTACACCGGAAGCCTGCGCTGTATCGCATGCCACAATTCGCCGCACGCGGAATATCCCGCACGCAACCCCTACAACGCAGACCGCGACAACATCCAGCCGCTCCAGTACGGGAAAATGCCGTACGCCATCGGCGCCAACCGCTCGTGCCCGGTGTGCCACAAGGTTAAAAAAGAGGACGAGATGCATCATGAGAACATGCTGCGCGCGGTGCGGCGCGTGATGACGCGCTGATGCGCCTTGGGCGCGGGGCGCGAGGTTCGGGGTGACCAGGGGTCAGAGCATCCGGGATCTTGCGCGTTCATAAGGGGGTCAGAGCCCTGGCGGAGCTACGCGGCGTGCCTGAACTCCGTCAGTTATGACGACATGGGTCGCGTGGGGTCAGAGCATAGACAGGTACGTACCGCGCAAACCGGTCCGGGGAAGCATACGAGAGCTTTCCGCGGGGTCAGAGCCTTCTCATCCCACCCTTTAATTTAACATGACATGGGTGCATAAGAAGATATTTACGTGGTGGGATTTTCGGATTAGATGTGGCTTAAAGCCGCGTCGGAGCCGGTATTCAATCGATTATGCAGAAATCAAGGTCCTGGGGAATCTCGAACGAGAAGCGGGCCCAGTTTCCGGGCTCGGATTCGGCCCATATCTTTCCGCCGTGAAGCTGGATTATGTGCCACGAAAGGTACAATCCGATCCCCGAGCCCTTTCTATCTTTCAAATGAGGGCTATCAATCCGTGAAAACTTCTTGAAGAGCTTGATTTTTTCACTGTCCGAGAATCCCGGCCCTTCGTTCCACACGGTAACACGCAGTCGTTTATGCGACGTTTTTGCCGCGGTGACCGTAACCATGCCCCCAGGATTGCCGTATTTCACCGCGTTGTTGAGAAGGTTGACAATGACTATCCTCATGAGCTCGGGATCGCAGGTGATGCCGGAGAGTACCGAAGGACAGTCCAGCATAAAATCGACGGTATGCGCCTCGATCTGCGGGTGTACGATCTCGACCGCCGGGCCTAGCACCTCGTTAACGAACTCGACGGATCTGGGATAAGCGTTGAAACTTCCGGTCTCGAACCGGGAGAGATTGAGGTATTTTTCGCTGATCGCGAACAGGTATTCCGCCTTGCGCACCATGCGCTCGACCTTGTCGAGGCAATGCGCATTGACCGGTCCGAAATACCCCGAAAGCAGGGTGTTCCCCAGGGTGATAATCGAGGAGAGCGGGCTCTTCATCTCGTGGCTCACGAAGCTCAGCATCTCGAGGTATCCGTGAAGCGCGTCAGTC
>JADFDB010000216.1 GCA_018263175.1 Spirochaetota bacterium
CGCCCCTGAGAACCTCTATTTTCTGCTGGAGCCTTCCGCGCTCGCGAACGAGCCGCGAGCGTTCTATGAGCCCGCTTTCTCCGAAAACGAAAAAATAGACCGCGCAGAGAAAACCCGCCAGTACGATCAGCTTTGTTCTGTCACCGTTTGCCAATGCTGTAGAACACTCCCCTGCCGTTGAACACCGCCGACTCTCCGAGCTCTTCCTCTATGCGGAGGAGCTGGTTATACTTCGCTATACGCTCGGATCTCGATGCCGAACCGGTCTTTATCTGGCCCAGGTTGAGCCCCACCACGAGATCCGCGATGGTGGTGTCCTCCGTTTCACCGGAGCGATGCGACACGACGGCGGTATAGCCCGCGCGCCTCGCCATTTCGACGGCGCGAACCGTTTCCGTCAGCGTACCGATCTGGTTAAGCTTTATCAGTATCGAATTGGCTATGCCCTTTTCAATTCCTATTTTAAGACGCTCGGTATTCGTAACAAACAGATCGTCCCCGACGATCTGGATTTTCCCGCCGAGCCGCTCGGTCATGAGCTTCCATGCGTCCCAGTCATCCTGCGCCAGGCCGTCTTCTATGGATATTATTGGATATTTCGCGACGAGCTTTTCGTAAAAGTCCACCATCTCGGCCCCGGTGCGCTCGCTTTTATCGCTGCGGGCGAAGATATACTTTTTCTTCGCTTCGTCGTAAAATTCGCTCGCCGCCGGATCAAGCGCTATAAATATATCGCTCCCGGCCTTGTATCCGGCCGCCGCTATCGCCTCCATTATCAGTTCAAGCGGCTCTTCGTTCGACTTGAGCGAAGGCGCGAACCCGCCCTCGTCGCCGACGCCGGTAGAATACTTCTTCGCCTTGAGCACCTTCGCCAGCGCATGGAAAACCTCAGCCCCCATGCGCAGGGCTTCCGCGAAACACGTGGCGCCTGCCGGCATCACCATAAACTCCTGTAAATCGACGTTGGAATCCGCGTGGGAGCCGCCGTTGAGGATATTCAGCATAGGGACCGGAAGTTCGCATGACCCGACGCCGCCAAGGTAACGGTACAGGGGCATCCCGAGCGTCTCGGCGACCGCACGCGCGCACGCGAGCGAGACTCCCAGCATGGCGTTTGCACCGAGCTTGGACTTGTTTGGTGTACCGTCCATTTCCACAAGCGTCTTGTCGATCATGATCTGATCCATGGCGTCCATCTCGATAAGCGCGCCGAATATGGTCTCATTAACGTTCTTGACCGCGTTCCGGACCCCTTTCCCGCCGTATCGCTTCTTGTCTCCATCGCGAAGCTCGACGGCCTCGTGATCGCCCGTAGAGGCGCCTGACGGTACCGCGGCCCTTCCAAATACGCCCGATGAGAGCTCAACCTCGACTTCGACCGTCGGGTTCCCGCGCGAATCCAGTATCTCGCGCGCGTTGATATCGCTTATCAGTGTCATGACCATTCTCCTTTGACTCGTTAATACGTCTCAATGGCGACGGCGTCGAAACGAATACATACGGTATTTATATAGAACATTGCGGGGAGGTGCGAATCCCCCTCGGACGCACGTGACACCACGGGAACGCTTGCTGCACGCTTTCATAAACTTTCGTTTTGCGCAAGTAAATTTTGGCCGCGTCTTCCGCGTAGTTTCTTGACATCAGGACATTCTTAGGGAGTAATCGACGCATGGACGACCGCGGCGATAAAATCCGGGATCGCATCGAGCGATACAAGCAGGGGCTCCCTTCCGAAGAAACGAGCAAAAAACGAAAGCTTTCGCGCACCCTTATATTCGTAAATCTCATGCTCCTCGTGGTGATGATCTTCGTTTTCAAACGCCCTGCCGAGCGTGCCTATCATACCGCCACCGTCGAATTCGACGGCGTACAGTACCGGCTTTCCATGGTCCGCGACACACGCGACGGCGGATACCGCGCCGCACTCAGCGTTGAATCGTCACCGGGCGCCGTGAAGACGATCGACTTCGCGCGCCCCCTTGCCGTGCTCTCGATCATATACGAGGACAGCGAGCTCGACCGTATCGAGTTCGGCGACTCGGCCGCCCGCCTCGTGCTACACCCCGGCGAAACGAGGAGCTTTATCAGGCGGATTCCTGAAACCAGGCTGCGCGAATTTCGTAAAGAGCACCCCGAAGCGCTCGTGCCGCCGCGGCGGACCATTTTTTCGCGCGAACAGTCCATACCACTCAAGGCCCGCCTGACAATCAACACCGCGGGAAAGATATCGACGACGCTCAATTTCAACTACGAGGTTGAACCGTGACTGAAAGACCGTCGTGGGATGAGTATTTCATGAGGATCGCCGATGATGTTTCCACGCGGGCGACCTGCATACGCCGCCGTGTGGGGGCGATAATCGTCAAGGACCGGCGCATCCTTACGACCGGCTATAACGGCGTGCCGACCGGAATCGCTCACTGCACGCCCGAAACCTGCCTGCGCACCATATACAATGTGCCATCCGGCGAACGCCACGAGCTGTGCCGCGGACTCCACGCCGAGCAGAACGCTATCATCCAGGCGGCGTACCATGGCGTTTCGGTCAAGGGTGGCGTGATTTATATTACGAACCAGCCCTGTTCCATCTGCACCAAGATGCTCATCAACAGCGGGATCCGAACGTTCATAATTCGCGATCCGTACAACGATGCACTCGCCGAGGAGATGATCCGCGAGGCGGGGGTGGAGATGATCATCTTCAAAGCTTAAGGAAGCCGTATCCGCAGAAGGTACGGCTGATATTCCAGGGGATGCATGTACACGGCATAGAGGTCGCGCCCCTCGGAGAGAATCTCCTTGCCCGAATAATACCATGCCGTGGGGCCATCCCCGCCGCCGGGAAGCGCGGGCGGCTCGTAGACGGTCAGTGCAGATGCGCCTTCGATCGACGCAAAATCCCTGAACCTCGCCACAACGATCGCTCCGGTTCCTATTTTGCAATATACGATAACGTATTCCCCCTCGCTTTCGTTGTACGAGAGGGAGCATTCACCCGCCACTTCGCCGAAAAACCCCCGCGCGCCATCCATGCCGCGCACCCAGGCGCCGCCGGCCCCGAGGAATTCGTACGCGCGCGGGTTTT
>JADFDB010000217.1 GCA_018263175.1 Spirochaetota bacterium
CGATGCGGTTTGATTCGATAAAATAGGTGCCGTTTCGATACTTGGCATCGTTTGCATCATAACTGTCATCCAGGGTCCAGTGGGCCTGCTGTGTCCCGAACAGGGCCACCCCGGAGAAAGACACGTTTTCGTTAAAGATAAGGCTGACGGCCGGCCCGTACAGCGCCCCGGTGCCGATCTCGATATCCTGGAAAAAACCGGTTTCGACATCTTTGAAATAGGGACGCCACATAAAGTACCCGGCCTTGGCCCCCACCATCACGTCCATGGCAAAGGCGGGCACGGCGGACAGAACGAGCACGAACACGATGACAGACGCAAGCCGTTTCATAGCGACCTCCAAAATGGTTGTTTTAAGTGGAATTATGCGAACGGGAAAATGACGAAGACCTGTCCGGTCCTCCGGGTCCGTGCTGGTGGCTGTCTGTACGCGGGCGATGGAAACGCACGTGGCCTCTTTGTTTGTTAAGCCATGCGGGGCGTACACCGGGTACGCGCCGTGCGCGGTCATCCCGCGGTTCGGCGCCGTGTGGAACGCGGCATGTCTTTATCCGCCGGTCCCTCCGATATTCCGCTCTTTCCCGCCTTTGCTGATATAAAAAGGGCGGAATGTCAAGTATTTATCGTCATCCTTAAATTCACACTCCAGAGCGTTCCCGCATCATAAACGGCGGCTGCGACAAGGGGCTACAGCCCTTTGTTCTATGGGTATGCCGGTACATCCACGGAGCAGATACTTCCCGTCTCAGGGCAAGGGGTTGTAACCCTTTGCGGCACGTACAGCCCCTTGCCCCACTGCAACCCCCGTTACGCCCGCGCGAAAATAAGGCTTGCGAAACGCGTGAGCCCGTGCGTATGCTGTGCGCGATCCGCCGACGGTTTCGGTGTTTTCCGGATTCCACATATATAAAAATCAGGAGACAGTCATGCGTACATCCCGTTCCCTCAGCCTCGCCCTCATGTTCGCTCTTTTGGCCGGATGCGGCACGCCGCAGAAAGCCCTGCGCCAGGTGCCCAGGGAGAAGCGTTCGGGCCTCATGGTGCTCAATTTCAAGAATTCCACGCTTAAAAGCAGGGCTGAGGAATTCGGCCCCTGGGAGTTCGGCATACCCTCCATGGTGATGACCGACCTCGAGGCGATCGGGCTCTTCAACATCATCAGCCGCGAGCGCATGAAGGAGGTCATACAGGAGCAGGAGTTCCAGTTAAGCGGGATGGTCGACGCCGACAAGGCGGTAAAGCTCGGCCGCATCCTCGCGGCCCGCTACATGCTGGCCGGCTCGTTCATGGAGATGAACGGAAGCCTCCGCATCGAATCGCAGGTCTACTCGGTCGAGACGGGCTCCCAGCTCGGCGCGGCGGCCGTGGCCGGAAAGACCGACAGCTTCTTCGATCTGCAAAAACAGCTGGTGGTAAAGATCACCGGCTACCTCGACGCAATGCTGAGCGCCGAGGAGGCGAGGCTCATCTCCAAAAATGTGGAGACGCGCTCGGTCGACGCCTCGCTCAGCAACTATCGGGGTGAGATCGCCGTCATGAGGGCCGAGGACCTGAAGGAGAAAGGAAACGTCGGCGAGGCCAAAAAGGCCCTGGAGATCGCAAAAAGCAGCTTCCAGAAGGCCATCGCGCTCGACCCGGAATACGAGAAGGCGCGCAAGAACCTCTCGCGCATTTCGCTCGCGGTGCCGGTAACGCTGTAAGGTGGGGACGTTTATGCCGGGCGGACATACCAGACACGCCCGCGGCCTCCATGCGTATAAAGGCGACATTGGCCAATGTTGCCTTTATCTTTGGGGCCGTTCCCGCCCCGGCCCGCGGCATCGCGCGGCGATCCTTTGCATAGCCCTTCTACTGGCGCTCGCCTCCTCGTGTGCGACCGGCGCCGCGCGGGGTCCGGTTGAGGAATATCGCCTTTCAGGCAAGGCCGCCGCATCGTGGCGCGTCATCCGGGAAGGCTTCCACCGCGAGGCATTTGTCCCCTGCCTCGCGAAGCGGAACATCACCGTGAGCTGCGGCGGCTGCACGGCCGTCCTCCTTCGCGGCACACTGCATATCGATGCACGGGGAAGGTTCGCGGGCTTCGAGAAGACCTTTGGGCGCTACTGCGGCGCGGACATGCCGCCGGACGTTGAGCGCTGTTTCATCGAATACTTCCTGAAAATCGAGTTCCCTCCCGAACTGCGCGGCCTGTCCATCGCCGTAGACCTTGGGCGCGGGCTTAAATGCTGAGGCGCACACAAAGGTGGCATTGGCCAATATCGCCTTTGTGTGCTATATCCCGGCCGCGTGCTGCGTGTAGAGGTAATACACGTATCCCACATACAGGGAGAGCAGCAGCCCGGCCTCGGGGCGCGTCACCCTGCCGCCTATGAGCGAGATCGGGATGATGAGGAGTGAGGTTCCCAGCATGACGAGCAGGTCGACGAGGTTGACATCGCCCGTGCCGATCGGGAATACCGCCGCGGTGGCGCCGAGGATGAACAGTATGTTGAAGATATTGGAGCCCACCACGTTTCCGAGCGACACGTCGCCCTCGCCCTTCGCCGCGGCGAGCACCGAGGTGGCGAGCTCCGGGAGGCTGGTTCCGAAGGCCACCACCGTAAGGCCGATCACGACGTTGCTCACCCCGAGCATGCGCGCGAGCGTCACCGCGCCGCGTATAAAGAGCTCGGAGCCCGCAACGAGCACGAGCAGTCCGAGCACGATGGAGACGACGGCCCTGCCCTGCGGAAGCCCGTGCGCGAGCTCTCCGAGCTCATCACCCGCCTCGCGATCGGTTACGTCGGTTTTCCCCTCCCTGATTTTACGCATCGCCTGGTAGACCTTGTAGCCGACGTAGAGCGTTATGCCGGCGAGGAACACGAGGCCGTCGCCCCTGCCGAGGTCCCGGTCCAGCACCAGGAATGCGAGGAGGCCGCTTACGACCAGCATGAACAGCACGTCGAAGCGCACGGCGCGTATGTTCATGATGATCGGCCGTATCAGCGCGGAGACGCCGAGGATAAGCGCGATGTTCGCGATGTTCGAGCCGATGACGTTGCCGATGGCGATATCGGCGTTGCCCATCCTCCCCGCGTTGAAGCTCA
>JADFDB010000218.1 GCA_018263175.1 Spirochaetota bacterium
GCGGTGCGGGACTATTTCTACAAAGGGCCCGTTGCGGAAGCCATTTTAAAGCTTCATCGCGAGAAGGGCGGCCTCTTTACGCGCGAAGACCTGTCCGGCTACCGCGGCGGCTTTGAAAAGCCGCTTACGGGCAACTTCGGCGAATACACTCTCTACGCCAACCGCACCTGGTGCCAGGGCGCGGTGGTGCCCCTGGCGTTGCAGATCCTTGAGGGAATAGACCTCAAGGCCATGGGCCACAACTCGCCCGACTACGTGCATACCGTGCTCCAGGCGATCGAACTGGCCATGGCCGACCGGGAGGCCTTCTTCGGCGACCCGGCCTTCGTGAAGGTGCCCGAAAAGGGCCTGCTTTCAAAGGATTACGCGGCCTCCCGGCGCGCGCTCATGACACCGGAAAAGGCCTTCGGTGCGATGCCGCCGCACGGTGATCCGTGGAAATACGAGCCGGGTGTGCCCGGCGTCCGTGCCGGGGAAAGACCCGCCGGGCCCGTGGTGCGGCTGGCCGAGAACGCGGCCGGGTACGGCAGGGACACGAGTTGCCTTAGCGTGGTCGACCGCTGGGGCAACGCCGTATCGCTTACGCCGAGCGACTTTCCCCAGTCGCCGATGGTTCCGGGGACCGGGCTTACGCTCGGCATCCGCATGACGCAGTTCAGGCTCGATCCGAAGCATCCGGCCGCGCTCGTGCCGGGAAAGCGGCCTACCATCACGCCGAACGCCGCCATGGTCTTTAAAAACGGTAAATTTTACATGAGCTACGGCACTCCCGGCGGCGACATGCAGACGCAGGCGCTGGTGCAGGTGTTTCTGAATATCGTCGTGTTCGGCATGGACGTGCAGGAGGCCATAGACGCGCCGCGCTTCCGCTCGCTCAACTGGCCCGACGCCTTCTCGCCGCACGCCTACCGCCCGGGCACCATCGAACTCGAGGCCCCGATAGGCCGCGCCGACGGAGGGGCACTCGAGGACATGGGCTACGAGGTGGTGGTGAAGGGCGAGCGCGACAACAGTTTCAGCGCGGTCTGCGCCGTTATCCGCGATCCTAAAACGGGAAGACTTCGCGGTGGCGCCGACGCGCGCGAGAGCTCGTGGGCCGAGGGGCGCTGAGGCCCTCTCAGGCCCTGAGACAGCGGACTATCGCGCCGACGTACATGCGGTGGTAGTCCTTCTGCGGGTAGAGCTTCGCGATGCCCGGCGCGAGGAAGTTCCGCGGCAGAATGTCCTGAAAATAGATCTTCTCGCACTCAATAATTAGGCGCGCCTCGGCGAAATGGACCGTGCCGCTTTCGGATAACGCGGGGGTGATGCCCGCCTCCTTCGTCTTGTCGACGTCCTTTCCCGAGTGCGAGCCGCAGTAGTTGAGCGCGCCGCGGTACTCCTCGCCGAAGAACGAGAGCGTGAAGCGGCCGGCGTCTTCCATGAATTTGTACGTGTGGCGGGTCGGGCGCACGAAGCAGAAGCAGACGTCCCTGTTCCAGAGCACGCCGAGGCCTCCCCACGAGGCCGTCATGGTGTTGTAGCTTTCAAGCGTCCCCGCTGTAATGAGCATCCAGTCGTCGCCGATCAATTTGAAAGGATTGTCGCCGAGCGAGCGCGGATCGGTTTCTTTCAGTATTGGTGCCATGTCTCCCCGCCTTCTGCGCCTTTAGCGCGATAGTCGTGATGTGTATGCACGGTATAGCCGGTCCATGCCGGCAGGGCAAGTTTTTTTCGAATGTACCCATCACGCCAAAAAAAACTTGACAGATTGGTGCGAGTACCGATAGTGTCTAGCATGCACGGCGCAGTAAAAGATATGAAACCGGACAACAGATTCAACAAGAACCTGGCCTGGTGGTGGCGAATCGGACATCGATATCCGGTCGCTTTGTCGTGCCTGTAACGTAACAGACAACGGAAAGAGCACAAGGGCTGCGGATATCGAAAGAACCGTAGCCCTTTTTTTGTGCCCCGGAGACCAAAAAATTTCAGAAGGAGGCGAACATGCCACGAGAATCGACGAAGATACTGCTCCCCGAAAAGGATATGCCCCGGCAGTGGTATAACATCATCCCCGATCTTCCCCGTCCGCTGAGTCCGCCGATCAGCCCGGCCACGGGTAAGCCGCTTACCCCCGAGGAGCTCAACGCGATCTTCCCGATGGGGCTCATCATGCAGGAGATGAGCCCGCAGAGCTACATCGAGATCCCCGAGGAGATCCTCGAGATCTACCGCCTGTGGAGGCCGTCGCCCCTGGTCCGCGCGCGCAGGCTCGAGCAGGCCATCGGCACGCCGGCGAAGATCTATTACAAGAACGAGAGCGTGTCGCCCGCAGGCAGCCACAAGCTGAACACCGCGGTGCCGCAGGCGTATTACAATAAAAAGGAAGGCATTAACAAGCTTGCCACCGAGACCGGCGCCGGGCAGTGGGGCAGCGCGCTCGTGCTTGCCGGCAACTTCTTCAACATGAAGGTGCACGTCTACATGGTGCGCGTAAGCTACGACCAGAAGCCGTACCGTAAGTTCATGATGGAGACCTGGGGCGGCACCGTTACGCCAAGCCCGAGTTCGATTACGAACGTTGGACGCGAGATACTGGCGCGCGACCCGAAGAACCTCGGGAGTCTCGGCATGGCGATCAGCGAGGCAGTGGAGGAGGCGGCCACTAACAAGGATACCAACTATGCGCTGGGCAGCGTGCTCAACCATGTGTGCCTGCACCAGACGATCATAGGCCTCGAGACGCGCAAGCAGCTCGAGCTCGTCGGCGATTATCCCGACGTCGTCATCGGCTGTGTGGGCGGTGGCTCGAACTTCTCGGGGATAGCCTTCCCGTTCGTGCGCGACAAGATCAACGGCAAGGACATCAAGATCCTCGCGGTCGAGCCGGCGGCGTGCCCCACGCTCACCAAGGGGCGTTTCGTCTACGACTACGGCGACGAGGCCAAGATGGCGCCGATCGTCGAGATGTACACGCTGGGGCACAGCTTCATGCCGCCTTCCATCCACGCGGGAGGGCTGCGCTACCACGGGATGTCGCCGCTCGTAAGCCTGCTCCACCACGAGGGCGTTATCGACGCCGTATCGGTAG
>JADFDB010000219.1 GCA_018263175.1 Spirochaetota bacterium
AGTCCGTTTCAGGTTCGATATACAGGTAACAGCGCGCGTCGGGGTTCGATATCCGCACCCTGCAGGGTGCGCCGAACTGCGCGTGCAACACGAACTGCTCCATGTCGCCGCTCTCGGAGCCCATGTACAGCCGCGACACCGGTGCGGCGAGCCCGGGGGCTATACGCCATTCAAAGTTGGTGACGCCCGCAAGCAGTATCGACCGCCCCATCCCCGCGCGGAAACGATAGCCGTAGTCCTTTTTCAAGAGGTGAATGTCGGTTACGCCTTTAAGTACGGTTTCGTGGCACATCTCGTTCATTGCGCTCATCCTCCGTGACGATTTTTCGAGCATGGCGGCACGGGCCCCCGCGATCATGCCCGTTACGACGGACACGCCGGGCCGATTATCGGGAATTTTTCCGAACAGAAACGCGGTCCCCGCTTACGCCATTGCCTTCAGGATTGGTACAGCATATCCCGGCGCCGATTTCAAAGCTCTACCTTCGAGGTTGAAGTGGCCTTTTTCCGATAGTCCGGAAAAACGGGAAAGCGGGCCGTCGGGCCTGCGGGCACAATGGTCGATTTCCCAATTTGAGATTGATTTTCACGCGAGCGCATACTATCATCCGGTAAATCAGAGAGAGGGAACACGGGGAATGAATAAAAAACGAAACTTCGTCGTCATGCTGTTTGTGCCGATCGCAATACTCGCGCTCTATGTCTGGAATTCGGGCGAAGAGGCGCGTCCGGCAATCGGCGAAAGCAGGGTGCTCGCCCTTGCGGATCATCAGGTGCAGTATTACGTTCACGGCAAAGGCGACACGGTGATGCTGCTCGCAAGCCTGGGACGCTCGGCAAGCGACTTCAACGAGCTCGCGGACTCGCTTGCCGGGGCGGGCTTTCGCACCGTGGCCGTGGAGCTGCGCGGCATCGGCGGAAGCACCGGTTCGGGCCTTTTTAAAAAGCTGACCCAGCACGATTACGCGGCCGACGCGGCCGAGGTTATACGCAGCCTCGACGGCCCCGGTGGCGGAAAAGCGCACGTTGTCGGGCACGCCTACGGCAACCGCATCGCCCGGACGCTCGCGGCGGACCATCCGGAGCTCGTTAAAAGTGTGACGCTCATCGCCGCCGGCGGCTACGCGCCGATTCCGAAAGACATCAGAAAAGCGATGTACCTGATCTTTTTCAACTTTCTTCCCGACAGCACCAGGGAGCGCTATATACGAAAAGCCTTTTTCGCACCCAAAAGCGCCATCCCAAAATACTGGGTACGCGGCTGGTATTTCCGTGCGTCGTGGCCCCAGTCGCGCGCGACGCTCGCGACGCCGAGGGAAGAGTGGTGGGGCGGGGGCACGGCGCCGATCCTGCTTTTACAGGGCGAGAATGACGTCATAGCGCCGGCCGAGAACGCCGTAATCATGAAAAAGGAATTCGGCAAGCGCGTTACGGTCATTTCGATCCCCCGTGCCGGTCACGCCATGCTGCCCGAGCAGGGCGGACTCATCGCAGGCGCGATCGTACCGTTTCTGAAAAAGCGGTAACTGCGCTCTCTCAGCGCGTCCGCACCCGCGACGCCGAAACGAGGTTGATGAGCGCGATGCACGCGCCGAGCAGGAAGACGTACTGGTAGCCCACCGTAAGCCAGATCCATCCGCTTACGAGCGCGATCACGATCGAGAAAAAGTGGTCGATCGTGACGCCCATCGTGAGCGTCTGTGTAACGTCGGCGGGGACAAGGGCGATCTTCCTTAAATACGTTGCGCGGGCCATGCCGACCGACATGAGGAGCTGGTCGGCGACGTAGCAGGCGCAGGTAACGTAGAGGGCCGCCGTTTCGCCGAAGGCGTCGCGCGAGAAGCCGTAGAGGAGACACACGGCCACGAGCGCCACCGCCTCGGCCATCAGGATGAAGCGCTCGCCAAGCCGGTCGATGGCCCTGCCGAGGAGCGGCTTGAAGAAGATGCCGATCGCCCCGCCCGCGGCAAGCAGCGTCGCCACCACCTGCGTCTTCTGGTGGAAGACCGTCACGAGCACCCAGGGCGCGAAGGTTATGAAGAGCTGTTTGCGCGTACCGTAGAGGATATTGAGCCAGTAGAAGAGGCCGTATTCCTTCCGTAAAAGAAAGCGCGTTTTCGCCGGGCGCGGCTCATCGGGCGTCATGAAAAAGATGAGGACCGAGGCCGCCAGAAAGCCCGCCGCCGCGAGGACGAATGACGAGGTGAAGGTGAAGCCGAGGTAGGTGAAGCCGGCGAACACCACAAGGCCCCCGACAATCGCCGCGAGGTTGGCCGAGCCGCTGAGCTGGCCCAGGCGGCGTCCGGCCTTTCCTTCCGAGGCGAACTCCATGCCGATGCTCGAGATGAGCGGCAGAAACAGGTGCTGCCCTGCGCTGAAGGCGAAGAGCCACAGGAGCATCACCGGGAAACTCGTCGAGTAAAGGCCGAGCAGGATGATGCCGAGCGCCATGAGCGCGTTGGCGAAGGCCGCCAGGCGGCGGCTGCCCATGAAGAAGAGGAGCGCCGAGAGGAAGATGACCAGAAAGCCCGGCATCTCGCGCGGAAGCTCCATGAAGCCGCGCTGAAACTCGGTAATCGAGAACGATTCGGCCAGGAAGTTGTTGAGCGTGGCATCCACCACGCTCTGCGAAAAGCCGCACACGGCCACCGCTGCGAAGAAGAGCATAAACTGCCCCGACTGTCCCGAAAACCGCTGTTTTATTCTTCCCATGGGAAAATCCGGCAATCCCCGGACCCGAATGCCATTATGGCATTATACGGACTACAGCCGGGGCGCATTCGATCATGACGCTGAACCATCGGCACGGTGCGGGTTTTGTCAATGGAAAAACGGGAGGGCTCTGCGAAAGGCTCCTTACGCGGCTCGTGCGGGAGCGGCTCAGACCGGGATCATGACCACAGGTCGAACTCCCGTGTAAACGCGAAACCGAGCTTGGGGGTGGTAACCGTGCTCCCGGCCATGTATTCGACGGGGGAGTACCCCGCGCTGTTACCCACCCACAGCGAAAAAGTATGGCGGTAGCCGGCGTATTTGATCCCCGCGTTGTAATTGGCGTATTTAAA
>JADFDB010000021.1 GCA_018263175.1 Spirochaetota bacterium
GAGTCCTTTTATGTCGTCCTCCTCACCCATCTTCGGTATGGGAATCTGCATTAGCACGGCGTTTCGCAGCTGCTCCATCTCGGGCTTGTCGAGATAGCCCATCATGTCGGTATGGAAGAATCCCGGCGCTATGGCGTTGACGTAAATCCTGTACCGCGCCAGCTTGATCGCGAGATTCATCGTGAGAAGATTTATGGCGGCCTTTGAGGAGTTGTAGGCAACGGCCGGATGCGCCTCCTCTATCGAGCCGCGGAAGCCCATCACCGAAGAGATATTGATGATTTTTCCGCCGCCTTTTTCCTTCATTATCTTCGCCGCCTCCTGCGACAGTATCCAGACTCCCTTCACATTCACGTCGAAGATCTTTTCCCATTTATCCAGCGGAAAGTCGAGCGTGGGCGCGCCCCAGGTGAGGCCGGCATTGTTGACAAGGATGTCGATGGTGCCGAATTCCTTTCTGGCGGTCTCGACCAGCGCGTGGATCTGGTCCGGCGCGCCCATGTCGCATTTGACGGGAACGCATTTCACACCGAGCTTTGAAATCTCATCGGCCGCCTTTGAAAGCGTGTCGAGCTTGCGGGAGGCGATTATAACGTCCGCGCCGGCTTCGGCAAGTCCGGTGGCGATGAATTTCCCGATCCCTCTTCCGCCGCCGGTAACGACGGCTTTCTTACCCTTGAGGCTGAACAGATCCAGCAATTTCATGCGAACCTCCTCGGAAAATGGTGACATGAATTCATTGAGAATGCCGCGGGATGGGCCGTGGTGACCCCGGCCAATGCGCCGCTTATCGATGAATGATCGAGCCCCGGGGGAATCTGTCCAGTATAATTTCACCCGGTAAAAAATTGTTGACAATGGGGGGCCCGGAACGGTTATGTAAAAACACTGAAGGGCCGCCCGGCGGGGAATTCCGGTCTCACGTGGCCTTCGGGTTTGTTTGCATCAAGCATTATTGGGGCGATTAGCTCAGTTTGGTTAGAGCGCCTGCTCGACACGCAGGAGGTCATTGGTTCGACTCCGATATCGCCCAACTTTTCTTTTTCAGGGGTGCCGTTAATTGTCCAGCGAAGTCAAAGTTACCCTCCCGGACGGATCCTCCCTCCCGGTCGAATCGAACTCCTCGGTCTACGAGGTGGCCGGTAAAATCGGAAAGAAACTCCAGAAGGCCGCGCTGGTCGCCGCCGTCGATGACCGGCTGACCGATCTGTCGTTTCGCCTCGCCGGCGACGCGGGCCTGAAGCTCTTCACCTTCGCGAGCGCAGAGGGCAAAGACGCCTTCCGGCATTCGGCCTCGCACCTGATGGCGCATGCGGTAAAGCGGCTCTTCCCCGGCGCAAAGCTCGCCGTCGGTCCGGCCATCGACAACGGGTTCTACTACGATTTCGAGGTGGAGCGAAACTTCACTCCCGAGGATTTGCGGCGCATAGAGGAGGAGATGGCGAAGATCGTCGCCGAGGACCTCGAGCTCGTTCGCGAGGAGGTAACGCGCCGGAAGGCGATCGATTACTTTTCGTCCATCGGCGAGAGCTACAAGGTCGAGCTGCTCGACGACCTGCCCGACGGGACGATTTCGCTCTACCGCCAGGGTGAGTTCGCGGATCTCTGCCGCGGGCCGCACCTTCCGCGTACCTCGTACATAAAGGCCTTTAAGCTCCTGTCGATCGCCGGGGCATACTGGCGCGGCGACGAGAAACGCCCGATGCTGCAGCGCATCTACGGCACGGCATGGCCCACAAAGGACGAGCTCGACGCGTATCTCAAACACCTCGAAGAGGTCGAGAAGCGCGATCACCGCAAGCTGGGCAGGGAGCTCGATCTCTACTCGGTGCACGAAGAAACCGGACCGGGCCTCATCCTGTGGCATCCAAAGGGCGCGCGCCTGCGCCATATAATTGAAAGTTTCTGGCGCGAAGAGCATTACAAAAACGGCTACGACCTCGTGTACTCGCCGCATATCGGCAGGTCGACGCTCTGGGAAACCAGCGGCCACCTCGGTTTTTACAGCGAGAATATGTATTCGCCGATGGACATCGACGGGCAGGACTACTACGTGAAGCCCATGAACTGCCCCTTCCATTTAATGATTTACAAGAGCAGGGGATGGTCCTACCGCGATCTGCCGCTGCGCTGGGCGGAGCTCGGCACCGTGTACCGCTACGAGCGCAGCGGCGTGCTGCACGGACTGCTGCGCGTGCGCGGTTTCACCCAGGACGACGCCCACCTTATGTGCCGTCCCGACCAGATGCCAGAGGAGATCGACCGTGTGCTCGCCTTCTGCCTGTACATGCTCAGATCGTTCGGCTTCTCCGATTTCAAGGTCTACCTCGCCACGCGTCCGGGTGAGAAGTTCGTGGGCGACGAGGCGATGTGGAGCGAGGCGACACAGGCCCTCAAGGAGTCGGTGGAACGCGCAGGGATCGACTACGAGCTGGACGACGGCGGCGGCGCGTTCTACGGTCCCAAGATCGACATCAAGATAAAAGATGCACTCGGCCGCGAGTGGCAGTGCAGCACCATACAGTTCGATTTCAATATGCCCGAGCGCTTCGACGTCACCTATGTCGGTAGCGACGGACAGAAGCATCGTCCCTATATGATACATCGCGCGCTTCTCGGCTCCATCGAACGCTTTGTCGGCGTGCTGGTGGAGCATTACGCCGGGAAATTTCCGCTGTGGCTTTCTCCGGTGCAGGTTGCGCTCCTCACGGTCGTTTCGGAGGCCGCCGACCACACCGTGCGCCTGCGCGACGAGCTGATGCGCGGTGGACTGCGTGCCGAAGCCGATCTCAGGGAGGAGACCATCGGTTACAAAATCCGCGACGCGATCGAGAAGAAGGTGCCGTATATCGGTGTGATCGGCAGGAAAGAGGTCGAGAGCGGGACCGTTTCGGTGCGCAGGCGCGGAGAGACCTCCTCGCGGACGATGCCGGTCGATGAGTTTACGGCCCTTTTAAGGGCGGAAGCCGCCGGAAAAGCGTAAAAAGTACCCCCGATCGGCGGCGGCATGCCGAAATTTTGTTGATTAATAACGGCATATACTGACAATGTGGCTCAGTGCCGGTTTTTAACACATTCGGGCAGATGGAATATTCGGCGCTCGTTTTTTTTTGCCTGCCGCGTGTTGTGTTCTTCGCGGACGGTTTTTTTTAATCTTTGCTTGAAGGCGGAAGGAGGTTTCGCATAGACAAATCAGATATAAAACGCTACCGGATCAACGATCAGATCAGGGAGCCGATGGTCAGGCTTGTTGGTGAAGAAGGCGGCCCTCAGGTCGTGCCGACCGAAGAGGCCATGACAATCGCCAAGGGCAAGGAGATGGATCTCGTCGAGATCTCTCCGGACCAGGATCCACCGGTCGTCAAGATTATTGATTTCAGCAAATTCCGATTTGAGCAGATTAAAAAGGCCAAAGAGGCGAAGAAGAAGCAGAAGGTCATTCACGTAAAGGAAATCAAGTTCCGGCCCTCGATCGACTCCCATGATTACCAGCACAAGGTAAACCATGCGAGGGATTTTCTCGAAAAGGGCGACAAGGTCAAGTTCACCCTGATGTTCCGGGGAAGGGAGATTGTTCATAACGAACTCGGATTCAAGGTGATGGATAACATCCAGAAAGACCTCGAGCAGTGCGCCCTGGTCGAGAAGAAGGCTTCCATTGAAGGAAGGAATATAACGATGATAATGACGCCCGTGCCGTCGGTGGCGAAGAAATAGCGGCGGGGCTTCGCAGAGCGAGGAGAAGATGCCTAAGATCAAGACGAACAGCGGCGCTAAAAAGAGGTTCAAGGTCACCAAAAACGGCAAGGTGAAACGGGCCAACGGATATAAGAGTCATTTGCTTGAGGCGAAATCGTCGAAGCGGAAAAGACAGCTTCGAAGTCCCAGTCTCGTTCATGAGACCGAGCTTGACCGTGTTCGGCGCATGCTTCCCTATGGCTGATCCGCCGCGGGGAACACCAATTACTGAAACATTTCGAGAGGAACAGTTATGCCACGTGCAACAACCGGAAAGGTACATCATAAAAGGCGCGAAAAGGTCTTAAAGGATGTGCAGGGCTTTTATGGGGCCCGGAAGAACCTTTTTAGAACGGCGAAGGACGCGCGGCGCAAGGCGCTGCAGAACTCCTATAAAGACCGCAGGCGCAGGAAGCGGGACTTCAGGGCGCTGTGGATCATACGGATCAACGCGGCGGCCCGCCTTAACGGCATCTCGTACAGCCGGCTTATCGCCGGGATGGAGCAGGCCGGTATAACGATGAACCGAAAGCTGATGGCCGACCTCGCCGTAAGCGATCCGAACGCCTTTGCGCAGATCGTTAATGCGGTCAAGGAAAAGGTGTCCTGAGCATCGTATGTTCCGGACGCTCGGCCCATGCGCCGGGGGAACACCATGCCTTTGAAAAAAAGCGCCCTTCTCGCGGCGCTTGTTTCATTTATGGCGCTTGCCGCGACCTCTCACGCCTCGATGCCGTTTACCGAAACGATCGCGACCCTGCCCGAGGGTTCGATGGAACTACTCGTCAACGAGGAATTCTTTACCTATGACAGCGGGTACCGCCGCGATACCTTCGGCATCGGTTTTGGGATCATCGACAGCCTCTCCGCCCGGGTCTATCTGCAGTACCTGCACAAAGGTTTTCCGGCTTCGCGCGACGCGGCGCTGGGCGATACGTTCGTGCGGCTGTGGTGGTACGCCGGCACGGCCGCCGGCGGGGCCCTGCACTGGGGAGTGCTCGCGCTTTTCCGCTTCCCGACGGGGCCGAACGCCTACACCGACGAACGCTGGCGCAATCTCGCCCTTGGCAACAACGAGCTGAAGCTGGGCCCGGTGGCCCAGTACGAGGCGGGCGCGTTCTTTTTCCATGCCAACCTGTTCTGCGTTTTCAGGGAAAAGGACCGTGAGGGCTTTTACAACGGGCTCTATCTCAACCCGGTTGAAAAGGAAACCTATCGAAAGGCCTTCGGGCTGAATTTCATGGCCGACGGAACCTTCCTCGACCCGAAGCGGCTCGAGAACGATTATGCGGCCGCGTCACTCGCGCTGAATACCGACACGCTCTATCCGTTTATCCCGTGGGTCTCGGCCTATGCGTCCCGCCGCTTCTCGCGCGTACACGAGGAGATCGAGGAGATCCCGATAGAGGGGGCGCTCGTCAATCCGCTGCTCTTCTCGGCCGGAGCGCGCTACTTCTTCTCGTACAACGCGTTCGCCGGCCTCTCGGCGACGGTGAGCGCCGTCAGAAGGCGGCACTATCCCGGCGAGATTGTAGGAGTCGAGATGCGGCTCCAATTTTAAGATAAAAAACTTGATTATATTTCGGCCCTGTGTGTATTCTATGGCTGTCGCGAAACAAATAGGACGGCTATTTATGAGAGTTGTTGCATAACCTGGGAATAAGACCGGTTTTCCCCCGCCGCAGGCGGGAGGAAACACGGTATTCCATGGATTCGCAACAAGTCAGGTCTTTTTTATTGCAGAGAGTGATGAATACCGCCGAAAATATGGTAAGGGAGTGCAGGGTGCCGCACTTCGACCTGCTTTTTGGCCGGCGCGCTTGTTGCCGTTCCTGACAACGACCAGGTGCCAACAATAACGATGGAGGTATCAAAGGAATGATTTCCATGCAGCAGCTCGAGGAGCTTGAAAGCAGGATAATTAAGGCGCTGCAGCTGATCGGCGACCTCAGGACTGAAAACTCGAGACTCGAGTCCGATAACGAGTCACTCAAAGTCGTCGCCGAGGAGGCGAAGCTGAGCCTTGAAGAAAAAGAGCAGGAGCTCGCAAAGATCCAGCGCGAACTCGACGACACCGCACGCGAGCTTGCCGAACTGAAGGGCAAGGAGGACGTGCTCGAGAAGAAGATCATCGAACTGCTCGGCAAGATGGACGCGCTTAAAAGCGGCTCGGCCCCGATTTTCGATGGCGGCACGCGCGCGGAAAGGCCGCCGGCACGCGAATCGACGCCGAAGAGCGAGCCGCGCGTCGCTCCCGCCTCCCCCCCGAGGGAGGAGGTCAGCGTTGAGACCGTCCGGAGCGGCGACGATATCGTGATATCCGACAAGGACGACGATATCATCATAATCGACGACGACACCGCCCTCGCGGACGCGGACGTGCGCGTTGAGACCGTTCCCGACAAGTCGGGCGGAGAGGACGAGATCATCCTCCTCGATGAGGGGGCCGACGAAATCGTGATCGATGACGTGGACGATGATCTGGCCATCATCGACGAGACGGAAAAGAAAAAATCCTCGAAAAAGAAGAAGGGCTCATCCTTCGACGAGCTCTCGATGGACGATGACTTTCTTATCATAGAAGAGGACGGCAAGTAGGCGCCCCGTGGGCGCTGAAGACCGCAAAGGGAGGTTGCCGGTGGAGAACAGGGTGAAGGTTTCCATCTACGGCGGTACCTATTCGATCCAGGGCGAGGCGGCGCCGGAGTATATAGAGCGGCTCGCCCGCCTCGTGAACGAGCGGATGGAAGAGGTGGGCCGCAGCCTCTCCAGCGGCACTCCGCTCCAGGTGGCGATTCTCGCGGCGCTCAATATCGCCGATGAATACATGCAGGTCAGGGACCTCAAGGTGGGGCTGACGGGCGAGCTCGAACAGAAGACGAGACAACTCATCTCGCTCCTCGACGAGGGCCTCGTCGGCGATATATTCTCCCAGATCGAAGCCTCGCCGCCGTACCCGCCGCTTCCCTGATCGCCGCCCGGCGCGCTTTCATTCGGCGCAGGCCGCACCGTGCGCGCGCATGGTACCGGCCGACAGGAAGAATACGCGACGGGCGTATACATCACCTCCGGTCTTTCCGCCGTAAAAGCCGATGCCGACAATCTTTTCCTTTACCGCCGCTTGCGTATCCACTATACTGCCTGGGCTGGCTCCCGGATATTTTTACACTTTTTACTATATCATAGGTATGTAGAGTAACTGATGAGCGATGCTTTGGTGACCATCGGCGACGAGGAACTTGTCAGGCGGTTCAAGGGGGGTGAAGAAAAAGCCTTCGATGAGCTCTATGGGCGCTATGCGCTCCGGCTGAAGCGGCTCATCATCTATTCCCTCGGCGACGTGGACGAGTCGGAGGACGTGCTGCATGATGTATTTATGAGGGTGTTTCTGCATATCGATTCGTTCAACACCGACATGGCTTTTTCGTCGTGGATTTATCGTATCGCCGTCAACTGCTGCAAGAATTACCGCAAGAAGCACAGTAAGGACATGTTGACGGTCGGCGGCGACCAGATGGACGGAATCAACTCGCCCGATGGCTCGCCCGAGGAGCTTTATCTGAGGGACGAGGACCTGCGCGAGTTCCATCGGGCGGTCGATTCGCTCAAGGAGAAGTTCAGGACCGTATTTCTGCTGAGGTTCGATCACGGTATGCAGTACAGCCAGATATCGAGCATACTGGAGTGCCCGGAGAGGACGGCGAAGTGGCGAATGAAGAAGGCCGTCGAGAAGATAGCGGACCGGCTTAAATCGAGAAACGTGGTATAAGTATCGGGGGATGTACAGAGTAAAGCCGATGAGGACCGGAAGAATGGAGCCGTATATCGAAAAGGAAATACTCGCGATCGTCGATGTCCTTCGCGCGGACGGGCGCTGTTCCGATGTCGAGGCGCGCGGGCTTGCGTCCCTTTTCGCACGCGCGTGTTTCGATGACCCGCCGATCGACGCAGCGCGCGGCCTCGCGCGCGTGCGGTCCGAGGCGATGCGTGAGAGAGAGGGGGGCGCCGTTTCGCGCGCGTCTTCCGCGCGGACGAAGGCCGTGCTCGCCGCCGCTTCGGTTCTCATCATCGCGGGAGCGGCCGTTCTTTTTTTCCGCGCGGGTGATGAGATCGTTCCCCCCGAAACGGTAGCGGCGGCCGTTTACGGCGAGGTGCGCCTCGAGCGCGGCGGCGTCGTCTCGGCGCTCGAGCCGGGCTCGCTTCTCGATGCCGGCGACACGGTGCAGACGGGCCCCCGCTCCTTCGTTGAGCTCCGGTACCGGGATGAAATTTCAATCAGGATAAAACAGAACGCGCGTTTCAGGATAGATGAGCTGGCCCGCAGTGGAAACGGCAGGCTTCGCGCAGGTCTCGATCTCTCGGCGGGTACGGCCCTGTTGAGCTTCAAGAAGCTCCAGCGGGGCGATGCGGCCGAGGTGCGGACACCGACGTCCGTGGCCGGTGTGCGCGGCACGAGTTTCGGCGTTTCGGTCGCGGCTAACCGGGACGTTCGCTACGAGGTACTCGATGGCAGGATCAGCGTACGCGGTCGCCTCGTGTCCGACGCGGCCGGGCCACAGGACGAGGCTCGGCGCGCGCTGCTCGAGGGCGTAGAGCAGAGGCTTGCGGAGCGGGCGGTCGCCGTCGAGGCGAACGAGGTGTGCGAGGTGAAGGAACGCGACGCACGCGTTCTGGCGAAAAAGGTCGAGGAAACCCTGGCCGCGCTTCCGGCGCGGGGAGAGGCCGCCGCCGGAGCCCGTCTTGACGATGCACTTATAAAGATTGCCGCGGAAACGGCTGCGCCCCGCATCTATACCGCCGCCGAGTCGCCGCCCGTGCTCTTGCGCGAGCTCAGGCAGCTTGTGATGACGGAGGACGCGGCCGATCGGACCGCCGCGCCCGGCCTGGAAGAAAAGCTTCCCCCCGCATTCAACCAGAACACCTGGATGGACCGGGCACGGGTTTCGTACGTTGTCACCGACGATGCCCGGCGGCTTTTTATAGCGGTCGGGACCGACGGTCGTATCGACGCGCTGCGAAACGGAGCCGTGGTGTGGCGCTTCCGCTGCGGCTCTATGGTCAACGCCCGGCCGGTTTCCGACGGAGAAATCGTTTACCTCGCAACGGCGGATGAGCGCATAATCGCCATCGCGCTCGATAACGGCAAGGAGTTGTGGAGCAGAAAGACGGACGGCGTGCTGCATTTCGGGGCACGCCCGGCGGTCGACGCCGAAGGAATATACGTTGCGACGGCAAAGGGTCATCTGTACCGGTTTGACCGCCGGGGCCGGGAGCTATGGAGCTTTAGCCTTCCCGCGGCCGCCTACTCCACGCCGGTTCTCCACGGCAAGCTGCTCTTCGTGCCCGCCCAGGATGACAGGATTCATGTTATCGATACGGTGCTCCGGCTTGTCGTTATGAGGATAGACGCGGGAACGATCATAGGCTCGTCGGTCATCGTTCGCGGGGACCGGCTGTATTACGCGAATTTCGAGGGTTTCGTGGGCTGCTACAACATCGAACGCGACGAACCCGAATGGCGCTATCGTCTGAACGGGGCGGTTACCGCCGATCCAATCATCGACGGGGGGTATCTGTTCGCCGTTTCCTCCGGCGGCGACGTGGTGAAACTCTCGCTTGACGGCAGACTGCAGTGGCGCGTGAACCTGGGCGGTCCCGTGGAGAGGAGTCCGATCGCGACGGGGACGGAGCTGTACGTGCTGTCGCGGCGTGTGTTTTATGTTTTCGACACGGAGAAGGGGACGGTGCAGTGGTCGCTCGTGATGCCGTCCGAGTCGGTCACAAATATTGCCGTGGCGGGCAAAACGATGTACTTTGGGACACAGGAGAACGGAATATATCGAATTAAAAAATAAGGCGGTGGGCTTCGCGCCCACGGTCGTCTCGTGAATTACACGGAAGGTCATTCGCCTCAAAAGGAGGGATACGTATGAAACGGATAACAACGCTTGGACTGGCGGTTTTTGTGGCCCTGTCGTTCTCCTGTTCGAAAAAAACGGAGAACCGGTCGAGGGCGGTCATCACGTTTATAATAGGTGAGGTACAGACTTTCAGGAACAACGTCTGGGGAAATGCCGAGATGGGCTCCGATCTCTACCAGGGGGACCGGATCAGAACCAGGGCGGACGCGACGGTGGATATCCAGATCGGCCGGAGTGTCGTACGCGTTAAGGAGAAGAGCGAGGTCTCACTCGCCACCCTCTTCATGGACCGCTCCACCGGTTCCGAAAACACCTCTCTCGAGCTTGCGATCGGAACGGTGCTCGCCAAACCGAAGAAGCTCGTTAAAGGCGAAAGCTTCATGGTCAAAACCCCGACGGCCGTCGCGGGTGTCAGAGGGACCATGTTCATGGTGGAGTCGAACGCCGCGAAGGACACGCGCGTGGAGGTCGTCGACGGCAGAGTGCAGGTTTCCAAGCGCATCGCCGCGCTCGAAAACATCGAGAGCGATTCGGTGAGGGACTCGGAGGCGATCAAAAAGATCGAGGCCCACGTTGAGGAGAGCTCGGTGACCGTTAAGGAAAACGAGGCCGTTCGAGTCGGGGCGAAAGAGGTCGCGAACGTCAACACCCAGGTCGAGAAGGTGGTCGAGGCCGTCGCCGCCGTGGAAGAAAAGAAGCCCGAGGCCCCGCCCGTCGAGATCACGAAGGTCGTGCAACAGATCGCGGCCGTCAAGGCCATCAAGGCCGACGAGATGCGCGACGATCGCTCGTTGAAAAAGGAATTCGAGGAAATGAAGCTCGTCGAGATACAGGCGCCCGCGAAGGAGACGCCGGTTGAAAAGGGACGGGTTGAGATATCGGTAAAGCCGGAAAGCGCGCTCGTCTACCTTAACGGCGAAATGGTCGGTTCCGGCGATCTTTCGCTCGAGATGGTCCCCGGATCCTATACGCTCAGGGTCGAGGCCGAAGGCTATGAGGAATTTCGTAAAGATGTGGTCCTCGGTTCCGACAGGCCGTTAAAGGAAAAGATTGAACTCGCCAGGCTGCGCCCGCTCGACAGGGTGCGCTGGAACCTCGACGTCAGCTCGCCGGTGAAGGAAATGGCCTATTCGGGCGGGAGGGTGTTCGTCGCCACGGGTGAGGGCGTGCTGATGGCCTTCGAGAGAAACAACGCCGCGAAGGCGTGGGAGAAGAAAACCGGACCGGTCATATCGGGCCTTGCGCTGGGCAATAACGCGCTGTATTTCGCCACCGCGGATGAGAAGTTCAACGCGGTTTCGATGGATACGGGCGCGACGCTCTGGAGCGAGAAGCTCGACGGGGCCGTGATCGACACCATGACGGCCGTGGTCACTCCGGCGGCCGTGTATATCGCCACGACGAAGGGGACCGTTTATTCCTTCACCCTGAAGGGCAGCCGGAACTGGAAATTCAACGCCGGGGCGGGCATCTTCGAAACGCCGATGCTGGTCAACAACCGCCTTCTCGTTTCCGGAAGCGATGGGAAGCTCTATTCGCTTGCCGCGCAAACCGGCAGGGAGCAATGGACGGTCGACATCGGAGCGAAGTTCAGGCTTGCGTACCAGAGGGGCACGCTCTATGCGGTGAGCTATTACGGAGCGGTGTCCGCGCTCGAGATGGAGAAGGGTGCCGAGCTCTGGAAGAAGGAGCTTGCCGATACCTTTATCACCTCTCCACTCGTGTTCGAAAACCGGATGGTCGTGGCCGGATTGAAGGGCGCCGTTACCTGGCTGAATCTCGATAACGGCTCCGTGATCGCGAAGAAGGCGCTCGGCGCTCCGGTCCGTAACTCGATCGCTCTCAGCGGCGGCGTACTGTATATATCCGCGAACGATACGCTCTTCGCGATCGACGCTTCCGGCGGGGGAGTTCAGTGGAAGCATCAGGTTAAGGGCAGGATCAGCACCTCGGCGAGCATCGTCGGCAACGAGGTGTATGTGGGGCTCGAGAACGGCAGGGTGGTCTCGCTGAACCGGAACCTGGAAAGGGTCCGGCGGTAGTTCATACGGGCCTTTTCGTATAACAGAGGCCGCACGTCAGGCAGTCGGCCCTGTCGCAGCCCGGCAGACAGGGCCTTTCCGCCGCCGATAGCTCCGCTGGAAGCTCGCGCTCGCGCTCGGCGGGCGTTTCCGCGGCGAGGAGGGAGGCTCCATAGGCGGCGGTGATTTTATTCGCCGCCGGGACCACCACCGACAGGCCCAGCCGCTTTTCAAACGAGCGCCTCATGGCCTCCATTACGGAGACGCCTCCGCAGAAGAGCACCGGGCCGCCGATCTTCATCCCGGAACCGAGGTCGTTAAGGTAGTTTTCGCTCACCGCGTCGAAGAGCCCCGCGGCGATGGATTCAGCACTACAGCCCCGCTGCTGCAGGTTGACCATTTCGGTTTCGACGAAGACCGTGCAGCGCCCGGTAAACCGCGCGGGCCGGGCCGTTCCGAGCGCAAGCGTTGAAAGCTCCAGCGGCGTTATGCCGAGCCGGTGCGACTGTTGTTCGATAAAGGCGCCCGTTCCCGCCGCGCAGACCGAATTGAGCCTGAAATCACGTATCTCCCCGTCCGCAAGCGATATGAGCTTTGAGTCCTGCCCGCCTATCTCTATGATGCTTCCCGCTTCGGGCAGGAGCGTTCGGACCGCTTTCCAGACGGCGGTTATCTCGTTTTTCACCAGATCGGCATTCAAGCAGTCCCCGATGAGCTTTCTGCCGGAGCCGGTGACACAGAGCGAACGATAACGGCCGAATCCGGCGGCGCGGGCGCTGTTGCACAATTCCGCAGTGGTGCCTGCGGGATCGCCGCGATGATACCGGTAGTCGGCATGGAGAATTTCCCCATCTCCGCCGGTAGCGACGAGTTTCGCGCTGATCGATCCTATGTCGATTCCGATGTACATTCGTTCCCCCGCGTCGTCCCGCTCCGGGCGGCCCTGATAAGTCTGCCGAATCGTAGAGTATGATCAAGCATAATATGCCCTGACGCGTTCGGATATTCCATAAATGTCGCACCTGCCGGCATGTTCGGGGCGGTCTGATCGGGGGAAATTTCCCATTGATAAAAATGGCGGTCGACAGCCAATCATTTACCGGTCAATACCACACGATGTGGTAGAGTATATTCCGGATGGGTGTCGTGTATTCGTTTTTACCGGGCCGGCTGAAGATGCTTCCATGAGGAGCTGGATAAGTAGCGCCAAGGGCTTGTAAGCCCTTGCCCCACAGGACGGCCATCTTCGCAGGAGCCCACTTTACCGAAGGGGGCGCGGCGGAGGCGGGGGGATTCAAAACGCCGACATCCCCGGCGGGGCATGACGAAAAGGGTGTATTTATTCGCAACCGGACGGTCGGCTCGACTGTAAAAAATGCTTGAAAACAAACAACCATGGTTTACTATAAACGGGCAAACAGGCCGATTATATCACAGACGGACGGATTTGGCATATGAACATCAACGAGCTGACGCAGATGGTCAACAGGGTGACGGCGGCGACCGCCGGGGACGGTGCCGATACGGCCGTTTCAGATATCGAGACCGTACAGATTGTGAGCTTTTTGCTCGATGACGTGGAATACGGTATCAACATTCTTCGAGTGCACGAAATCATCAGAATGCCCGAGATTACCCGGCTTCCGAATACACCGGAGTATATTAAAGGGGTCATCAACCTCAGGGGGTCCGTCATACCGGTTGTAGATGTGCGCATCCGCTTCGGCCTGCCGCAGGGGAACATCACCGACCTTACGCGCGTTATCGTGGTCGAGACCGGCGAGAAGCTCGTCGGCCTTCTCGTGGATAGCGTCTACCAGGTCATCCGGATGCCGGGCAGGAATATAGATCCCCCGGCGGACCTGATAGAAGGCATTTCGGACGAGTTCATCAATGGTATCGGCCGTGTCTCCGGTCGACTTGTCGTCATTCTCAATCTTGACAACATTCTCTTCTCGCGCTCCAATGAGGAGAAAACGGCCTACGGGTATGGGTATATGTAACACGGGCCGATAAAATGCCTCGCCGGGCCGGTGCCGACGGGGGGAGCAGACGATTCTACAATATTGCGCGGGGTGCGGCCATGACGTTTTCCTTGGGTGAATATCAGGATATCTTCCTTGAAGAAGCCGACGAACAGCTTCAGGAGCTCAACCAGAACCTGCTTGAGCTCGAAAAAAATCCCGACGACATCGATATCATCAATAATATTTTCAGGGCGGCTCACTCACTGAAAAGCTCGGCAGCGTTCGTCGGCCTGAACGATCTGAGCGATCTCGCGCACAAGATGGAAAACCTGCTGCAGGGTATCCGGGACAGGACCATGCAGGTGACGCCGGCGATCGTGGACGTACTGTTCAGTTGTTTCGACGTGATAAGCTCGGTGATCGACACGGTCGGTTCGGGCAAACAGCCCGACCAGGATCTTTCAGAGATAATCGCGCGGATACGGGAGATCGGCGAGGCAACCGCCGGGACGCCGCCGGCCGAGCGCCCGGCAAAGGCCGCGCCCGAGAGCGATAAAATTCCGAGGACGGTGCTTTCCGCCGCGCAGATGCGGCAGGTCAGAGACGGGCTCGAGGGCGGAATGTCGTGCTGCGAGGTGATTGTTTTTATCGAACCGACCGCGCAGATGAAGTGGATCAAGGCGCAGCTCGTCCAGGCGAATCTCGAGAAGATCACCGCGATCGTGACGATGATGCCCCCGCTGGATGCGCTTCGCGAGAACAATGAAAGCGACGTGTTCAAGATGGTGATCCTTACCACGGCAACAGTTGAAGACGTGCGCAGGGCCTGTGAAGTCGACCAGGTTATAAGGATCGACCTGAAAAAAATAAGCCTGAGCAAAAAGAACGACAAGACGGTGCTGAAGTTCCATGAAAAGGAGACGCTGTACAGCGAGGAGACCGGAGCGGGCGAAAATCCGGCCGACTATCTCGCCGAAAAGGAAACGGATGACGACGAAGAGGAAGAATACAAGATAGAGACGATTCGTAAAAAAGGCGAGAGGAAGACCACCGCTATCAAGATCGTGAAGGTGTCGGTGGACAAGCTCGATCTCTTGTTGAACAACGTGGGCGAGCTGGTTATCGCCAACTCCGGTTTCTTCCGTCTCTACGAGGAGATGCGAAAGGCGAATTTTGACAAGGCGGTCACCAACGAATTCAAGAACCGCATGGACCAGATGTCGCGCATCGCGAAAGATCTGCAGGGCGGCATTATGAAGACGCGGATGGTGCCGGTGGGGCAGGTCTTCTCCCGGTTCAACCGTCTTGTGCGCGACCTCGCCAAGGAGTTCGGGAAGCTGGTGACGCTGCAGATAAAGGGCGAGGAAACCGAACTCGACAAGAAGGTCATCGACGCCATCGGTGAGCCGCTGATGCACTTAATCAGAAACGCGATCGATCACGGGGTCGAGACGGCGGAGGAGCGCAGGAAGCTCGGCAAGCCCGATGTCTCGACGGTTGCCCTTAACGCCTACCAGTCGGGTAACCAGATTTTCGTAGAGGTGAGCGATGACGGCCGCGGCCTCAATGCCAGCCGCATAAAGAAAAAGGTGCTCGAGAAGGGGCTCGCGTCTCCGGAGATGCTGGCAAACATGGACAACGAGGAAGTGTATAACTTCATCTACAATCCCGGTTTTTCGACCACCGACGTGGTTACCGATATCTCGGGCCGGGGTGTCGGCATGAACGTCGTCAAGGAGATTGTCGCCGAGCTTAACGGCAATGTAAGCATAGAGACCGAGCCGGGGATGGGGACCCGTTTTCTGCTGTCCTTTCCCCTTACCCTGGCCATCATTCCCGCCATCATGGTCAAGGTGCGCCACGAGTTGTACGCCATACCCCTCTCCGACGTGATCGAGACCATCAAGATCTCGTTCGGCGATATAACCACGATCGAGGGGCACGAGGTCATCAACCTGAGGGGAGAGATTCTTTCGCTCCTGCGGCTTAACGAGTTTGTCGGGACAGAAAGCGGTATAGAGGACGACCGCAAGGTGCCGGTGGTCGTCGTGGGCTATGGGAACAGGAAGATCGGCCTCATCGTCGACCATCTCGAGGGAAAACAGGAGATCGTCATCAAGTCGCTCGATCAGAACTATGCCACGGTTGAGGGACTCTCGGGCGCCTCGATTCTCGGGGACGGAAGCATCTGCCTCATCCTCGATATCGCATCCATGATAAACAGGGTGATTGCCGACCAGGACCGGCTCTCGCGGATACAGCGTCAGCGCGTTGTTGAACGGAAGTCGGCGCAGGTCGAGGAAATCAGCGATATCACCGACCTCCAGCGGTCGGCCGCGGAGCGGAGGGAGAAGGAACTCGGGGTGGGCGTCGCGAAACATGAGACGGCCGCTCCCGCACCTCGGGCGAAGGAGGAGCCGTCGCCGTCCGAGGCCTCCCGGTCAGGGAAGCCCGCGGTTGAAAAGATAAAGGAAGATATAGTATTCGAGCGCAGGGATGCGATTTCGGTGGCGCCGTCGAAGGCGGACTCAACACCCGTGCCGGCGGAAAGTGCCGTACCCGTCAAGCCGCCGTCGAAGGCCGGGGAAGATGAATCGGTGATCGAGGCGAAGGTGCGCGATGTTCTGAGGTCGTTCAAGGATGAATTGAAAGATAGCATACGCTCGGCCGTGGAGCGCGGTGAACCCGACGACCATATTAAGAAGTCGCTGGGCATCAACGAGGAGGACATGGAGCACGTACAGGTGCTCGCAAATGTGGGTATTACAAACGCCGCGGAATCACTCTCGAAAATCCTCGGCAAACAGATCGACCTTTCCATCCCAACGGTCGAACTCCTTCCCGTCGAGAAGGTCCCCGGGACCTTCGGCGAGGTGGATAACGTATATATCGGCGTCTATATGCCCCTGGTGGGCGATATCAAGGGGACTATACTTTTCGGTCTGGCGGAGGAGGCCGGTTTCGAGCTCATTGACATGTTATACGGGACCGAAAGCGGCAAAACGCATGATCTCGATGAGGACGGTGAATCGGCCCTCAAGGAGGTGACGAACATCGTCGGATCGTCGGTGGTCAACGTTATTTCCGAGAAGACAGGCATAGCGATCAAGCCCACGGTGCCGACCATCGTGCATGATTTCATGCAGTCGATACTCGACTCGATCCTGGTTCTGCACAATATCTCGAATGATTACGTTCTGGTGATGGATACGGAGTTTTACTACCAGAACGACAGGGTCATAGGCAAGCTCATGGTGCTGCCCGAGACGGAATCGCTTAAGAAGATCGTGGAAAAGTTGAGATAAGAGGCCCATGCCGGAAAAGATCAAAGTCCTGGTGGTCGACGATTCGGCGCTGGTAAGAAAAATAGTCTCGGACATACTGCATAGGGATCCCGACATAGAGGTCGTTGGGACGGCGAACAACGGCAAGACCGCAGTTTATAAAAACAGCACGCTGAACCCTGACGTCATCACGCTCGATATCGAAATGCCCATAATGGACGGTCTCGAGGCGCTGCGCCAGATTATCGAGACCAATCCGAAGCCGGTCATCATGATGAGCGTTCTGACCCAGCACGGGGCGGAGGCGACCTTTCGGGCGCTTGAATACGGTGCCGTTGATTTTATACCGAAACCCTCCACCGCGCTTTCGATTTCGGTGGATGAGATCGCCGATCTTCTTATAAAAAAGGTCCGATCGGTCTATAAGTCCAAGATCAAGCTTCACCCCGGCGAAAATCTCGAACCCCGCCGGGAACCGGAGGCACGGCAGACGGAAGGCCCGCGCGCGAAAGCGCCGGGCAAGAAGGTGGTGGCCATCGGCACATCGACCGGCGGCCCGTCGGCGCTTCTGCAGGTTTTCCAGAAGCTGCCGTCGGATTTCGGTTCTCCCGTGCTCGTGGTGCAGCATATGCCGGAAGGGTTTACGCGCGCCTTCGCCGAACGGCTCAACGCAAACTCCGGTTTGAGCGTCAAGGAGGCCGAGGACGGGGACAGGGTGCGCCCGGGTTGCGGTTATATCGCCCCAGGGCATTCGCATGTGCGCATAGAGGAAAGCGCCGGCGAGAAGGTGCTTAGGGTCTTCAAGGGCGACAAGGTGTCCGGGCACCGCCCCTCGATCGACGTTCTGTTCGATTCGGTCGCCGAGTCGTACGGAAGTGATTCGGTGGCCGTGATAATGACGGGAATGGGGAAAGACGGTGCCGGGGGCATTTCCCATATCAGGAAAAAAGGCGGATTCACGATCGCCCAGGACGAGGACACATCGGTCGTTTACGGTATGAACAGGGTCGCGGTCCAGTCCGGGGCGATTGACGAGGTGGTCTCGCTGTACCGGATCGCCGAAACGATCCTTGAGCATGCCTGAGCGGCGTAGAGCGGGAAACGCCTTTCGAGGCCGGCGGAATTAATTGCGATCTTATCGTAAATTTTTCTTGAACACTTTAACTGTCATTTATAGACTGTAGTGCCGAGAATGTAGTGGACGCTAATGCCTTGAATATGGAGTGGGGAAATGGCTACAATCCTTATTGTTGATGATGCGAAATTCATGAGGACGCTCGTGAAGGACGCCCTGGTGCCGAGGGGACATGAGGTGGTTGGCGAGGCGGAGAACGGCAATCAGGCGGTCGAGCTCTATAAAAAGATGAAACCCGATCTGGTTACCATGGACATCACGATGAGGGAAAAGGACGGCATCCAGGCAGCGGAGGAAATACTGACCATCGACCCGAAGGCACGGATCATTATGGTAACGGCGCTGGGACAGGAAAACCTGCTGACGCGGGCGATCAAGATCGGCGTGAAAGATTTTGTCGTAAAGCCCTTCCCCCCCGAAAGACTCCAGAAGGCCGCAGAAAAGGCCCTGGCCTGAACCGATACCCGGTTCGCCGGGGAGGCGGCCGGTTCCCCGCGTAACCCAGTATACAGCCCGGGGCGGAGAGAAGGCTCTCCGCCCCTCATAATAAAAAGGTGACGGTTTTTCCCTCATGCAGGAAAACGAAAAAGAATTCATCCCCGGCAGGGACGGTGACCGCCCGGTCATACATATAGAAAATTTTGACGGTCCGCTCGACCTTCTCTGGGGCCTGATCAAGAAGGCCCGCATCGAAATTACGGATGTATCGATTTCGAGCATTACCGAACAGTACATTGCCTATCTCAAGCTGATGGAGCGGATGAACATCCAGGTGGCGTCTGATTTCATCGTCATGGCCTCGGAGTTGCTCTATTACAAGTCGAAGGCGCTTCTGCCGGGCGGGGAACTCGAGGACGAGTATTTCGTGCCGCCGCTGCCGCCCGAACTGGTGCAGCGGCTTCTGGAGTTCAAAAAGTTCCAGGATGCCTCGAAGGGTTTTCGGCACATGTTCGAACTGCAGGCCGACGCCTACGCGCGCGAGAATCCCGTTGAGCCCGGAGGGGCCGAACCCGAGTTGATCGAGGTATCGCTCTTCGACCTTCTGAGCGCTTTCGCCGAGGTGATGGATTCCACCGGGGAGATCGAGCAGAAGGAAATTGTATTTGACGAAATACTCGTGAGCGACAGAATCGCGCACATTACCGGATTGCTGAAAGAGAAAGGGCAGCTTCTCTTCGCGGAGATCTTTACTCAGAAGCCATCCCGGGCCGAGATTGTGGCGACCTTCCTCGCCATGCTCGAGATGGCAAAAACCAAAAAGCTGAAGATAATGCAGCACCGGGTGTTCGGGGATATCCGCCTGCTCCGCGCGGATGTGGAACAACCGGCAGAGGCTTAAGCGGATGTGACATGGGTACCAGCGACGAATTGACCGACAAGCTGAACGTGGAAGCGCCGGCCGAAGCCGCGCAGGGGGATATCGCGCCCGAACAGGCTGACGATGACCGGGATGGCGCGCCCCAGGAAGAGCTCGACCTCGCCGGCCTCTTCGAGGCACTGCTGTTTCTTTCGAACGAGCCGCTGCCGCTCTCGTTTTTTGTGAAAAATCTCGGCGTCGACGCGCAGCAGGCTAAGATAATTCTGGACTCACTGGTCGATGAGTACGAGGAGCGGGACGGCGGGATAAAGCTTTTTGAAATTTCAAACGGCTACCAGTTCATGACCAGCAGGCGCTACTCCGCGCAGATACGGCGGATAATGGGCTACGCCCGGCGCGAAGGGCTTTCTAAGGGCATGCTCGAGACGCTTTCCATCATCGCGTACAAGCAGCCGATCGTGCTCGCCGAGATCGAGGAGCTGCGCGGCGTTTCGTCCCGCATGATGGTGGCGAACCTCATGAAAAAGAACCTCATCAAGCCCGTCGGGAGGAAGGAGTTGCCCGGCCGGCCGCTCTGCTACGGCACCACCGACGAGTTCCTCCGTTACTTCGGTCTCAACCGGCTGTCCGACCTCCCCAAGCTTTCCGAGATAAAGGAGTTTTCGTTCGAGAGCGAGGAGTAGTGTGATGGACAAGCGCATCGAGGAACTGGATAAAAAGATCGTGGGGCTTCTCGCGGAGCGCTGCAAAATGCAGATCGAGGAATTGAAGAACCTTCCTCAGGGAGACGAGATATTCTCCGCGGCGCGTGCGAAAGAGCTCGCCTCCTTTCTTGAGTCACTCGATACGGGACCGCTGTCCGTCGATGTCGTTAAAAAAATATTCAGCGAGCTGTCGGCCTTCTCAATAAGCGCCGTAAAGCCCCCGTCGGTTGCCTACCTGGGGCCGGAGGGAACCTTTACGCATTCGGCCATGCTCGAGGTATTCGGAGGTTCGGCGTCGGGCATTCCGGTTCGTAGCATCCACGACGTTTTCGTGGAGGTGGAAACGGGCCGCGCCGATTACGGGGTGGTGCCGGTCGAGAACAGCACCGAGGGTGCGGTGACCTATACGCTCGACGAGCTTATGGATACCGAGCTGAAGATCACCGCGGAGAAGTACCTTCGCGTGACGTACAGCCTGGTATCGGTCACGAAGGACATGAAAGGCATTAAAAAACTCTACTCGCACCCCCAGTCCTTCGGCCAGTGCAAGGAGTGGATCAGGAAGAACCTTCCGAACGTCGAAATGCACAGCGTGAGCTCGACGTCGCTTGCCGCCGAGACGGCGTCGTGGGACAAGTTCGCGGCTGCGGTCACCTCGCACGCTTCTGCGCAGATTTACGGTCTCAACGTGCTCGCCACGAACATTGAGGACTCGCGCCAGAATTACACGCGCTTTTTTGTCATCGGCGAGCACGATAATCCACCCTCGGGCAGGGACAAGACTTCGATAATATGCGCCGTGCGCGACAAACCCGGCGCGCTCTTTGACCTTCTGGGCCCATTCAACAGGGCGGGCATCAATATGACGAAGATCGAATCGCGCCCGGACAAGAAAAAGATGTGGGAGTACAATTTTTTCATTGACTTCATCGGTCACAGGGATAGTACGATCGTCAGAAGCGCGGTCGAGAAAATGAAAGAAGATCTCATTTTTCTGAAAGTCCTCGGCTCCTATCCGGCGGAGAAGTAGAGCCGTCCTCCCTGCGCGTTTATCACCCCGCGGCAACTGGAGCACATCATGCTTATAGTACTTAAACCCAACGTCAGTCAGGAAGAAATCGATCATATCGTAGACAAGATACGATCGCTCAGACTCGAACCCCATGTATCCACCGGCGTTCAGCGGACCATTATCACCGTCATCGGCGATGAGGATATAATACGGGAACAGCCGCTCGAGGCGCTCGCAGGCGTCGAGTCGGTCAAGTCCATCCTGAGGCCGTTCAAGCTCGTGTCGAGCGAAACGCAGCCTGACCGCAGCGTCATCCGCGTTAACGGCATCGAGATCGGCGGCAAAAACATCGTAATAGTCGCGGGCCCCTGTTCGGTGGAAGGCGAACGCGAGGTGGTTGAGCACGCGCAGATGATCAAGGAATCGGGCGGCCATATATTCCGCGCGGGAGCGTTCAAGCCGCGCACCTCGCCGTACTCCTTCCAGGGGTTCGGCGTCCAGGGGCTCAAGTTCCTGGCGAAGGCCAAGGCCGAAACGGGTCTTCCCGTAGTGACCGAGGTGATGGATCCGCGCGACGTGGGCGTGGTCGCCGAACACGTGGACATACTGCAGATCGGAACCCGGAACATGCAGAATTTTAACCTTCTTAAAGAGGTGGGAAAGATCGACAAACCGGTATTGCTGAAACGCGGCATGAGCGCCACGGTGAATGAATTTTTGATGTCGGCAGAATATATCCTTGCGCAGGGGAACAGGAAGGTGGTGCTCTGTCCCCGCGGGATCCGCACCTTCGAGGACATTACGCGCAACACGCTCGACGCCGGGGTGGTGCCCGTCATAAAGGCGCTCAGCCACCTGCCGGTGCTCTGCGATCCGAGCCACGCCATGGGGCTCAAGGACTACGTGCCGGCGGCCGCGTACGCGTTCATCGCGGCGGGCGCCGACGGGGTGATGGTCGAGGCACACCCCCGCCCCGAAGACGCGCACTCCGACGGCCAGCAGACCATCGACGCGAAGACCCTCATCGCGATGATCGACCGGATCCGTAAAATCGCGCGGGCGCTGGACCGGGACCTGGGCTGATGTTTCGTCGCGTGGCGGTGCTGGGCCTGGGGCTCCTCGGCGGCTCGCTCTGCCGGGCCCTTAAAGAGATCGATCCATCAGTGGACATCACCGCGTTCGCGCGGGACATCTCGCGGCTTTCCGCCGCTCTCGCGGATAACACGATAGGCCGTGCGCTGCCCATGGACGAACTCTCTCCCGCGGGGATGGACCTCGCGGTCATCGCCTCCCCCGTACTCTCATCGATCGAATCGCTTAAAAGGCTCCTCGACCATCCCGATCTCGGGGACTGCATTGTCATCGATGTCGGCAGCGTGAAACGGCCGCTCGTCGCGCTCGCGGCCGGGCACGGGCGGGGCGGCCGCTTCGTGGGCTGTCATCCGATGGCGGGATCGGAGAAATCGGGCTACGAGCACTCAAACGGCGCGCTGTACCGCGGGGCATCGGTCATCATCACCCCCAATGAAAAAAATGATGAAAAGACGATCGAGGCCGTGGATCGCTTCTGGAGGTCGCTCGGTTCGCGTACCGTCCGCTGCGATGCCGCGGCCCACGACGGGCTCGTGGCCCTGACGAGCCATGTGCCGCATCTGGCGGCCTGCGCTCTCGCCGATCTCGCCGCCGGCGCGTCGGTGGACACGGATATCGAGCCGTTCATCGGCAGCGGTTTCCGCGACCTCACGCGCATCGCGATGGGCTCGCCGGACATGTGGGCGGACATACTGGCGGCGAACGGTGAAAACATCGCCGGCGGGATCGACGATCTCATCGAAAAGCTGGAATATATTCGTCGTTTCATAAAGGAAGGACGCCATGACGGAGAGGGGAGGCGTTTCCTCGAACGGGCCGGTGCTTTCAGGAGGAGCATCGGATGATGGGCGGAGAACGGATCGTCGTGGCGGTGGACGGGCCGGCCGGCTCGGGCAAGAGCAGCGTCTCGCGGGAAGCGGCCCGCAGGCTCGGGCTTCGCTACATCGACTCGGGGGCCATCTACCGCGCGGTAACCCACTTCCTGCTGGGGCACCTCGGGACTCTTGAAAAGGGGGAAAGCTACGCCGGCCATCTCGACGGACTCGAGATCGCCCAGCGGTTCGACCCGGACGGCAGCGTGCAAACCTTCGTGAACGGCACAGACGTCTCGCGCGCCATACGCGATGAGCTCATCGCGCGGAACATAGGGACTGTCTCCGACGATCCCGGCGTGAGGAATTTCGTGAACGGCCTGTTGCGCTCGTGGAGCAGGCGCGAATCGCTCATCATGGACGGGCGCGATATCGGGACCGTCGTGTTCCCGGACGCCGCGGTCAAAATATTCCTTGACGCTTCGGCCGAGGTGCGGTCATTGAGAAGGGCCGCCGAATATCGGGAAATGGGAAAAACTGTTGACGTAAACGAGATTAGAAACCAGATTATCCGCAGGGATCAGGAAGACATCGCGAGGCCCTTCGGGCGCCTTGCGAAGGCTCTAGGCTCTTTCTATATCGATACCTCCTCGATGGAAAAGGAAGAGGTCATCAAGCGGATAATCGAGTTGATAGCGGAGGCCGGCGGCCCGCGTGTGGTGGACGGCCGGCCGGGATGAGGCCGCGAACGCAGCAGCGACTCACGACGCCCCGAAACAGTTGACCGCAGGCAGGTATAATTCCCGAAACACCGTGTCTTTGCTTTAATGGATCGGCTCTCAATCTTGTGCTCAGGGTGCAGTGTATGGAAAACGCAAACGAGAAAATCGAAGACGGCTTTTCGATGGAAAGCATCGCCGACAACGCTCTGGATACGCTGCAGCCCAACAAGCTCATGCAGGGCGAGGTGGTCACCATCGACAGCGAGTTCGTCTACGTCAATGTGGGGACCAAGTCCGACGGCCGGGTGCGGATACAGGAATTCGCCGAGCCGCCTGCGGTCGGCGACATGATCGACATCGTGCTCGCCGAACGGCGTATGGTCGACGGGATGTACATGTTTTCCAACACGGCCGCAGTCAGGGAAAAGGGCTGGCGAAGGCTTATGGATTTAAGGAGCTCGGGCCAGGAATATCTGACCGGGGCGGTAGCGGCGGTCGGCGAAAAGGGACTTACGATCGATTGCGAGGGCATCGGCGCCTTCCTTCCGTTCTCGCAGGCGGCGGACCTCAGGTCAAAAAAGGCCGCGGCCCCCGGCGAGATGTACACCTTCAAGGTTAAGAGTGTCGATCCCAAGAAGCGCTCGGTGCTCGTTTCCCGCCGTGAATACCTCGACGAAATTAGAGAAAAGTTCTGGGCCGACATCGTCGACAGGTACAAGGTCGGCGACAGGATAACGGGTAAAGTGACCCGCTTTGTCGAGTTCGGCGCGTTTGTCGATATCGGCGGAGTGGAAGGACTGCTTCATAAAAACGACATTTCGTGGAAGAGGGTATACAAGAAGAAGAACATCCTGCATGTCGGCGAGGAGCGGGAGTTCGTCATTCTCGATATAAAGAAGGAAGAAGGCAGGATCTCGCTTGGTCTCAGGCAGCTCGTCGACGACCCGTGGCTCTCGATAGGCGAAAAGTATAAAACGGGCGACACGGTCGAAGGCAGAGTGGTAACGCTGACGGGTCAGGGAGTGTTCGTGGAGATCGAAGACGGGGTGGAGGGATTCCTCAGCGCCGCGGAGGTTTCCTGGACGCGCAAAACCGTACTCATAAAGGACACCTTTAAGAAAGGACAGGCCGTAACGGTCAGCATCCTCGGGATCGACGGCACGGAGCGCAGGCTGGTGCTCGGTATGAAGCAGCTTGCGGAGAATCCGTGGGACGCCATCGACGAGCGCTTCCCGGCCGGCACCGTGCTGAAGGCCCCGGTGCGCAAGGTCGTGAGTTTCGGCATCTTCGTTGAAATAGAAGAGGGCATTGACGGGCTCGTGCATCTTTCGGACATGAGCTGGGAGGACAACGTAAAGGACCCCGCACAGCTCTTTACGGCCGGTGACGAGGTCGAGGTGAAGATACTCGACATAAAGAAAAAGGAAATGAGGATTTCCTGCGGTATAAAGCAGCTCACCCGCTCGCCCTGGCAGGCGGTCAAGGAGAAATTTCCGCCGCGCAGCAAGGTTACGGGCGTGGTTTCGGGCATCGTGCCCTTCGGGCTCTTCGTACGTTTGAGCGAGGACGTGGAGGGGCTGGTGCACATCTCCGAGGTCTCGCGCAGGAAGATTGAAAATCTCGAAGAGAAATTCAAAGTGGGCGATCAGGTCAGCGCCGTGGTGCTGGGCGTAGACGTGGACAAAAAACGGCTCTCGCTCAGCATGAAGCACTTCGAGGTTATGAGCGAGAAAGAGGAACTCAGCAAGATTCTCAACAACAGTCCTGCACGAGTCACTATTGGCGACATGATCAGGATGAAGCAGGGATAACACGGGGCTATATGGAGACCAGAGACATAGAGATACGCAGAAACGTCGTCGAGCGCGGCCTCATGGCCGCCAAGGAGTTCGCAAAGAAAAACCTGCGCCTGGTGGTGTATTCCGCGACCGGGCTCCTTGCCGCGGCGCTCGTCTTTTCGGCGGGCTATCTGTATTATGAAAGCCGCGAGGCGGACGAACTGGCCCGCTTCGAGATGATACTCGACAACTACCGGAAGCTGCAGATATCCGGGGAGGCCGAGCGGACGGCCGCGATTAATAAAACGGCCGCGGAGATCATCGCCGCGGCCGATGCCTCGTACTGGGGCTATGTGAGGCGAAACGGCCATTATGTGGCGGCGGGACTGTATTTCGACGCGCACATGTACGAGCAGGCGCTGGCATCCTATCTTATATTCGCAAAGCGGTCCCCGGGCTCGTTTTTCGCCCCGCTCGGCCTTCAGCAGGCGGCGCGCTCGTACGAGGCGATGGGCCGGAACAAGGAGGCCATAGCCGTCTACACGCGTCTCGAGAAGGACTATGCCGACAGCGCGGTAGCCGATCAGGCGCTGTACGATGCGGGCCGGATGTACCAGATGGAAGGAGACGTTTTCAAGGCAAGGGAAAGTTTCAACAGGGTGGTGACTTTATTCCCGAAGTCCCCGTTCGCCCGCAAGGCGCGCGAGAGGCTGATGCTCCTCGGTCTGGTGGAGGCGAGGAAGGGCTGAGTCCGCCGGGGGGCGAACGGCTTCGATGCATAAATTTGCCCGTGTTCCCGGAATTAGGTGTTGACATTACCGGGGTGCGATTGTAAAGACGACTAACTTTCTGACTGTGGTATCCCTCCAGGAAAGCGCTGGTGGCGTCAGTTTCTAATAACAATGTACTATGGAGTTGAACCGTGGCTGTTCCAAAAAGAAGAAAATCCAAGTCTAAAACGCGTATGAGGAGATCGCACGACGCGATCGGTGTTCCCAATCTGAGGCCATGCCCGCGCTGCGGTGCGTATGTCGCCTCTCATAAAGTTTGCCCCGAGTGCGGTCATTACAAGGACACGCTGGTTGTCGAACCCAGGGTGAAAGTTAAGGATAAAAAGAAATAACGGTCCTGCGCCGGCGAGGCTTTAGTATCGATGAAGTTCGGTGAAAACCGCCGTCGAGTGAGGGCCGGAGATTATGGCTTGACAGACACCGTCCGGTGTCTATAATTGCTGACAATCCGCTGGCGTGCGGGGCAGGGTGAATCTGCGGCTGTCTGTTTTTCAATCATATTCTCTCCGGTCTTGTTCGTGTCGATGATCGAACGGGGGAGGATCGGGTTCAGGAGGGGCTGTTATGGCGGTTGATTTCGAAAAGATACGCAAAATAATCGTTGATCAGCTCGGCGTCGACGAGTCTGAAGTGACCGATGACGCGTCGTTCGTCGATGATCTCGGAGCGGATTCGCTCGATACCGTCGAGCTCGTGATGGCCCTTGAAGAGGAATTCGGCATCGAAATTCCGGATGAGGACGCGGAAAAGATCATTACGGTCGGCGACGCGGTAAAATATATCGATTCCAAGCTCAAGTAGCCCGGGAAAATCCAGGCAGGCTCAACTGGTCGCGCATGATCGAGGACGATAAACATACCAATAACAAAAAGAAAAACC
>JADFDB010000220.1 GCA_018263175.1 Spirochaetota bacterium
CGAACAAGCCTCATCCCCAGGGCCGCGCTCCCCCGCGTTTCGCCGTCGCCGCCTACTCCGTCGTCGGCGACGACGAGTTCGTATCCGCCTTCCGGCATCTCTCTCATCGTTACATCGATCCGGCCCTGCCGCTTGCCGGGAAACGCGTGTTTTACGCTGTTTGAAACGAGTTCGTTGATGATGAGCCCGCACGGTATCGCCCTGTCGATATCGAGGTGCACCCCTTCCACGTCCACCTCGGTTTTGATCCGGCTCGATGAATACAGGTTCATGATGGTGCGGACAAGGCTGATCGCGTACTGCCTGAAATCGATCTCGGAAAGGTTTTCGGACTGATAGAGATGTTCGTGGATGAGCGCCATCGATTTCACACGGTTCTGGCTTACCTTGAAGGCCTCCTCCACCGCCGGATCGCGTATCGCACCGGCCTGCAGGCTCAGGAGGCTCGATATGATCTGCATATTGTTTTTAACGCGATGATGAATCTCTTTGAGGAGAATCTCCTTTTCGGCCAGGCTTTTCTGTACCTGCTCTTCCGCCCGTTTGCGGTCGGTGATGTCCGAGATGAAATAGAGCATGGCCGGCCTTCCCTCGAGCTCGATCGCCGTTCCCTTTATTATAACGGTATGCTCCTCTCCCGAGCGGTGGATGATCCGGTAATCGAATACGCGCGGAAAACGATCACCGGCCAGGTTTTTCATATAGCGCTCAAGAAGAATGCCGCGATCGTCGGGGTGAATAAAATCGATAAAGGACTTCCCCTGTATCTCATCCTGTTCGTATCCGGTAATTTTGCTCATCATCTGGTTCGCGTAGTGGATCGCTCCGTCCTGAACGATGATCACCAGGTCGCTCGCGTTCTCCACGACCTTCTGGTAGCGCTCGCAGATCGCCGCAAGCCCGCGGTTAATCAGCCGCTCGTTCTCTTCCGAACGGAGTTGCTCGGAAAGGTCGCGCACCGCGAGCGTACTGACCGCGCGGCCGTCGAGCTCGAAGCGGGTTGTCCTGATCTCCACCGGAAAGGCCGAGCCGTCCTTTTTTCGATGCTTGCACACCACACCCGCATCCACCCCGTCGAGGGTCGTCTCTCGCGTTACCTCCGGCTCGGCCGATACCTCGGCGTATTTCATGGTCAGAAGCTCGTCGCGGGTAAATCCGTACAGGGCGCAGGCGGCCCCGTTAACATCGAGGATCTGACCGGTCTCCCGGTCTACCAGCAGTATCGCGTCGGGTATGGATTCGAACAGCGCTTCGAACCGGCGCTCGCTTTTATCGAGGGCCCGCGCTTCATCCGCCCGTTCCCTTCCGTTGTCGTCAATCGTCAAAGACTCCTCCACACACTATCATGACCGGCCCGTGGGAAACAGGCCTTTGATTGTAGGGTTCCCGATTCAGGGTGTCAAGTAAACCGCCGTCACGCGGCATGAAATCAACGCGCGGTTCGCCGGTCGGCGGCGGTTTAAATGGATACCTGTGGATGGTGATCGTGAAAGCGTCAGCCCTCTGGCGGGAAATAAAATGCCGCCACCTTTTTCAACAGGGATGGATGATCGGACATGACGGCATCCGCACCGGCATCGTAGAGACGGCGCATGCCCTCTTCATCATTGATGGTCCATACGTGGACGCGCAAACCCTTCTTATGCGCCTGCTCCACGAAGGTCTCGCTTACAACCCTGGATGGACCGAAAAATTCCGGTATCTGAAGAACGTCGGCCGGAAAGCGCTTCCTGAAATACAGGAGGCCCGACCTGAACAGAAAATAATAACAGAGCGCCTCGGTCAGCGAAAACGATGTCGCCATTTCCGGGAAACGCGCCCGTACGGGCCTCGTGTTTTCGGCGTGCTCGGAAGCGGTAAGCACCCGGTCCACCGCCGCGCATTTTTCTATAAGATCGCAGTAGAACGGCACCTGGGCCGGGTTTTTGGCCTTGAGATCGAGATTGAAGCGCTGAGCCGGGAACTCCTCGAGCAGTTCCTCGAGCGATATCAGCTCGAGCCCCCTGCCGCGGTAAGGAAAGCTTTTACCGCCGTCCGTCGAAAAACCGTATCCCGCGTCGAATTTCTTGAGCTCCGCCAGCGTATAGTCCGCAACGCGGCCGCTGCCGTCGCAGATCCGTCCGAGTTCACCGTCGTGGGCCACCACGAAGCGCCCGTCCTTCGTGAAGTGCACGTCGGTCTCTATTACATCCACGCCGATCTTTACGGCCTCCCGGAACGAGAGGAGGGTGTTTTCCGGATATCCCCCGGAAGCCCCGCGATGGGCGAAAACCCTTGGCTCGGGAACGAAAAATTTCTTGCTCATGGCCCGCTCACTCTCCGGCTACGGAATCGGACGACAACCGCGGCGGCCCGGAAGCCGCCACACAACACCGACGCCCCGGTCGTAGCCGGCCGCTGAAGGGTGGAAGCCCGCATTTCCGGGGTATCGAACAAACTTATTGTAAAGCGGCGGAAAACCGCGATCGTCAAGAAAAATAAAATTTTATTGATTTAAATTCAGCGGCCGTTTACACTCAAGCCCGTAGATGGACGACTGTCCGCATATCATCAGCGTGAAGGAAGCACAATATGGCAAAAGCAACCTCCCTTCTCAAGGCGTATCTCGGAAATTCCATACCGGCCAACGGCGGCTTCATCATCTCTTCGTTTTTTGACATGGAATCGGCGTACACGATCTACGAGATTACCTCGTACGTGAACGTTAAGGACATATATAAGACCCCCGAAGGGCTCGTATTCAAGACCGACGGCAACAGAACCCACATCCTGGTGGAACCCCCCACCTTCATTCAGCGCTTTTCCGAGCCGGTCCACCGCGAGACGGGCAAGGCCATACCCTATCGCTTTTCCGAGCTTGAGGTGATTACGGGCAAAAAGCAGGAAAAGATCATGGTGCCGATCGAGCCGATCATGCTGTATTCATCGTTTACCATCCTCGACACCGTGGGCGAGAACTTTTCGTTCGTGTTCCATCCCACCGAGGACGTCTACATGGCGATGCGGAAGTTCATAGCGGACACCCTTTACAACGACTGCAACCTC
>JADFDB010000221.1 GCA_018263175.1 Spirochaetota bacterium
GGAAGGTCTGCTCCTTTGCAAGAATAAAATTTTCAGGCTCCATGGCCCCTCTTCTTCAGTTTAGCAGATCGTTGCCGACCTTGTCGAGAATTCGGTCGGTATTTTTTTTCTTTTTTATGTTTTTCATGATGGACTGTTTCTGGCCGCCGGAGATGTTCTCCCTCGGCCCCTTCTGAAGCACCTTCACCTCGAACAGGGAATCCCGGCACAGGGTGCACTCCTCCTCCGGCTCGGTCCCTGGAATAAAAACCTCGTCCACACTGTTTCGGCAGTTGGACGACAGCACGAGCCCGGAGATCGCGCACACCCGCTTCTCCGAAAGGGCCGCGTACTGCGGGAAACCGAGCACCTCCTCGTTCCTGAGCGCATCGCGCATATAATCGCCCCATGCGGGCGCGACCACGGCCCCGCCGGCCTGTCCGATTCCGAGCGAAAGCCCCAGCTTGTCGTAGCCCATCCAGATGCAGGTGGTGAGCTGTGGAGCAAAACCGCAGAACCACGCGTCCTTCCAGTTGTTCGTGGTGCCCGTCTTGCCGCCCGCCATCCGGCCGATTGATGCCGCCGACCCGGTGCCCGATGAAATGACCGATTGCAGAAGACTTATCATTATCTGCGCCGTGGCCGGCTGCAGCACCTGGATGGTGCCGTCCTGCTCGCGTTTTCTTATAGTCGCCGCGATCTCCTCCTCGTTGTTTTCAAGAATACGGCCGTTGCGGTCTTTTACGCTTCTGACGCTGAAGGGAATCACATCTTTGCCGCCGTTGGCAATGATCGCGTAGGCGCGCGCGAGCTCGAGCGGCGAGACCTCGAACGAGCCGAGCGCGATGGAGAAATTCCGCGGCACCCTGCGTTTCGTGTCCGCCGGACTGAGCTTCAGGAGCTTGCCGTAATAGCGCATGACGTACTCGATACCGAGCGCGTCGGCGATGCGGATGCTGATCACGTTGATCGAAAGCGACAGCGCCTTGCGGAGCCGGAGCAGCCCGTAGTATTCACCCTCGTAATTTTCCGGCACCCAGTCCCCGCCCTCGGTGTCGAGATACACCAGCGGCGAGTCGAGCACGGCGGTGGCCGGCGTAAACTTTTTCGACTCCATGGCCGCGGCATACAGAAGGGGCTTGATCGCGGAACCGGGCTGGCGCATGGACTGCATGGCGCGGTTGAGCTGGTTGACGCTCGTAAACTCGCTTCCGCCCATCATCGCCTCGATATACCCGGTCCGGTGGTCGATCGATATGAGGCAGCCCTCCACCTTCTGGTAATCCTTGTCGTCGGCGTACCCGACGCGGTAATGCTGTATGGTCTCGCCGAGAGCGTCGCCGCCCGTAAGGAAATTGATGATTTCGAGCTCGTCGATAACCCTTTCCTTGAGTGCGTCGTTGACTTTTTTCACCTGGAGCGAACCGGTCCGCGCGAAGGGATTGCAGTTGAACAGGAGCGAAAACACGTCGACGAGCGGCCCGTAGTTTTCGGTGATCTGGTCCTCCCGCTTGAAGGCGAGGCTCCCCGAAACAGCGGTCTGCCGCCTGAGGGTCGGCGGCAGCACCTTCTGGGCCGCGAGCTGCTTGGCGAGGTCCATCGTGGTATAGACCAGCAGCCCTTCCTCGTATACCTTCTCCTCGCCGTATTTCTTGACCAGCATGCGTCGTATATATTCGGTGAACCACGGGGCCCTGTCGATGCGCGACGACCAGGTGTTCATGGTGGGCGGAAGCTCGTTGATATAATAGAGATAATCGGGCCAGAAATTGAGATAGGCCTTCTCCGCCTGCGGAATGGTGATATATCCCGCCTCGACCATCTTCGCCAGCACGATTTTGTGCCGCTCGATCGAGCGCTCGGGGAAACGAATCGGCGAAAGGTTGTTCGGCGACGACGGAAGCGAGGCCAGGAGGGCGCACTCGGCCAGATTGAGGTCCCACACGTTTTTGTTAAAATAAAACTGCGACGCTGACTGGACGCCGTACGCCCCGTGCCCGAGGAATATCTGGTTGAGGTACAGGGTCAGTATTTCGTCCTTGGTGTAGAAGATCTCCATCATAATCGAGATGAAGGCCTCCTTGACCTTGCGATAGATGCTTCTTTCGCCGGAGGTCAGGAGTATCTTTGAAAGCTGCTGGGTGATGGTGCTGCCCCCCTGCCGTATCCGCCCGGAAAAGACGTTGATGAAGAACGCCCTGGCTATCCCCTTAGGGTTGACGCCGAAGTGCTCGTAAAACTCGTTATCTTCAATCGCCACAAACGCGTGGGCGAGGTTTTTGGGGATTTTCGAAAGCGGCACCACCTCGCGTTTCTGCCGAAAGAGCTCGGCTACGAGCACGCCGTTTTTATCGAAAATCTTCGTCGGCACCTTGGGCTCGAAACTCGCAAGCGCCCTCACGCGAAAGAAATCGACGACGAGTATGATGATGAAGGCGCACAGCACTCCGGCCACAATGCCGACAAGAACCGCACGCGGATTGCGGAAGCGCGCGCTGAAGCCGCCCAGTGCGTCCAGAACCCATTGCGCGATCCCCGGCAGGCGTGAGGCTCCGCCCCGGCCCGAAAGCGGGGTCCTCATGCGCGGGGAGTACCCTCCGAATCTTCTTACCATTGGTTAAACCCTTATCACTATCCGTGCGGCCTTTTTCACAGCAAACAACAGCCGACCGCCGTTATTTACAAGAAAAAAACGAGCGCTTCCAAACGATAGCGGATCGGAACATTCACCTCGTTGTACGGAGCATACAAATCGATCTATCCATATTTAAAAGGTGCGGCCGGTATAGCAGACTTGGTGCACATCGCGACGATATCGGGTTTCCCCCGCCTTCACCTGGGGGAAACCGGCTTCATTCCCCAGCCATGGAACAACTCTATTCATCCATGCGCCGGGGGAAAGAAATTTTAATTAAAATAAAAAAATTTAATTTGAATAGAAAAAAGCCGATAAAAAATCATAATCAATAATAAACGCCTATAAACGGTCATAAACGTCTGAAATCGATCTCCAAAAATATTTTTATTCTGACGACCTTC
>JADFDB010000222.1 GCA_018263175.1 Spirochaetota bacterium
AGCGGGGGCTTCTTTTCGACGAGATAGAACGTATAGTCGCTCATGGCATGCTCCTGCGGGAATGATGTAATGGCCGGTAAAGCCTACAGGCGGGGGCCCGGAAGTCAAGGGATTATCGTCGGAGCGACGCAGTAAGTTGGCCATACAACAAAACCGGGCGGCGGGTTCCCGCACCCGTTTATCCTCGATCAGAAAAGGCTTTCAGCCGCGATATAAACGCCGCCCTTCGACGGGCCGGCCGACGCGTCCCAGGCGTACGAGAGCGAGGCCATCGTTCCCCGGTGCTCTATGGAGGCGCGCAGTCCCACGCCCGAGGCGCTGCGCCGGCGCGCGTCCTCGTCGAGAAAGCGGCCGCCGTTCACGAAGGGCCCGGCGAAGAGGAACGACGGGACGATCTCGAATTCGGCATCGAGCCCGGCGGTCAGTTTCCATCGCGCGGCGCTGAAGTCTCCGGCAAAGCCCATCAGGTCGCCGTCGAAGACGTACCGCATATAGAAGCGCTCCCTCGAGTCCGTATAATACGACGACGCGCGGGGGATGAGCCTGAATATGGAGAACAGCCTGATCGGAACGCGCAAACGCGATTCGGCCAGAACGTACCCGCCGGGCTCGAAATCGCTCGCGCCCGCCGAAAAGGCCACGGACAGTGAAACCGTATCCCGTTTTTCGATACTATAAAACCGGTCGGAAACGAGCAGGTCGGCAACGCCACGCAGGTCTTTGTTCGTGTCGGACGAGCCCTCGATCTCGTAATCGTCGACGCCGGCATACGCCCCCCTCGCGTACAGATTGAGCCAGGCGAGGAAGGAGCCCGGAAGGTCGGCCGCGAACCCCATGCCGATGTACGAACCGCCCGATTTGACCGTGTAATTGCGCTCGGGCGTCTCCCATCGCTCGACCGTCATACCACCCTCCGCGCCTACAAAGAACGACGAGCCGCCCTGTCCGAGCGTGCGCGTATACCTGGCCTCTCCCTCGATCTTACGAAGCCGGTCGCGGAAACCGGCGCTCGCCTTCAGATCGAGCGACGAGGGCGCAAACGGCAACCGCCAGCCGACGCGGGGCATGATGCCGTAGATGGGGTCCACGCCGATGCCGCCGTAAAAGCTTCCCGGGCTCCGGCGGCGCACGCTGACCGTAAGGAACACATCGCCCGTTCCCTCGTAATTCACGGGGCGCACGACGATCGAATCGAGATTGAAGCGCCCGCGCGCGAGGTCCATCCGCTCTTTAAGAACGAATCTGTTGTAGAGCTCGCCCTCCGACGGCACGAGCAGGCTTCGAATCTCCCCGGCCTCGCGCTCGCCCACGCCGCTCACCGACGCGCCCGCGATCTTCGATTCCAGTACGCGCACCTCGACCGTGCCGTCAGGCCGTACCGAGACCTTCCCGACATAGCTCGTGGTGTATCCCCGGCGGTGGTACTCGTCGGTGATTTCCGCGGCGAGCGCCTGGAGCGCGGCGCGTTCGGTCGTAACGGGCCGAGCGGCCATGATGCTGTTACTATCGATGCCGATGGTGGAGCCCACAAGGACGACCTCGGCGGCGAAAACGCACGGGGAAAAGCCGAGCGTGATGAAAAGCGATACGGCCGAAAGTATCTTTTTATTCATGGAGCCGCTTCCTCGTCACGCCGCGCGGATAATCGGCCCGGAACACCGCATCGGGGATCGTCCCATTCAGCGAAACGCGGCCATAATCGGTGACGTTGGACGTGATCCCCCTCGCCGTCCTCGCCGTCACGCTTACCCTGGAAGGGAAGTATATCCCGCCGATAGCGCGGTACGCCTCGTAGGATTCTTTCAGTATCTCGTATCCGCGCCGGTCGCGCACCGTCTTCGATATGACCGCCTTCATGGCCGGGTCGACACGCACCTCGATGTCGACGCCGCTGTGCCGGTCTTTCAGATGATACACGCGTGCGCGTCTGAAAAAACCGTACAGCCGCCACCCGCCGCCCGAGAGCTCGAAGCGCGATTCGAGCTCGCCTTCGATGCCTCCGAGCGGATTGAACCCCGGCCCCTTGCGGCCCCCGTCCGCCGACTCCGCATAATAGAGCAGACGGTCGTCGGGATAATACCATTCGAAGACCTTCCCGTCGCTCCGCACGATCTGCCGCGAGGGAACCGTATAATCGATGCGGAAGCGTCCGCGGTCGTCGGCGCGGTAGCGGCCGCGGAATATCTCGCGCGGCCTTCCGGGCTCGGCAATGTACTGGGTGATCTCGGCGTCGATGGCGCGGATCTTCGCGTGGGCACGCGCGACCTCGCGGAAGAGCGCCGCGGCGTCATCGGCCGATGCCGCGCGCGGCGCGGCGATGGGCACCGCGAGCGCGAGCGCGAGGACGGCATGGAATGTCCGGATCGGCAGCATGGTTCGTGTATGTTTGTAGCGCTACCGGACGGGTTTGTGCAACCGTTTTTTATCGGCTGCCCGAAGGCGACGATGGTTTCGGCCCGGGCGTCAGGCCTTCGCCTCGTTTCCGACACCCCACGCCCGGAGGGCGAGGGGCTCCTGGATGAGATCGGCCGGTTTCTCGACGGGACGACGCGACGGGACGACGCGACGGGACGATCGTTATCGGTACGGGGCCAGGAGCATCTTCAGTGCTTCAATCTCCTCTCCCGCTTTTTTCCCGGACCAGCCGAGTTCCCGTTCGGCAATCCGCGCAATCGTATCGATGGTCTTTTTACCCGGATCTCCCAGCGTCCCCATGCCCGTTCTGCGAAAAAAAACGTCGGAGAGCGATCGGGCCGTCTCGTGTCTCAGCGCAAACAGGGCCTGTGCCGGAATCTCGCCGTCGTCGTTCACAGGACGCGCGAGATCTTCAGACGATCGGGCCATATCGAGCACCGCCTCATACTCGGTGCCGTAATGGCGCGCCAGGTATTCCACGGTATTCCCGCCGAAGTCGCCGTGCTTCTTCACGGCGGTCGACACGAAGCCTTCGATGTCGGGGATATCAC
>JADFDB010000223.1 GCA_018263175.1 Spirochaetota bacterium
TCGTCCATGAGGGCGTTGTACGCCCGCACGCCCGCGGGGGCAAACAAAAAAACATTGTGCCCGCGCAGGCCGCGAAATTGTCTTCAGCGGCGGACGAGGAGCGCGAGCGTTTCGATGTGCGGGGTCTGCGGGAACATGTCGAAGGCCTCGAAGCTCTCGACGCGGTAGCCGGCGAGCGCATCGAGGTCGTCGCGAAAGGTGGAGGGGTTGCACGACATGTAGACGATGCGCTCCGGCGCGAGCTTCGCAAGCAGCGCGGCCACGGACGGGTGCATGCCGCTGCGCGGCGGATCGAGTATCACCGTGTCAAAGCGTTCGTCGCATTCGCGCAGGTAGTCTGCGACGTCGGCGTGGACAAAGCGCGCGTTTTCGACGTTGTTCAGTTCGCGGCTGCGCCCGGCCATGGCCACGCCCTCCGGGTTCAGCTCCACGCCGGTCACCGACTGGGCCGCGTCCGCCACGAAGAGCGAGATGCTGCCCACGCCCGAGTAAAGGTCGAGCGTACGGCCCTTGACCATGGAGCGAATCGCCTCGTACATCGGAAGCGCGATCGACGAATTGGACTGGAAAAAAGAATTGGGCGCGATGCTGAAGCGCAGGTCGCCGAGACACTCCTCTATGGTGCCGCCGCGCACGGTCTCGAATGCCTCGCCGAAACTCACATCCGCGCGGCCGCCGCTGAGCAGGAGCGAGACCGAATTAATGCCTTCCGGAAGCGCGTCGATGATGCCGACAAGGCGGTTCTCGGGGAACGCCACGACGAAGTTCAGCATGAGCTCCCCGGTGTACATCCCCTGGCGAAGCACCACGTAGCGGAGATAGCCGCTGTGCGCAAGATAATCGTAGTCCTCTGTTTCAGCGAGGAGAGGCCGGACGGCGGCGAAGACGGCGTTGGATTTCTCCTGCATGATGTCGCAGGAGACGATGTCGACCACGCGCCGATAGCTTCCCCGCCTCCTGAGGCCCGCCTTCCCGAACGCGGTCACCATGTCCATCCTGTTGCGATAGCCATAGGGGCGCGACGCACGCACCGCCCCCGCGTCGAGAACGCCGCCGAGCTCTTCGCGCAGGTACTCGGCCTTGAGCAAGAGCTGGCTTTCGTACGAGATGTCCTGAAAGAGGCAGCCGCCGCACTCGCCGAAATGCCTGCACGGCGGCGCGGCGCCGTCGCGGTATTTGTCCGCGAGCGCCTCGATTATGCGCTTTTTCCTTTTCATGCCCTCACCGGCCAAATTGTACTTTACTTTGGGATGATATTCTATATACTGATTAAGAGCGCTCTTCCCCGCGGAAGGTGCGCGGTATGGCATATTCAAATATCCACAGGTACCCGTCACGCCATGAGAGTAAACAAGAAAATATATGTCCGCTCCGTCTGTGTTATTATCGCAATCGGACTGCTCGGTGCGGGCCTTCGCTGCATGAAGGGCTGCGACACCGGTCCATCGAAGGAAGGCGTAATCAAGGCGCGTATCGTCAACATCGCGACCAACGACCTGGGCCAGGTGATGGTCTTCACCGAGGACGCGCAGAAAAACACCATGGTCTTCGTGAAGAACTTCTACGTGGAGGACCGCTCCGCCGATACGATCTCGGCCGACATGCAGGCCTATTTCAAGAAGATCGAACCCTTCCGCGGACGCACCGTCACGATTCACTATCGCCGCGATGCCGTGAGCGACAACATTATCGACGGCATCGAATGACGCGGCGCCCGGTTCGCGCATAAAAGCCGCACGACCAAACGATGAGGATATACGAAATGAAACGAACGCTTGTTGTTGTTACGCTGCTCACCCTGATCTTCGCGGCGATGCCCGTGCTCGCCGCGGAGCGCGACATACAGGGGAAGCTCGGCACCGGCTATTCGAGCGACCCCGACAAGTTCGGGCTCGACCTCAACTTTCAGTACAACTGGGTGCTCGATCCGTATTTCGCGATCGGTCTGGACTCAGGGCTCTACTGGATTCGCTGGGAGCGTAAAATCGGGACCGAAGGGCTCGGCGTCGGCGGTACGGCTCCCTATGTCGATGTTAAGGCCGACTCCAACGTGTATATGCTTCCCGTCTTCGCCGACGCCCAGGTGCGCCTGCCGGTTCTGAAGGATTACATCTTTGTCACCCCCTATGCCACCATAGGCTTCGGCTACTCGTTCATGCTCCTCACCTACTCACAGCCCGACTTCACCGATTCAAATACGGGCGCAAGCTATGACAAAGAACGCAAATACAAATTCTTCTCCGGCCTTTCCTGGCAGCTCCTCGGCGGGGCGGGCTACCAATTCAAGAACTCGAAAGTAGAGTTTTTCGCCGAGGCTGGCTACCGCAGCGCCAAGCTCAAGAGCGGCGACCTCGAGCTCGACATGTCGGGCCTCTTAATTCGCATCGGCGCGAAGTATCCGCTCGGCACAAAATCGTAACGAACGAAGGCCGCCGGTCTCCCGCCGGCCCATTACACATAATTAAAGGAAGGATGTCATGAAGAAAACACGGTTTGTACGCACGGCGCTCGTCATCGCCGCCGCGGCAGTGCTCGCGACGGGCCTTCACATCACGCTCGCCGATGCCGCTAAGGAAGCGAAGGCCGGGGACGGAGGGAAGTCGCTTTTCGCGCCGCCGAAAGCAGCGCGCGGCTACTGGCCCACGAAGGACTGGAAGGTTAAAAAGCCCGAGGATCTCGGCATGAGCTCGGCGAAGCTCAAGGCCGTCGAGGACTACGCTTTCACGCGCCCGGGGCCCGAGGCTGAAAGGAAAGGGATCCGCACCGACGGGCTGGTCATCATCAAGAACGGCTACCTCGTGTACGAAAAATACGCGGGCGGCTTCGATAAAGACCGCGTGCACCTCACCTGGTCGGTCTCCAAAAGCTTCACGAACGCCCTCTACGGCATCGCCGTTAAAGAAGGGCGGCTTGCGGTCGCTGATGGCGCGTATAAATACTACAAGGCGCTCGACCGCGGC
>JADFDB010000224.1 GCA_018263175.1 Spirochaetota bacterium
CGACGGAAACATCAATGAATACCCAACTGACAAAAAGGATTCTCCTGGCGGCACTGATCGCGGGGCTTGTCGCCTCATACTTCATATTCGACCTGGACCGTTATTTTTCGCTTTCATATATCAAGGAGTCCAGAGAGCGCTTTGCCGCCTTTTACACGGCGAATACCGTGCTGACCATAGCCGTATACATGCTCGCGTATATCGCCGTCACCGCGCTCTCGCTGCCGGGCGCGGCGATCATGACGCTCGCCGGCGGGGCGATGTTCGGCTTCGTCGCCGGCGTGGTCGCCGTATCGTTCGCGAGCTCGATCGGCGCCACGCTGGCCTGTTTCGTTTCGCGATACCTGCTGCGCGACTGGGTCGATAAAAAATTCGGCGACAGGCTCTCCGCGCTGAACGCGGGGATTAAAAAGGAGGGGGCGTTTTATCTGTTTACGCTCAGGCTCATTCCGGTGTTCCCCTTCTGGCTCATCAACCTGCTCATGGGCCTTAGCACACTACGGCTCTTCACTTTCTACTGGGTGTCGCAGATCGGCATGCTCGCGGGCACCATGGTCTATGTGAACGCGGGCAGGGAACTTGGCCGGCTCGATTCGCTGTCGGGCATTCTTTCGCCGGGCCTTCTCATCTCGTTCGCGCTCCTCGGGATATTCCCGATCGCGGTGAAAAGGCTCATGGACTGGTACCGAAGCCGGTACCGCGGCGGTGCCGGCTCACAGGCGGGGTGATCGTTTTAAATCGCCGCACGGGACCATTCGGGAAAACATGCGGAGGAAACATGAAGTATGAGTATCACATAGTCATCATCGGGGCGGGGAGCGCGGGGCTCGTCGTGGCGTCCGGCGCCGCCTCCATGGGGGCGAAGGTCGCGCTGATAGAAGAGGACAGAATGGGGGGCGATTGCCTCAACGCCGGCTGCGTGCCGAGCAAGTCGTTTCTGCGCAGCGCACACCTCGCGGCCGAAATACGAGACGCCGGGCGCTTCGGCCTCTCGGCCCGCGTGGATGCCGTCGACGCGTTTCGGGTGATGGAGAGGGGGCGCAGCGTTATACGAGAGATCGCGCCGCACGACTCGGTGGAGCGCTTCACCTCGCTCGGCGTGGACGTTATACCGGGAAGGGGCAGGCTCGCCGACCGGCATACGGTACGGGTCGGCGACCGGACCATAAGCGGAAAATACATCGTGATCGCAACCGGGTCAGAGCCGGCCCTGCCACCCATCCCGGGCCTCGCGGACGTCCCGTTCCTCACGAACAAAAACATCTTCGACATACGCGAACTGCCGAAAAAGCTGATCGTCCTCGGCGGAGGTCCCATAGGGCTCGAGCTCGGACAGGGCTTTCGTCATCTCGGCTCGGAGGTCGAGATAATCGACATGGCGCCGCGCCTGTTCCCGAACGACGATGCCGAGGTCGCGCCGCTTCTGGAAACGATCATCCGCGGCGAGGGAATCACCCTCAACCTCTCGACGGCGATCAGGGAGGTGAAAAAGGCCGGCGACGGAATCACCGTCGTCATCGAAAAGGACGGCGCACCGCGCGAGGTCACCGGCAGCCACCTGCTCGTGTCGCTGGGAAGAAAGCCCGTTTCCGGAGGCATGGGGCTCGAGGAAACCGGCATCAGGCTGGACGCCCGGGGATATATCGCCATGAACCGTTTTTTACAGACGAGCGTCAAGAACGTCTACGCCTGCGGCGACATCGCGGGCCCGTACCAGTTCACCCACATGGCCGGCTACCAGGCGGGCGTGGTGCTCCGAAACATCATCTTCCCCCTGTACAAATCGGCGGTCGACTATTCGGCCGTACCCTGGACCACCTACACCCGCCCCGAGGTGGCGCACGCGGGCCATACCGAGGCCCGGGCGCGGGAGCTTGGACTTTTCGTCGCTTCGATCATGATTGAGCTGAGGGAGAACGACCGGGCGCGGGCCGAAGGCGACCTCGACGGATTCCTGAAGCTCGTGCTGGGCGGGAAGAACCGAATAATCGGCGCCACCATGGTCGGGAACAAGGCGGGCGAGATACTCCCGCTCGCCTCGATGGCCATACGCCACAGGATGAAGGCGACCGCATTCATGGGGCAGATATTCTCCTACCCCACACAGGCCGAGATATTCAAGTTCGCGAGCCTCGCCGCCGCAAAAAAATCGTTCAGGCCGTGGATGAAATCGATCGTGAAGGCGGTACTGCTGCGGTAAGTTGAATCGCGATGGATATCACCGCTTCCGCCCGCCGCGGGCGGGGAAAGACCGGTCATAGTGCCTAATTATGCAACAACTCTATTGATATGGATTTATTCCATTGACTGACATCAGGTGCTTGGTCGATCTGCACCTAAAATTGTCGAAAAACCGGAAGGAAAATTCCCGAAACATTCTGCCGATCACACCGGAGCATGCAGTCCATGCCAACTATATATTCCGCAACATCTTAAAAAGATCAGACCTTGAGGCCTTTTTATCAAACGTAATGGTCGTATCGCATCCGGCGGTTTTCGATATCAGGCCGATAAAGAGATCTTCCAGATCAATATTTTCCTTCCCGCCCCGTTCAACGAGCTCATGGATCACATCGTGATTATCGAATATGAAAATGGGAACCGACAGCATCGATGCAAGGGCCGCCAGAATTTCATCCGGCCTGTAGCCATAAACGGAACCGAGCACATACAGCAACTCAAGGACGGCCGGATTCGAAATATATAAAGCGACCCCCTTATCCTCGGCGGTTACGAAAAACCGCTTTACGCTTTCAGCCCGGGCCCTGTCGTCATTTACCAGAAACTGGACCAGGATATTGGTGTCGAGCCCCGTCATTTGTTTCCATATCCGACGGATCGCTTCAGTTCCGTATTCATCCGTTCCACCGTGATCGGTTTTGTCCTCTCTTTCGACAGCATCCCGAACAGATCGACGACCGATCCGCCTACTGGAACCAGCCTGAGATCCCCTCCTTTT
>JADFDB010000225.1 GCA_018263175.1 Spirochaetota bacterium
CTGATTCTGATGGCGCTGATCAGCTTCACGGGCCTGCCCTACATCATCCTCATGCCGGCCTTCACCTCGACGGTGCTCGGGGGCGGTCCCGGCACCCTGGGATTCCTGATGGGAGCGGGGGGGATGGGGGCCTTTGCCGGGGCGCTCTCGCTCGCAACGCGCAGGAGCCTGGAGGGGCTCGGCGGCTTCATCGGACGCTCCGCGCTCCTCTTCGGTCTCGCGCTTGTGGCGGTTTCGTTCGTTCGCTCGGTTGTTCCGGCGCTTCCGCTTTTTTTCATTGCGGGCTTCGGCATGATCTCCGCAATGGCTTCCGGCAATACGGTGCTGCAGTCGATCGTCGACGACGACAAGCGGGGGCGGGTGATGAGTTTCTTCTCGATGGCCATGATGGGCTTTGCCCCGTTCGGGAACCTCCTGGCGGGGGCGGTGGCCGAGCGCGTCGGTTCGCCCCATACCATCATGACCGGGGGCATCCTGTGCGCTGCCGGCGCGCTGGTTTTTTTGCGTAAGTCGGGCGAGATTGGCGCCGCGCTCGGCCATGCGGCCGCTCACCCGGCGGCGCGGCAATAGTGCTTTACAATCCCGCCATTTGGGTTATCCTGAAAGCGATCATCCGAAGACGGGGGGAAGCGCTCATGAAGAAATTTGGCGGCCGGTCCTGTTTCAAGCTCATACTCTCCATAGCGGTGGGCGTGCTCGCGCTCCTCTTCGTCCTGGAGACGGCCGTGCGCATGATCATAGACCTGCCGGCGAAGACCGATTTCTATTCCTCGATATCGCGCGCGGATATCCGAACGCTCCAGCAAAAATTCGGTGTTAAGACCGCAAGCGGTCCCGGCTGGATACACCTCGGCTGGATCGCGCATCCCGAGCAGGAGCGCTACCGCGTATACCGGATCGATGAAGAGGCCGAAACGCTGCTCGGCGAAACCCGCTATGGGAGCTTTCTCTTTGAAAAGGCCGCCCAGGGCCGCGAGTACCGCTTCCGCGTACTATCGGACAACAGCGCGTTCGACAGGACGGTAAAGCTTTCCGCCGGAACCGCTCCGGCCGGACCCGTGTACGCGCCGCGGATCGCCTCGGCATGGCGCCCGCTCTTCAGGCCCCGCCAGAGCGGGGACTATGTGAACGACCATACCGTCTTCAGGGACCGCAGCGGCGTCTGGCGGCTTGTCGGCATTACCGCGTTCGGGGAAGGGGACTATTCGAAGGAAAAATATTTCGCGCATGGATCGTCGCGCACCTTCCCCCCGCCTCCCGGCTCGATGATGCAAGAGGAAGAACCCGTGGCCGATTTCGGCCGGATCGCCTGGGCCCCGCATGTAATCCGCGGGGACCGGTATTACCTGTGGTACTCGCCGCACCGTGCATACTGCGCCGCGAGCGATGACGGCCGCGTCTTTCGGGAGGAGGCGGGGCTTTCCTTCCTCCCGCGCAACCCGCAGTTCCGCGACCCGATGGTGATCAAGGCGGCCGACGGGCAGTGGCTGATGTACGCGACAGCGCGCGACGGCTACTATTCGTCGATCGACGCGTACCAGTCGTTCGACCTCAGGCACTGGCAGTACATAGGTCCAGCGCTTTCGATGGGGTACGGCGCGGAGCGCGCGGGGGCGCAGGCCTCTACCGAGTCGCCGTTCGTCCTGCGCTATCGGGGCCGCTACTACCTCTCGTTCACCTATAACAACGATTCATTTTTCTGGAATCCGCTCCTGCTCAGCTTGAAGATATGGCCTGAAAGGGAATCGTACAACGATACGCTGGTGATGCAGAGTGCGAATCCGTATTCCTTCGGCATGTACCGCGGCCGAAAGCGGCCGTCCTCGCTCGTGGCGGGCCTCCGCGCCCACGCGCCCGAATACGTTCAGGTCGATGGCAGGTGGTTCATTACGACCGCCGGCTGGCCCTGGGCGGCAAGCATCACCTCCGGCGAGGTGGCGGTGGCGGAGCTCGCCTGGGACGAGATTCGTTAGGCGGAGCGGATCGGCCGTAAGGGGCCTCGTCGTTCATACCGCGGGGCGAGTTTTTTCGGCGGCCGCGCCGTCGGCATGCCTTGACTTTCCCATCGAAGATTATTAATTTATATACAGATGTTATGACCGTTATGCAGTGTGCGGAGGTGTACCATGTTTAGACCAAGAAATATACTGGTTCCGACCGATTTTTCGAAGGATTCCGCGGTCGCGCTTGAGGAGGGGGCCCAGCTGGCCGCCCACTTCCATGCGAGGCTTCACCTGTTGCATGTGGCGGGTGAGGTGACTCAGTGCGCGGCCGATTACTGTCTCACCCTTGACGAGATGGAGAGTGCCAGGGAGAGAATTGAAGCAAAGGCGAGACGCAGGCTGACCGCCGAGGCGAACAGGCTGAAAAAGAGATTGCGCGTTCCCGTTCAGTCGGAGGTTCGCTTCGGGAATGTTTACGAGGAGATACTCGGCGAGGAACGGGATAAGAAGATCGACCTCCTCGTGGCGGCCCGGCACGCGCGGCATGGCCTGGCGGGCCGTTTCTTCGGCCACCTTTCGGAAAAACTGGCCAAGGGCTCGCCCTGCGATACCCTGCTGGTTAAAGCCCCGGCCTGAGAGGCCCCGGACCGCGGGCCTCTCGGTACGCTTTCACGTCCGGACATCCGGTCCGGACGTGAAAGTCGTGTTCACGAAATCCCGGCAATTATTTAATTGACGCTGTGATGAGGCGGATGATCATGTTCGCGCTCGCGCACTGTACTTTCGAGCGTGCGACTATGATCAGATGGGGAAACGTAATGGATAACGACCTGTATACACGCCTCGCGGCGACGCTCGATTCTCTGCCAAACGGCTTCCCCCGCTCCAAGAGTGGGGTCGAGCTCGAGCTATTGCGCAAGATCTTCGCACCGGAAGAGGCCGAGCTCTTTTGCGATCTGAGGCTCGCGAAAGAGACGCCGGAGGAGATTTCACGGCGGAC
>JADFDB010000226.1 GCA_018263175.1 Spirochaetota bacterium
AGTTCAAATCGCCGTCAAGCATCGATTCGGGATCCTTGACAAGGACAGTGCCCGAGGCCTTGTAGTTCGCAGCGATTACGGAAGCCAGTACACCTCTGAGTATTATGCGAAATCGATGGATCATCTTGGCATAGAAATCAGCCATACATGGGCCAGAAGCCCGGAAAGTAATGGCATCATTGAGCGGTTCCATCGGACGATTGAAGAACAACTTTTTAGTCTACATGATTTTGAAACATTGGAAGAAGCTGATAAAGCTATTGGTAAATTTGTTGAACGTTATAACAGGGAATGGATGCTTGAGCGGCAAGGCTATCTATCACCTGAAGAAGCATTAAATGTATTCTATACAGTTAAGCAAAAAAGTGCTTGAAAAATCGGGGCCAGAACAATTAAGCCTCAACAAAAAACCCGGACGCCTGCTATCGCCCGGGTTTTGATGTGCGGCGCGAAAGCTTTCGCTAATCCTTCAGTTTGACATATGACCCGTCAAGATAAAGGTATTCGAGCTTGCCCTCGTTGCCAAGTTCGCCGATGGCCTTATCGACGAGCTTTTTCTCTTCACCAAGAGCCTTGGCGACGTCACGATTCTTTGCTTTACCCTGGGTTTTCAAATAGTCTATGACCCGCTGCTTCAGCTCGGCACTGGCCTGTTCGCTCATGATAATCCTCCCCTGCTACCACTTGAACTGCGTAGTGGCCCTGAATGTTTCCGTTGCGTACGTAAAGTCGTCTATGTGCTGTTCGGTGAACGGGATGTTCGTCAGAGAAAAGAAACGCTCCCAGCCAATACGCTGAATCCATTCGCCCAGGCGCTCGTATTTTTTAGATTCCCTGCCGTAAACCTCGACGATCTTTTTGAGAATGTCGGTAACCTCCGGCCAGCGGGGCGGGTTGTTCTTGATAAACGGAACCGCGAGCTTGGAAAACATCGGGGGCTTACGTGAATTGGAGACCTTCCCACCCACATAGATCGCGACGCCGTCTCCTTCCGGGTCGGCAAGAGGCATCGCCGGGCAAACGGTATAACAGTTGCCGCAATACATGCAGCGCTCGTCCCGCACCTCGACACTGTTGATGTTCTTGTCGGAATGGCGGCGAATGGCGCCCGTGGGGCATGAGGCGATAACCGACGGTATTTCACAGGTGGAGGCGAGCTTCTCGTGGTTGACTTTGGGCGGCTTCGTATGGATTCCGACAACCGCGAGATCTGAACAATGGATCGCGCCGCACATATTGATGCAGCAGGCGACGGCGATTCTCAGTTTAGCATGGAGCTTAAATTCGGTGAAGTACTCATAAAGCTCGTCCATAATCGACTTGACAAGGCCCGATGCGTCCGTCGCCGCGCTGTGACAGTGAATCCAGCCCTGGGTGTGGACGATGTTCGAAATGCAGTCGCCCAGACCTCCAACGGGGAGTCCGAGTTTTTTAAGGTCCGCAATTATTCCATCGACGTTTTGTTTTTTAGTGGTAAGCAGCTCGATGTTGAAGCGGCTCGTAAAACGAAGATGACCATCGCAGTACTTGTCCGCGATGTCGCAGATGTCCCGAATAAAATCGATGCTGACAAGCCGGGGTGAACCCGCACGAACGGTATAGAGCTCATCGCCGGTCTCGCTGACGTGTTTCATAACGCCGGGTTTGAGAATGTCGTGATATTTCCATTTGCCATAGTTGTTCACGATGGCTTCGGGAAGCATCATTCGGTAATCCGGCGGGCCGATATCGGTTCTTGGCATTTCGTACCTCCAGTTGTTGGTTCTTTTAGAAGAAAACGAACGGATTCGACCGCGGATGATAGACCATCTGCGGCATCGGCTTCAACTCTACGGCTTTCAGGAAATCCTTGAGTCCGAGCCGGCTGATCGTTTCGGCGATGCGCTCACGGTTACGGCCGTGCTCGTCCCACCAGTCCCAGATCTTTTCAAGGAGTTCCTTGATTTCCGTATAGGGTGGATCGATCCTGATGAACGGCACCAGCACCCATGAGAGAAAGGCGCCCCTGAGAATGGGGGCTTTCCCGCCGATCAGGATGGTTGCGCCGGTTTCCTTCCCCGGACGGATGGCCTTGGTCATCTTGCTGATGCAGTGCATACAGCGGACACAGTCCTCGGGCTTGACGGTGAGCTTACGGCTCTTCTCGTCGTACTCGAGGGCCTGGCTCGGGCATTTGTCGACTATCAGGCTCTTGATATCAAGCCCCTTGTCGGCGTATTCCTTTACCGCGGCCTGGTCGATACGGATGCTGTCGCGCCACGTTCCGATAATGGTGAAGTCGGCGCGCGCGATAGCGGCGACGCAGTCGTTGGGACATGCCGATGCCTTGATTTTGAACTTATACGGCCAGCGAGGACGATGAACCTCGTCCTGGAACGTCTGTGTTAAATCGTAGATTAGATTCAGGCTGTCAAAACAAGCCCATTCACAGCGGGCCGGTCCGACGCAACCGCTGGGGGTGCGGAGGGCCGATCCGGAGCCGCCAAGATCGAAGCCGTTTTCGGTAAGCGTATTGAACGTGGGCTGTATCTCGGCGGTATCCGTTCCGAGCAGGATGATGTCGCCGGTGGAACCGTGCATGTTGGTCAGACCGCTGCCATGTTTCTCCCAGATATCGCAGACGGTGCGCAGGGCCTTGGTCGTATAGAACCATCCGGAAGGATGATTGACGCGAATGGTATGCATTTGTTCCGCGTTGGGGAACTTCTCGGGGATGTCGGTGTAACGGCCGATAACGCCGCCCCCGTAACCCGTCACGCCAACGATACCGCCGTGTTTCCAGTGGGTGATTTTATCCTTATAGGATTGTTCGACGACACCGAGCAGATCCTTGGCTTTGGCGTTTTTAGCGGCTGACCGTTTTATTTCTTTTACGAAACTCGGCCACG
>JADFDB010000227.1 GCA_018263175.1 Spirochaetota bacterium
TACATCACGACAAACTCAGGCTCGACCCGTCGCGGAACGACGATTACCGCGTCACCTTCCATGACTCCTGCAACCCGGCCCGGGCGATGGGGATGCTCGAGGAGCCGCGCGTCATCATTAAAAATTCATGCAGGCATTTCTTCGAGATGCCCGAGAACACCATACGCGAGCAGACGTTCTGCTGCGGCAGCGGCGCGGGGCTCGGCACCGACGAGAATCTCGAAATGAGGATGCGCGGCGGCCTGCCGAGGGCGAACGCCGTAAAACACGTGCACGACAAACACGGCGTGAACATGCTGGCGTGTATATGCGCCATCGACAAGGCAACGCTCCCGGCCCTGATGGACTACTGGATAGGCGGAGTCGACGTGTGCGGTGTCCACGAGCTTCTCGGCAACGCCCTGTTGATGAAGGGTGAGAAGGAGCGAAGCACCAACCTTCGCGGAGACGAGCTCTCATCGAAGGAGGAGTCCAATGCATGACAGGATGAAAATCCTCGGAGGGCTGGCGCTTTTCATCATCCTCGCCTCGTTTCCGGTGTGGTACGCCCACTCGACCGGTAAAGCGGGCGTCGTCCCCGATCCGAAGCTCGTCAACGCGGGAAAGGAGTGCATAAAATCCAAAGCCTACATGCGCGAATATCACATGAGCATGCTTGACGAATGGCGCGACGAGGTGATCCGCGACGGGAAGCGCGATCCCGTTATGGTGGCCGGGGTGGAATACCAGAAAAGCCTTTCAGGCACCTGCATGAAGTGCCATGCCAATAAAACGGATTTCTGCGACATCTGCCATAACTATCTCGGCGTATCCCCCGCATGCTGGGACTGCCACAACTTTCCCAAGGAGCAGAAGCATGAAACGCGATAGCAGGAGCGAACTCAACCGCAGGGAATTTCTGAAAAAGGCGGGGCTTCTCGGACTTTCAATAACGGGAGCCGGCGCTGGAATGGAAGTCGTTTTCGGCGGCGATGTCCTGGCGGCTGCATCATCCGAGTCGTCCGCCGCGGTACGATGGGCCATGGTGATCGATATGACGAAATGCGCCGCGAGGGCCGACTGCAACGACTGTATGACGGCCTGCCACCGCTCGCACAACGTTCCCGCGATAAAAAGCAAACGGCACGAGATAAAATGGATATGGAAGGAACCGTTTAAGAACGCCTTCCCGGAGCTTCGGGACGGCCGGCTCCGAAGCGACCTCGCGAAGACCGACTTTGTCGTGCTCTGCAACCACTGCGACAACCCGCCATGCGTGCGTGTCTGTCCGACAAAGGCTACCTGGAAGCGCCCCGACGGGATCGTCATGATGGACATGCACCGCTGCATTGGCTGCCGCTACTGCATGGCGGCATGCCCGTATGGATCGCGCAGCTTCAACTGGATGGATCCGCGCAGGGTACTCGACGAGAAGGCCATCGATCAGGAATACCCGACACGGACAAAGGGAGTGGTCGAGAAATGCGACTTCTGCGCGGAAAGGATCGACCATGGGAGGCTTCCCGTATGCGTCGAGGCGTGCAAAGAGAAGGCGCTCGTGTTCGGCAACCTCTCCGACTCCAAAAGCGAAGCAAGCGTGCTGCTTGCGGGGCATTTCGCGATCAGGCGCAAGCCGGAACTCGGCACAAGACCGGAAGTCTATTATATCGTGTGAGGTCGGCATGTTTGAAAAAGCTCTTTCCGGAAGCCGGAAATACTGGATGCTCATTTTCATTCTGCTCGCGCTCGTGGGCTCGGGCGTATTCTTTTACCTGCGGCAGCTCTCGGAGGGGCTGGTCGTCACCGGGATGGGGAGGGACGTTTCGTGGGGATTCTACATCTCCCAGTTTACCTTTCTTGTCGGTGTTGCCGCTTCCGCGGTCATGGTAGTGCTTCCCTACTACCTTCATGACTTCAAGGCCTTCGGGAAGATAACCATCCTCGGCGAATTCCTCGCAATTTCAGCGGTGACCATGTGTATCCTGTTCATCTTCGTCGACATGGGACAGCCTTTCCGGATATTCAACGTGTTCCTTCATCCTACGCCGAGTTCCATGATGTTCTGGGACACGGTTGCGCTCATGGGCTATCTGCTCCTCAACCTGTTCATCGGCTGGGCTGCACTGGGCGCCGAACGCAAGGGGGTCGCGCCGCCCGCTTGGTCGAAGCCGCTCATCTACCTCTCGATCCCCTGGGCGGTGAGCATTCACACGGTCACCGCGTTTCTGTACGCGGGCATTCCCGGCAGGCACCTCTGGCTTACGGCCATTATGGCGGCGCGCTTTCTCGCGTCGGCGTTCGCGTCGGGACCGGCGCTCCTCATTCTGCTCTGTATGGCGGTCCGCCGGCATACCAGCTTCGACCCGGGCCGCGAGCCGATACAGGCGCTCGGGAAGATCGTCGCATACGCCATGACGATCAATCTGTTCTTTATCGGCCTGGAGTTCTTCACGGCGTACTACAGCGGCATCCCCGGTTACAGCCATTCGCTCGAGTATCTGTTCTTCGGTCTCGACGGCCACGATGCCCTGGTACCCTTCATGTGGACCTCGATGGCACTTGCGGTACTCGCGCTCGCGCTCCTCGTCAACCCTGCGACAAGGCGCAACGAACGCTGGCTCGCGACTGGCGCCGCCGCGGTATTCTTTTCGACCTGGCTGGACAAGGGGCTCGGACTCGTGGTCGGCGGCTTTATCCCGAGCCCGTTCGAGTCGATTACCGAGTATTACCCCACGCCACCGGAGCTCATCATAAGCCTCGGCGTGTGGGCGCTCGGCTTTCTTATTCTTACACTGCTTTACAAAATTACGGTTGCAGTGCGGGAAGAGATCTCGCGATAACAAGGTGACAGGAGGAAGGCATGTCGACAAAGGAAGTGCAGGAAGCGATTTTCAACAACATGG
>JADFDB010000228.1 GCA_018263175.1 Spirochaetota bacterium
TGTGTATAACATAATATAAGCGAACAAGGCCGAAAAAATATTGAACTTCGCCGCGATTCGTGATGTAGTAACAGGCCATGAAGGAGATATTGAGCACTATCCGCGAGAGGGCCATGGAGTTTCTTGCCGATAAGAGGCGGAGATGGATCGCGATATTCGCTCTCATTTTTTTGCTCGCTCTTGCGGCGGCACTCCCCGGCTACATGAAAAAAACCTCGACGACCGAGTATTGCGCAAGCTGTCACGTCATGCTCGCGCAATACGATGACTGGTTTTACGGCGGAAAGCATACGCAGATACGCTGTGTGGACTGTCACCTGCCCAACGATAATTTCGTCAACCATTACGTCTGGAAGGGCCTCGACGGGATCAAGGACGTCGTTTACTTCTACACCGGCCTGGTGCCGGAGCCCATACATTCCTCGCGCCACGCCAGGAAGACGATACAGAACAACTGCGTCCGCTGCCACGAGGAACTGCTTTCGCGGATCAGCGTCGGCGCGATGAACTGCTGGGACTGCCACCGGAAACAGTTTCACAACCGGATAAACGAATTTTAAAGGAAGAGGGATTGGCGACATGATGAAAAACAGGGTGCTGGTGTACGCGCTTGCGGTATCCGCCGTGTGCCTCTTTTCGTTCTTTGTCTTTTTCGACGGCTGTGCGCCGGACAGGGCCGAGGTGTTCAAAACCGCACAGATCGGCGGCGAGGAATTCGATGCGGCCAAATGGGGCGAGGTGTTTCCGCTGCAGTACGAATCGTGGCTGAAGACGAAGGAGCCTCGTCCGAAGAACATGAGTTTTTACAAACGCGGCTGGGACACCGATAAAATCATCTGGGACAAGCTTGCCGAATATCCATTCATGGCCCTTCTTTTCAACGGATGGGGCTTCGGGATAGAATACAACGAACCTCGTGGGCACTATTACATGATGATCGACCAGCGCGAGATCGACCAGTCACGCACCAAGGCCGGCGGCGCGTGCCTTACCTGTAAAACTCCCTACATCAGCAGGCTGGTTAAGGAGACGGGCGGGGGCATTTTCAAGATGCCGTACGCCGATGCCGTCAACAAGATCCCTAAAGAGCACAGGGATCTCGGCGTAACTTGCATCGACTGTCATGACAACAAGACCCTGGAGCTCAGGGTTTCGCGATGGACGCTCGCGGAGGGGCTGAAGACGATCGGAAAGGAGAAGCCGAGCCGGCAGGAGATGCGCATGGTGGTCTGCGCCCAATGCCATGTGACCTACACTGTACCGAAAGACGAAAAGATGCAGTCGACCAACGTGGTCTTCCCCTGGAAGGGGAGCACCTGGGGCAACATCAGCATCGAGAACATCATCAAGGTGCTGTTGTCGAACCCGGCGAACAAAGAGTGGAAACAGGCCGTCACCGGCTTCAAGATGGCCTTTATTCGTCATCCGGAGTTCGAGTTTTTCACCAATCAGAGTCCGCACTTCAAGGCGGGCTTGGCCTGCGCGGACTGCCACATGCCCTACAAGCGGGTCGGTTCGTTTAAAATATCCGATCATAACCTCATGAGCCCGCTCAAGGACGAGCTGCGCTCCTGCTCTAATTGCCATCCGCAGTCCGCCGATCGCCTGCGGGCCAGGATCAAGACGATCCAGGACCGTACCGTTTCACTGCTCATCAGAGCGGGGTATGCCGCCGCAACGACGGCCAAGCTGTTCGAGCTGGCCCACGCCGGCCAGGCACAGGGAAAACAGCTTAACGCGGCGCTCTATGCGAAGGCAAAATCGTTCTACGAAGAGGCGGTCTACCGGGGCATCTTCATCGGAGCGGAAAACTCGATTGGCTTCCATAATCCTGACGAGGCGGGAAGAGTACTCGGCGATTCGATCGCCTATGCGTCCAAGGCCGAGGCGTTGCTCAGGCAGGCGCTTACCCAGGCCGGTATTCAGGTCCCCGAATCGATCAACCTGGAGCTTGCGCGCTACCTGAACGGCCGCGGAACGAATAAGCTCAATTTCAAGCCCGCACACGAGTTTAAGGATCCGTACGGGACCCAGGACAAGCTGCTCCCGCGCGGCGCGCGAGGCATCTGATCGCGCCGCTGGCCGTTTCCGGAAAAATTAATCAGTCCTTGCAGACGCCGCCGCGCATCCGGAGGATGCGCGGCTTTACTTCGTCATGATGCCGAAAGCGTTCCCCGCGCCCGGCGGAACGCCGGTCGCACCTGCCGCTTCCAATAGACTTTTTTTATATTGAGGAAACCGGTTTGGTTTTCGGTTATGCAACAGGTATGATGCTGGACCAGTCCGGCACCGGAGCTTAGAAGGCGAAGAATGCTGTTGAAATATTTGTGATCGTTCGCGTACATGGTATAATCGTAGTAATAGAGCCTGCCGGCGTGGAGCAAAGGCTCGTCCGATGAACGGCTGAAGAGATCGTCAATGAACAAGAAACCGGTCGAAGTAAACGTACAGGAGCTCGAGGAGATACTCGAACGCTATCTCGATTCAGGGGACAGGATCAACTATGCCCTCAAGATAGTGGGCCATCCCGGTGTCGGGAAATCCGCGATCGTGCGACAGGCGGCGGAGCGTAAAAACCGCCTTTTCATCGACACGCGCCTCGCGTTCAAGGAGAACGTCGATTTAGGGGGATACCCGGTGCCCGACGAGACCGAAGGCCGGATGATCTACTACCGGCCGCGCTTCATTCCCCCGGCGGAGGTGCCGGCGGGCCGTGACGGCATCGTCTGGTTCCTCGACGAGTCAAACCGGGCCCATCCGACGGTCATCCAGACGCTCTTCCAGATCATCA
>JADFDB010000229.1 GCA_018263175.1 Spirochaetota bacterium
AAGCTAAATTTAAATAACCGAAAATACTTGACATCATCGAGTCTTTTTAGTCACATCTCTGTCGGTGTCCCCGGGCGGTAGGGACAGGGCCCCGGCACTACGGGCTCTTCCTCATACGACACGGACGCCTGCACTCGAAAAGACCGTCCGCGCTCTCTCCGTTTGAAAGAGCCAGTCACTGATCCGGGAGAAGGAGTTCACCGTGCAAAAGAAAAAGCCCTCCGGCGCCGACAAGACCGCGCAGAAAAAGAGGTCCGTGAAGGCCGCCGCGGACCAATCTTCACGCAAGTCCGTCAAAACCACGAAAACTTCTGCGCAGAAGAAAAGGTCCGCGAAAACTTCCGCCGATCCATATTCACGAAAGTCCGGCAAAACCGCGAAAACTTCCGCGCGGAAATCGGGCAAGGCCGCGAAAACGCGCACCGTTAAATCCTCAAACTCCGGGAAACAGGTCGCACGGAGGCCCGTCACTGCAGTCAAGAAACCTTCGCGCCGCAAGGACTCATCAGCAGCACTGAAAAAACTCGACTCCACCGCAGTGGCGTCCACTGAACGCGAAGAAACCGCCATCGACCCGGAGGCAAGGCAGCGCGGCGACATCCCGATGAGCCTCGTTTCTCATCTCGACGAGTTTCGCAGTCGGTTTCTCGTTTCGCTTCTCACGGTGTTTCTCCTCATGCTGGTCGGTTTTATCTTTTCCGATTACCTGCTCGCGGTCATCAACAAGCCGTATCTCGCCACAGGCCTCAAGCTCAATATCTTCAATCTGATCGATGGATTCCTCCTCAGGCTCAAGGCCGCAATGCTCGCCGGTGTACTGCTTGGTTTTCCGGTTATAGTGTACGAGATCTGGAAATACATCTCTCCGGCCATTACCGTGGGCGACAGGATGTTCGCGCGCCTGGCCGTAGTCGCCGCTCTCCTTCTGTTCTATCTGGGGCTCAGCCTCACCTACATCACGCTACCGTTCGCGATCAAGGCGCTTTTAAGCTTCACTCCCGACGACATGACCAATATGATCAACGCGGCGCAGTACCTCAACTTCGTCATGCTTTTCTGCCTTGCAATCGGTGCCGTGTTCGAGCTTCCCATCGTAATAATGATCCTTACCAAAATCGGGATCGTCACTCCCTCGTTTCTCATCAGCAAGCGCAAATACGCGATCGTTCTTATCTGGATACTCGCCGCCGTGATCACTCCAACGGTCGATCCGCTTACCCAGTCGCTCGTGGCACTCCCGCTCATGCTTCTTTACGAGATATCTATTGTCATCTCCAAGATCATGGTTAAGCGCAAAAAGCGCAGGGAACTTTCAGAGAAATCGTAAAATTCTCTTGACTCGCCATTATTATCGAATTGTATAATAGGCTTGTTCCGGACCCTGGGAATCCCGGGTTTTCCTCCGCCTGCGGCGGGGGGAACCGGCCTTAGCCCCAGGTTATGCAACAACTCTGACAGATTCGATTCATAGCGGTGGAATCATACATGGTTTTTTTTTGCAGTCGGGAAGAAAATTGGTACCCATCGTATTGGGGACGGGCGTCATAATCGCGGCACGATACCGGTGGAGCCTGCCGATTGCAGCGCATTAAGCTCTGCGGTTTTGCCTTCCCGGGTTTTCGGCCGGTCTTCGTTAACAAATGTATCAAAAATTATCGGGTACGGGAGGATGCCGTGGCTGTTACATATCTTAAATCGCTCGACCTGCGCGGAAAACGCGCGTTTGTCAGGGTCGATTTCAATGTACCATATGACAAATCGATGGCGATAACCGACGACACGAGAATCACCGCCACGCTTCCGACCATCAAACATTGCATGGACAATGGCGCGAAAACCATTCTGGTGTCCCACCTCGGTCGTCCCGACGGAAAAGTCGTACCGAAGATGAGCCTTGCCCCCGTCGCCGAACGGCTTGCGAAGCTTCTCGATAAAAAGGTCCTTTTCGTTGACAAACCGGTCGGTTCCGGTGCCGCTGAGATGCTTTCCGCTCTCAAAGACGGCGACGTTGCCCTGCTCGAAAACATACGGTTTTATCCCGAGGAGGAGAAAAACGACCTTGATTTCGGCAAAAAGCTCGCCGATCTCGCGGACGTCTACATCAACGATGCTTTTGCGGCCGCGCACCGCGGCCACGCTTCGAACGAGGCCATCACGCATTTCATCGGCGAGTGCGCCGCCGGCTTCCTCATGGAAAACGAGATCGAGTACTTCAAGAAGGCCATGGTCGATCCGGCCCGTCCGACCACGGCGATCATCGGCGGAGTCAAAATCTCGACCAAGATCGACGCACTCAAAAACATACTGGCCCGGGTGGACAATCTGATCATCGGCGGCGGCATGTCGTATACATTCCTGAAGGCCAAAGGCTATGAAGTCGGCAAATCGATACTCGAAGCCGACCATGTATCAACCGCGAAAGAAATAATCGGCCTTTCGGAGAAGAACAACGTACGGCTTGTGCTTCCGATCGATATCGTTGTCGCGCCCGACCTCGACAGTGCCGATAAAAAACGCATTGCCCGTTTTGATGCCATGCCCGCCGACATGGAGGGTGTGGACATAGGCCCGGAAAGCATCGATCTGTACGCGGGCATAATCCTGGATTCCAAGACCGTTGTCTGGAACGGCCCGCTGGGCGCTTTCGAGAATCCCGCCTTCGCCGTGGGTACCAACGCGATCGCCAGAATCGTCGCCGAGTCCGAATGCCTCAGCGTTATCGGCGGCGGTGACAGTGTTTCGGCGATA
>JADFDB010000022.1 GCA_018263175.1 Spirochaetota bacterium
GACGCCCTCACCTATTATAGCGCAAAGCCGATCCCGCCGAAACAAACCGCTCCGGGAACGTGCCATGAAGGCCTTGGCGACAGCCGCCTCCGGTACGGGCTCCGGCAAAAGCACCTCAATAGCGTTGTTGCATCACCGGGAAAACCGATAGTCCCAGGGCTTGCAACAAGAGTAGAATTGTTGCATAACCGGGAACTAAACCGGTTTTCCCGAGATATGAAACGAGTCTATCAGTAGTATCACTAATCGAATGAACTTTTGTATGTCAATAGGTTTTCGCGCACGTCCCAGACGGGAAGGTGTGACTTCGGCGGGGAATCCACGAAAGCGCAAGGTCCTCGGCACACGCGCATTCATGGCCTAAAAAGCAACGGGCGTCATTTCAAATCGGGCTTGCCCCCGATTGAAACGGCCCGCGGCATCGCCTTCCCCTCGAAGACGACACCGCAGACGATGGCACGTTCTGCCATGCGTTTTCCTTGGCGCCTGGCGCTACTTTCCTACTATCACGCGCAGCGCCTTCGGATCGACCTTGTAGCCGCCCGATACCGTCAGATGGCCTTTATACAGGTCCGAAAGGTCCGTAATTTTCGCGATGAACCACGAGCTCGTTCTCGCCTCCTCCTTGTTCTCGGGCGCGCGGTACACCCCCTCGTCCCCCTGGGAATCAAGCACGATTACCACGACGCCGAGCCTCAGGTCGTCTTTCGTCGCCATGCGCGTCTGCCAGTAATTTTTGGTCCAGAGTTCACTGCCGTCACCGACCTGCATGAACTCGGCCTCATTCTTGGTTTCGGCCGTGGCCGGCGTCTTCATCTTGGCCAGATGGACATAGATCCATGCCTGGGTCTTGTACGGCTCCTTCGAAATGAAATAATCATCGGACTGGATAAAATGATCGTCCTCTTCGGCGAAAAGCGCTCCCGACACCGCGACAAACGACAGAAGCGCAACAATCACCAGCGTCTTCTTTAATAAATGGAAACGCGACATGGCTTCCTCCCGCAAAATTGTAGTGGTACCGTGGTTACATTCGGAATCGCAGCTTTTCTTCGCGGCATCCGCCTCTCCCGCCCGATCGTCATGATGCGCTGAAGCCCGCGGATGCCCGAACATCAACCACGAACCGACCATGCCACTAAAGCGGCACCGATTCAAAATAATCAAATTATATTTTATCGTCCATACGATTTTCAGAATACGGCTCAACGGCTCTTTATCCTCTTCGATGCGAAATAGACTGTTTCATATCTTGCGAATATCGGGGCTCCCCCCGTTCGCACGGTAGGAAACCGATATAATTCCCAGTCATGAAACACCTCTAATAATAATTTGACAGGCTCCCTTGTCGGGAGGTATAGTCAACAACAGGACAGGAAGAAGGAGAAGCGCATCCATGGCATCCACGACCCGTGTTGAAGGAAAAGAAAAGGGGACCATCATACTCTACGCGCTCAGCACCTGCGTATGGTGTAAAAAGGCGAAACGGCTCCTGGACGAGCTCGGTGTCGCCTACGAGTATGTATACGTGGACCTTCTTCCCCGCGAGGAGAACACGGCCGTTAAGAACGAGATACGCCGCTGGAACCCCCAGGGCTCCTTCCCCACTCTCGTCATCGACAACGACCGCTGCATCGTCGGATTCGACGAAGATAAAATCATGAAGGAGATCGGCTGATGAGCGACGCCACTGTCGGACGGAGCGAGATCGAAAGCCTGTACCGGCGGCTCTTCGGCGAGGCCGAGGCCGGCGGCTATCATCTCAACCCGGACGTCGCGTTCACGATGGACCTCGTCGAGGGTCTGCTCGTCAACGAGCGCCGCTACGGCTACCGGGCCTGTCCCTGCCGGCTTGCCTCGGGAGTGAAGTCCGAGGACCTCGATATAATCTGTCCCTGCGATTATCGCGATCCCGATCTTGACGAGTACGACGCCTGCTACTGCGGACTGTACGTCACGCAGAAAGTGCTGAGCGGGGAAAAGGCTGTCCGCCCCATCCCCGAGCGCCGGCCGGCTGAAGAAGAACGCACGCGCGCCGTCGAAAAGAAAACCGACACCCTCACCACGGGAACCCTTCCCTATCCCGTATGGCGCTGCAAGGTGTGCGGGTACCTCTGCGCACGCGACAACCCTCCCGAAATATGCCCCGTCTGCAAGGCGAAGAAAGACCGCTTTGAACGCTTCTTATAGCGTCGAACGGTTTTTTTCTTGACACCGGGGAGCCCGCACCAAAGGTATCAAAAGATTTTCGCTCTTTTATAGGTCGCGGTCCGATGTCAGCCGTTCCGCGTTATTCCCGCGCATGCCTTCTTTTTCAGACAGCCGATAAAGGAACTCATTCTTCTCATCTATACAGGGGGTCTGCAATGCAGAAAGAACCGTTGACGCGCCACAGGGGCGTTCTGGAGTGGGTCGAAGAAGTGGCCCGGCTCACCACGCCCGATGAAATACTCTGGATCGATGGATCCGAAAAGGAAAAGGACACGCTCACCCGCGAAGCCTTCGGCACGGGTGAGCTCATCGAGCTCGACCAGGAGAAGCTTCCCGGATGCGTGTATCATCGAACGGCGGTGAACGACGTCGCGCGCACCGAAAACCTCACGTTCATCTGCACCTCGAAAAAGGAAGACGCCGGTCCGACCAACAACTGGATGTCGCCCCCCGAGGCCTACGATAAGCTCGGATCAATCTTCAGGGGATCCATGAAGGGCCGGAAGATGTATGTGCTCCCTTTCATTATGGGAATCCCCGGATCACCCTTCAACAAAATCGGCGTCGAGATCACCGACAGCATCTATGTCGTGCTCAACATGCGCATCATGACCCGCATGGACAACATCGCCTGGAAGGAGCTCGGCGACAAAGGGGTGTTCACGAGGTGCCTCCACGGCAAGGCCGACCTGAACCTCGACCGACGTTTCATCTGCCATTTCCCCGAGGACAACACCATCTGGAGCGTTGGCTCGGGCTACGGCGGCAACGTCCTTCTGGGGAAGAAATGCCTTGCTCTGCGCATAGCGAGTTTCCTCGCGCGCAACGAGGGCTGGTTCGCCGAGCACATGATGATCGTCGGCGTCGAAAACCCGAAGGGAGAAGTAGCGTATATCGCCGGGGCCTTTCCGAGCGCCTGTGGCAAGACCAACCTCGCGATGCTGATCCCCCCCGACAGCATGCCCGGATACCGGATATGGACGGTCGGCGACGACATCGCGTGGATGCGCATCGGCGATGACGGCCGTCTCTACGCCATCAATCCCGAGTACGGCTTCTTCGGTGTTGCCCCGGGCACCAACCTCAAGACCAATCCGAACGCGATGGAAACGATCAAGAAGAACACCATCTTCACCAATGTTCTCCTTAAAAAAGACGGAACGGTCTGGTGGGAGGGGATGAACGGCCCTGCGCCCGATGAGGGCATGGACTGGAAGGGCGACCCCTGGACGAAGGATTCAACCGAGCCGGGCGCCAATCCGAACAGCCGCTTCACCGCGCCGGCGGAACAGTGCCCCAGCATCTCCCCGCACTGGACGGACCCGAAGGGAGTGCCGATCTCCGCTTTTCTCTTTGGCGGCCGCCGGGCGAGCCTGGCTCCGCTCGTCTATGAATCGCTCAACTGGCGGCACGGCGTCTTCGTCGGCGCGACGATGGCATCCGAGCGCACCGCCGCCCAGTACGGAAAACTCGGAGAGGTTCGGCGCGACCCCATGGCGATGATCCCCTTCTGCGGGTATCACATGGGCGACTATTTCAAACACTGGCTCGCGATGGGTAAAAAGCTTTCCCATGCCCCGAGGATATACAATGTGAACTGGTTCCGTCAGGACCAAAACGGCAAATTCCTCTGGCCCGGATACGGCGAAAACCTTCGCGTGCTGAAATGGATCATCGACCGCTGCTTCGACCGGGTCGGCGCTCAGGAAACGCCGATCGGCTATGTACCGAAGACGGAAGATATCGACACCGGGGGACTCGGCATCAGCGAAACCGTCATGCGGAATCTTCTGGCAATCGACAAAGGCGAATGGGTCGATGAATTGAAAGGGCTTCGGGAATTTTTCGAAAAATTCGGCGACCGTCTGCCTGCCGAAATCTGGGACGAGTTTCACGCGCTCGAGAAACGGCTCGCCTGACGCGGAAAATCAACGACTCGGCATGACCCCCGCAAGGGGGTTTTGTCGTTACGGGCGGAAGCGCTGTGCCATGGGGATGCGTCGGCCTGTGCCGAAGGCCTTTGTGGTCACCTTGAGCCCCGGCGGGGCCTGGCGCCGCTTGTGCTCGTTGCGATCCACCTTGATCAAAATGTCCCGAACGATCTCGGGCGGAAAGCCGTCCGCGATGATTTCGTCGGCCGACATTGCGCGCTCGATATAGCGTTCCAGTATCCCGTCGAGCATGTCGTACGGCGGCAGGCTGTCCTCGTCCTTCTGGTTTTCGCGGAGTTCGGCCGAAGGCGGCTTCTCGATGCTCGCGCGTGGAATCACCTCGCCATCGCGATTGATGTGTTCGGCGAGCCGGTACACGAGCGTTTTCGGCAGATCGGACAGCACCGCAAGCCCCCCCGACATGTCGCCATACAGCGTGCAATAGCCCACGGCGAGCTCGGACTTGTTCCCGGTCGTGAGCAGGAGGCTCCCGAACTTGTTGCTGACCGCCATCAGGATGTTGCCCCGTATGCGCGCCTGGATGTTCTCCTCGGCCAGGTCCTCGGGCCGTCCCGCGAACATGCCGGAGAGGACGTCTTTGTAGGCCCCGTAGAGTCCGTCGATCGGAATGGTCTCCACGCGAATGCCGAGCCGCTCCGCGAGCTCGATCGAATCATCGACGCTTCCCCGTGATGAAAACGGCGACGGCATGGTGATCCCCATAACGTTCTCGCTCCCGAGCGCCTGAACCGCGAGCGCGGCGGTGAGCGCGGAATCGATTCCGCCCGAAAGCCCTACGACCACGCTTTTAAAGCCGCACTTGTACACGTAATCACGAAGCCCCAGACGAAGCGCAAGCCGTATGTCCTCAAGCTCCTCCTCCGCGGGGAAGGGGCCCGTACCGGGCGAGGTGTCGTCGATAACGACGAGGTCCTCACCGAAGCGCGCGGCCCTGGCCGCGAACACGCCATTCGCGTCGACCATGAAGCTGTTGCCGTCGAATATCAGGCTGTCGTTGCCGCCCGCCTGGTTGACGTACACTATCGGCACGGCGTTCTTGCGCGCGACGGCGGAGATCATGCCCCATTTAACGGCGTTCTTCCCCCGCACGTAGGGCGAGGCATTTATCGATACGAGCAGATCGATCCCGCCGCCGACCAGCGCTTTGACCGGGTCGACGGAGTATTTCCTCACGGTCGGGGAGGCGTCTCCGTACTCAAGGTCGTTCCAGATATCCTCGCAGATGGTAATGCCGATCATGCGGCCGCCGTAGTGGACCGGTGTCTGCTCCCGTGCGGGAGAAAAGTAGCGCATCTCGTCAAAAACGTCATAGGTTGGAAGCAGAGACTTGTGGTGCCGCGAAAGGACGCGCCCTTCGGCCATGAACGCCGCGGAATTGAAAAGCATCGGCCTGTTCTCGCGGTCGTAATCGGCATAGCCGCATACGGCGGCTATGCCCGTACAGGCCGCCGCGACGGTCTCGAGCGCGGAAAGATTGTCATCGATCAGCCGGTGATTTTCGAGAAGGTCCATCGGCGGATACCCGATCATCGCCATCTCGGGGAACACGACGAGCTCCGCGCCCATTCGCTTCGCCCGTTCGATGAAGGAAATCAGCCTGGCGCGGTTCCCCTCGATATCGGCGATGATGGGGTTGGTCTGTGCAAGCGCGATCTTCATGGCTTCCTATCTGGTCATGAATCCGCGCACGGCATAACGCAGTTTTTCCCTGAAGACCGGATCGGTCTCGACTGCGTACTGGTCGAAAAGCGGAAGCATCGAGGCCCTGTCGCCGATGCGTATCAGCGCGTAGAGCGCCGCGAGCCGTACGTACAGGTTCGTCTCGACGCAGACCACCTCCTGAAGTTTAACGGTGATCGTCCGCACCCCTCTGAATGAGGCGAGCGCGTTGCAGGTTTCCGCCCTCACGCGGTAATCGGCATCACCGAGCGCCGGCATTAAAAGACCGATCGAGCGGGCATCGCCGATTTCTCCACAGGCAAACGCCGCCCTGATGCGTAAAAGCACGTTCGCATCCGAAGAGAGGACCCGCTCGAGCCCGCGCAAACCGCCCCCGTTGCGGGTGGCGATGAGCGTGTCGATCAGCAGTTCCTTGATTGCATCGTCGGCCTCGAGTGCGAGCTGGGCCGAAACGGCGAACGCGGCCGCGGCGGAACGGAAATCCAGGAGGGCCCTGGCGGCCGCCATGCGGATATCCCGGTTCTCATCGGTCAGCGCGCGCAGCAGCACATGAATCGAGCCGGCGTCGCGGAATTTTTGTATCAATTCAATCGACTTGATGCGCACTTCCCAGTTCCGGTCGGAAAGGGCGATCGTCCGCACGATCGGCATGTTCTCGACGAGGTTGTTGTGCTCGATGCACTTAAGCGCATAATAGCGGACCGACTTGTTTTCATCCTTCAGCATATCCCTGAGCAGATACCCGATGCGCCGATCGTACAGGTGGTATATCGCCTCAAGCGCATAAACACGGTAGATCGGGTCCTCGTCCCGGGACATGTTGAGGATATGGGGAAACATGCGGTCATCGCCCAGCCCGGCAAGCGCCTTTATGGCGCTTTCGCGCACCGTCGAAAAGGGGCTTGCGAGTTCTTCAACGAGCGCGCTCACAACACGCCGGTCGTCCGAAGCGGCCATGATGTCGATGATTCTTTTTTTTACGGGGAACGAGCCGCTTCGACGCAGCAGGTCAACCCACAACGGCGATACGCTTCTGAATGGATAGCGGGAAAGGGCTTCGATCGCGCGCTCCTTGTTCTCCATGTCGCCGTCGTTCAGTACGGTTTCGCCGAGGAGCGGCGGGAGATCGTCGGGGCGTTTCGTTTCTATATAGCGCATGGCGCTTTCCCGATCGGCCGGCGCGCCGTAGAGTACCGCCGAATGCAGCGAGGCGGCGGTCTGTACCCCGTTCGCATGGACGGCGGTGACGAACATGGCCGCGGCCAGCGCACACACTATCGCTAAAAGATTGTATCTCATGGGGTTCTTCGGCGGTCCACGGACAACGATGCCCGGACGGCGGACCGTGATCGTATTGAACGGCACATCGAATTTTTGTCAATATATAAGAAAACCCGGGACATGATCCCGGGCCCCTCGCCGCCGGAAAGTTCCAGGGGCTATTTCAAAACGCCGTAAAGGTAATTCCCCACCACGGCATCCAGCACTTCCTTTTCGAGGACGTTCGCCTTTTTCCTGTCGAAATCATAGACCACGTACATGACCGCGCCGATCAGCATGAGGGCCGTCAGCTCGGGATGCAGGGTCTTTTTGTATACGCCCTTTTTCTTGATCTCATCCATGTCGCGCGTTACGACCTTGGTTGTGTAATCGAGGAATTTCTCCACCCGCTGCACGACTTCCTCGTCGATGCCCACGATGTCTTTGTAGATAAGCTTGATGACGATGGGCTCGCTCATGATGACGTTAACGCAGCCGTAAATGCGTTCCCCGATGAACTTGAGCACCGATTTCTGGGCCGGATTCGTCTTTAAAAAATCCTTCAGGTCGTCCGGATCGAGGATATCGTCAATGTTTTCCTCGACCGATTCGAGTATCGCGTAGAGTATCTCGCGTTTGTTGCCGAAATACTGGTAGACGGTCCCCCTGGCGATGTTGAGCTTCTCGCATACCTGCCCGATATGCGTGCTCTGGAAGCCGTTTTGTATGAACATCTCCTTGGCCGTATCGATTATCTGCTGCTTTCTTTTCTGACCTTTCGCAGGCATCTTACTGCTCCTTCACCGAAAATTTCATTCGCCACCGGGCCCGTTCTCGCCGTAGCCCTGGCGCAGCCGGATTCTCCTCATCTCGTTCCGAATGGGAACCAGGGCTTCCCTGAGCTCCTGCATGATAAGGTCGGCCCGTTCCTGTATCTCTCTGCTCATCTCACATTGACGTGCGCATTATCCGAAATATACCCGATCATTTTATACAAATGCGTCACTATAACCTTATCGTAGCAAGTATATCAAAATATGCACACTTATCGAAAAAATCCCCAAAAATAATAATAATTAACAAAATATTTTAATAGTCAAATTTATTATTAATATCGTGCTTCACTCCTGCGCCAATTAGATATATAACAACATCGCGCGATAAATGTCAATTAGAACAATAGTATTATTTTTGTTCCCGGTAAAACCGGCATTTCAAAGCCCTGGAACGGCTCTAAGAATATTTTTATAGATAAATATACAATAAGTACGGTAATTATAAGTCAACAACATTTCGCGGGATAGAAGCGCGCGCCGGAAGCCCCCCATAGCAGAAGAGCACGGCGCCGCCGTGCTCTTCGCGATTCGAGCCGAATGTTCCGACCTTATGGCCGCTACACTATGCGGTCCACGTTCGCACCGATCCGCTCGTCCTGTTTCACCTGTATCTCGGCGCCGATGAGCATATAGAGGAAGTTCCTCACCTCATCAAGGTCCATCATCACCTTGTCGTAATCGAAATGTTCCGCCTCGGCATTCAGTCCTGAAGCGGCTTCCGCGTTAACGGCAAACATTCTCTCATCGATCGCTGCGGACCGTACCGAGGGATAGCCGGGGATAACCGATGTGACTTCCATTTCAGCACCTCCTTCCGTGGAGTACTTCTATTATACCATCGGCATTTTCTCAAAATATTGAAGGATATTTTAAAAAAATTCCGGGCTGTCGCAGGGTGAAATGGGGCCCGTAAACGCCCTTCAGCCGCCTTTTTCCGGGCGGATGCCGAGGAGTTCGGCGATATGGGCCTTGATCTCGTCCGATTCGGGCATCCGGGCGAGGGCCTTTTTGTAATGGTCCCTTGCCATCTTGGACTGGCCTCTCTTCATGCAGACATAGCCCATCGTGTCGAGATAGGCGGGATGAGCGGGTTTTGCCTTCAGCGCGATCGAAGCGTGATCGGCGGCCTCGGCTAAATCGCTGCCGCTTTCAGCGATCAGAAAGGCGAGCGAGTTATGGGCGTTCCAGTTGTTCGGGTCGATGCCGACGATCTCGCGGTATGAGGCAATCGCCTCGGCGTACCGTTCCGTTTTCTCGAGGCAGTATCCTTTCATGTTCAGGGCGGCGGCGTCCCCGGGCGACATCCTGAGGCTTGTTTCGAGCAGACGCTCCGCCTCGGCGTACTCACCGTACATGATGACACAGTAGGCGAGGAGCTTGCGCACGGTATTGATATCGACAAACGCGAGCGGGAGGCCGATAACCCGCCTGAAGTACTCGGCCGCGCTTTTATAGAGGCCAGTACGGGCGTAGCAGATGCCGAGATTGTAGAGCACCTCCGGATTGTCCCGGTCGAGCGCCTCCGCCGCCCTGAGGTCCTCGAGCGCGTTCTTAAAGTCCTTCATCACGCTTTTACCAAGCGCAGCCGCCAGAAACTTTTTTATTCTGCCGTCAAGCCCTATGTCAGCCATGGACCCCCTGTCCCGAAAGGCGCCTGATGAATGCATGGTCGGTGCAGTCGAGGTGGAGCGGCGTTATCGAGATGTAGCCGTTTCTGAGTTCGACCGCGTCGCTGCCCTCCAGCTCATCGCTTTCAATCCTGCCTTCGAGGCGCATGCGCATGGCGCCGCCCTCGCGACCGCTTATGCTGTACGAATCGCGGTAACGGCGTTTTCCGAGCGTCGTATAGCGCACTCCGGCGATGTGCCCGCCGGGCAGGTCCGGATAATTGATATTGAGAAACAGGGCCCCCCGCTCGCTAAGCGTCTGGTACGCCTCCAGGTACGCCGCCATAAATTCCGCCGCCTCGCCGAAATAATCCGAGGCCCCGATACAGTCGAGCGATAGCGCGATGCCGGAAACCCCGAAGATGAACGCCGTCCTCGCGCCGGCCGTCGTCCCGGAAAAATAGACGTCGTCGCCGAGGTTCGGGCCGTGATTGATGCCCGAGATGACCAGATCGATCGCCGGGATGATCCCGCCGTGGAGCCCTACGTTCACGCAATCGGCGGGAAAACCGTCAACGGCATAGCGCCCTTCGGAGAGCGTCTCCACGCCAAGGTCGTTTCGCACCGTTATCGCGTTCGAACACGCGCTCCTCTCCCCATTGGGCGCGATCACGTAAACCTCGTGCCTGCCGGAGAGAGCGTCGCAGAGCGCCGCCAGGCCTTCCGAATTGATGCCGTCGTCGTTCGTAAGGAGAATGTTCATCGCAGTCTGTCACCGTGTGCCCGTAATATCAAACCGGAAAGGCCGTCCGCCGGCCGTGCGAATTTGCTCTACGATAGCGTGCTCGCCGGCGCTTGCAATAATTAAATTTGTTCGCGCCCGTTTTCAGCGGGTCCAATGCATTAAAAATTGACAATCGCCACCGCTTTCAGCTACACTGCTCCCGGCAGAAAAAGGGCCAGTCGGTCATGCAGGCCGCCTGAAAACGCCTGGTGCAGCACGTGCACAGGGGGCCGGGCCCCCTTCCTGGAGAAAACGATGCCGGTCTACGAATTTAAATGCCTCGATTGCGGTGCGAAGACGAGCGAATTGCGGAAGCTCGGGGATTTCTCGCCTCCGGCCTGTTCCCGGTGCGGTTCGTCCGGAACCGAAAAGCTCTTTTCGATGTTCGGCGGCTCGGGATCGAGCGGAAGCGATTGCGGCGGCTGTACACCCTCGCATCCCGGCGCCTGAAGTTCGTGCCGCTAGTCCGGTCCGGACTGCACGAAGCTCATTCCACCGGCCGGCCATCGGCGGTCGAACATTTTACTTGACTTTATTAAATTATACTTTATAATTCCGCGTAAATGTAATTGTTGCGCAATCCGGGATAACGGCCGCCGGCGTCCCGGCATTGGGCGGATGCCGGTGCAGAATCCGGTCATGCAACAGAACGTATCAACACCGATTGTGCCGTGCACCGGCTAAAACGACTCAAAGGGAATGGAGCGAAACATGGCAAAGGGATGGCGAATCGTCGGCATACTCATTTTCTTAACGGTTTTCGCGGCTGCGCTCGGCGCACAGCAGGCCGAGCCGGCAAAGGAATTCAACCCGCTGTACAACCCGCTGCAGGTGATTCAGCGGCTGAGCTACGACAACTTCAAAAACATCAAACTTTTGCACACCGCAATTGTAAATTTCGGCGGCGGCGAGGCCGAGTTCGACCGGCTCGTCAACGATTATGCCGAAGCAACCGCGTACTATTTCAGGGGAAGCCTTGTCGAGTCGGCCAATCTCTACACGAAAAACGAGAAGGACATCCATGCCGTCGGCATGAAACTCGCGCAGAAGTTCAAGGAAGACACTGAAGCCCTTCACCGCGAGGTCATCAAAGAGCATGTTAAAACCAGCATCAAGCTTTCGCTCAAGGGCCGGAAGGCCGATCCCACCGCCGAGACCCTGGTGTCCAACGGGGCGTTCGGGGTAAACAAGGCGAACGATCTATTCGTGCGCTCCAAACCGGTCGATGCCGTTTACTACTATCGCCGGGCCAAGGAATCGTGCTTTAAATACTACGAGCTGTCCGGAGAGCCGCTTCCCGACCGCTATAAAAAGGACGTCGTCGACGCGCAGAACAAGGTGTACACGACGAAAGAAAAAGAGAAGTAACTCAGTCGTCGTTCTTTTTCAATTCACGGTCGCGCTTCACGAGCCTCAACGCGAGTACGCGTATCTCGGTATTCTGATGAACGAGCAGCGAGGTCGCCCGTTTAAGCGTGAGTCCGTCGAGTTTGTAGCCGTTAAGCGCCTTCAGCAGGGCCTTTAAAAGCGAGTGCTTCGTCATCACCTCGTCATCGAGCATCGCGGCGAGGGCGGCGTATATGCGCTCATCCCGCACCGAAAGATTCTCAATGGCCGCGATCCTCACGTTGATGCTTGAATCTTCCAGCGCCTGAAGGATGTAGGGCACCGATACGTATTTGATGGCGAAGTCGTCGATCGAGAGAAGGCCCTTGATGCTTTCCTCGCGGATGAGCCAGTCGTCGATCGAGAGCCCCTTGGCGAAGACCACCGCGTCTCTCGGGTCCCTGAATCCGCGCAGAACCCTGATCGCCTGCCAGCGTACATTGTTGTTCCGCTCGTATTCGGCGAGCGCGCGTATCCTCCTGCGCGCCGTGACGTTCTCCGTTTTTTCGAGGCCCTCGAGCGCCTCTACCCTTACCAGGGTATGACTGTCGTCAAGGGCCTTTACGAGCACCGCTTCCGCCTCGCGGATTTTATAGGATGCAAGCTCCCTGATTGCGCTGCGCCGGACCTGCCAGTTCGCGCTCTCGTAGCGCGTTGCCGTTATGCGCATTCGCTGCCGCTCCTCTTCGTTTAACCGCGTCGTGCCGCGCCCGCAACCGACCTGCACGGAAAACGAAAGGATGAGCAGGGCCGCGACGGTGAATCGAATCATCGCATCGAACGCTTAAAAATCCTTTTTTTTCAAAATACCGTCAAGCAGCCCTTCATCCCGCTTGTTTCGGATGATGATCCTGCTGCGCTCGTCTATATCGTAATAATCCAGCCACGATTTCAATATCTCGGCCGGTACGATGCGCGGCGCGGTGGGGGGGGCGTCCTTTTTGACGCTCACCTCCTCCCGCTCCTTCACCACATAGGCCTTAATAAGATCCTGATTCGAGCTCGCCACCTCGACCTGCCCCTCGAATACGACGAGCTTCGTCTCCTGCCGGCCGGCGACCACGCCAAAGTCCGTTCCCCGTACCCCCGCCACCGCCGTCGGGGTTCTGAGCACGAGCGACCGGCTTCTGAACGTCTTCTTCATCGTGATCCTGAGCTTGCCGGTGATCACCTGTATGCGCGTGGGCGGATCGGCCTCGGCCATCTTGAGGCCGGACAGGTTGAGCACCGTCACCTCGCGCACGAACAGCTTGCTTCCATCGCCGAGAAGGAGCTCGGCATACGAGCGGTTCCCCGTGCGGATGCGATGGTCATCGGTGACCATGTCGCCCATCTGCGGAACGAACTTGCCTCCCCCCGCGATGGAGGTGATATCGACGTCACCGACTATCGAAACGATCTTGCCGATATTTTGCTGTGCCGCCGCTGGCAGCGCGCCGGCCAGTATACTCATCGTGAGAACGAGCATTTTCTTCATAATGTCCTCCATCCCCCTTTAAAATACATACACAGTGTGCAACTGCCCTGAAATAATGCGCTTCCCGTTCATACGGCCACGCCATGATCAAGGCCGCATCCCGTATAGGTCGTATCGCCGGCGCGGTCCTCAAGTGTAAGACAGAACCCGTCCCCGGGCAAATATTTTCATGCCGTACAAAGGCATGCGCCCGTTGGTCGGCCGGATGAGTCCCCCCTCGCCCACTTTAAAAAGGCGTACGCTCACGGCCGTCCTTTTACGAGTCCGTACTGAATCAGGAACTTCCGGGTCCTGACCACGTAATAGCGCGTCTCGCTGAACGGTATGAATTCGGTGAAATAATCGGGGTCTTCGCCTGGCATACGGGCCCGCCATTTCTGCACGTTGCCCGCCCCCGCGTTATACCCGGCGACGACGTAATCAAAATTTCCCTTGAACATCGATGACAGCCCCGCGAGGTATCGCGTCCCGAGGCGGATCGACGTGCAGGGGTCTTTGAGGTCATAATCGGAGATCCCGAGCCCGCGCGCTATCCCCCGGGCGGTTGCCGGCATGATCTGCATGAGCCCCACCGCTCCCGCCGAGGACACCGCCCTTGGATGGAAGAGGGACTCGGCCTTCATGACAGCGAAGACGGCGGCCGGATCAAACTTGAACGATTTAGCCGATCGCTCCACGCACTCGTTAAAAGGGGTCGGCAGGAGCCGCTTCAGGGTGGCCTCGGGCATCAGGGCGATATTCTCCCGCATCTTCCGCGCACGCATGATCTCAAGCGTGCTGAACAGCGAAAAATAGTAATGCGCGTATCGTCCCCCGAAATGAGCGAGGGCGAGCGATCGGTCATCCCGGGCTTCGGCTTCACCGAGAAGTGAAAGCTCCCTGTTTATCCCGTCAACGTGGCCCACGGCGAAATACCTCCCGAGGGCCTTAAGATTGCTCGAGTATCGGGAACGGTAGTGGGGCCGGTCGATGTCGCGCTCGAGAATTTCCCATGGGTTTTTTTCGGCCTTCGGAATTTTCTCAAGGCGCGCGTTCCGCTTCTTTATGTCCATTTCGATGAGATAGAGCATCGTGTGGCAGAAGAGATAGTCGACGCGCCTCCCCTCGGCAAGGGCACGGTCGAAGTCGGCGGCGAGCGCCCCGGCCTCGTAATTTCCCGCCCTGCGCTCCATGAGCGCCCAGGTCATCGTCGAATCGGGATTGTTCGCCGCGAGGTCGCGGAACAGGCGCTCGGCCTCATTCCGGTCGCCGCGGTCTTCGTTGAACCGCAGCAGCCAGAACTTCATGCGGTCCGCGTTTTCTCCCTCCGGGTATTTCCTAAGCGCATCGACAAAAAAAACCTCGGCGGTCTTTTTGTCCTTCCTTCTCAGGGCCTCCCTTCCAAGCGTCCACAGGCAGTACTCGGTGAATTCGTCGTCGGGATACCGCTTCGAAAACTCCAATAGGGTTTTTTCAAAACCCGCGCTGCGGTTTTCCGATGTATGGACCGCGATCCTGCGCAGGGCGTGTCTCGCCGTTGCTTCCGGAGCGTCCGTCACAATGCTGCGGTAGATCCCGACGGCGGCGCCCTTCCTGTTCCCTTCCCAGAGCACGTCGGCCGCGGCGAGCCTGATCTCGAGCCGCCCCGCCGCGTCGGAAGCGGGCGCGAGGGCCTCGGCCTCCTTCACCCTGTTCATGGTGGCATAAGCCCGCGCGAGCAGGCGTAACGAGGACACGCGCATCGCTTCGTCCTTCGATCCCGCCGCAAGCCGTTTCAGGATCGGCACGGCCTCCTCGCATCGTTTGTGGCGGCACAGGGCGCCGGCAAGCGCCGCAAGCGTTTGATCGGGGGGCGGATTATCCAGCCTGCCCATAATATCGACAAGCCTGCCGGCGGCGATCGCGGACTGCCAGCTCGATTCCCCAAGCTCGATCACGCCCGCGTAATCCTTCACCGCCCCGGCGAAATCGTTCGTCTTCTCGCGCAGTGACGCGGTCCGTATCAGCGCAACGGCGCGCGATTCACGGTCGCGGTAGGATTTCAAAAGGCCCTCCGCCGTCCGGATGGCCTCGTCATCGCGGCCGAGCTCGGAGAGGGCGCGCGACTTGAGGAGCAGGGCGTCCCTGAACATCGCGCTCCCGTCATTTTTGAGCAGGTCCACAAATTTCGCCACATACTCGAACTCCCGATACAGGAAAAAAATATCGGCAATCTCCGCGACCGCATCGGCGTAATATTCCGATTTTATGTTATACGACGTTATGAAGGCATACACCGGGTGGGCGAAAAGCCGGAGGCGGTAGTCCCTCTCGCTGGAAAAACAACTGTTGCTGAAATGAAACAGGGCCTTTTTGTAATTTTTCTTCTTCCGGTACGCCACGCCGAGCATAAAATGCTCCCGGTAGCCGACCCCCTCCTTTTCAAGCGACTGAATCGCGGCCTCCGTAGACGAGTAGAAGCCGATCTCCGGCAGACGGTTCGCCTCACCGTCTCCGCTCATACAGCAGAGCGTGAAGAGGCACAGCATGATGACGGTTTTACCCGCCCTGATATTTTTTCGCTTCGTCATCGAATCCTCGGTGGTACTCCTGATCTCATTCTTCAATAATATATTCCTTCCGGGAAAGATAGTCTTTGTAGTCATCAAGCTCCTGCAGGGCCGGGTTGTCCCATATCTCATCGTAAAAGGATTTCGCCGTCTTCGGGCGGTAATAGTTATCCCAGTGTATGAGCAGATAACGCTCCCGGCTGTCATCAGGCCCTATCTTCACGAGTCGTTCCTCTATCTCCTCGAAGCTGTAGTTGTTCACGAGCCTCCTTTCCTCGCGTGGGGTCGATATCTCGATAAGCGATAAAAAAGCGTAGCGCTTGGCGTGTTTGGCCAGCTTGATGGCCCGTACGTACTGGTAGAGCCTCATCGAATAGAGTTTCTCGGTGATATTGTCCCCGATCATCAGGGCGGTCTGTGCGTTTTTCATGTCGCGGTATCCGAGATGGAGATAGCTCCTGGCACGGCTGTCCTTGAGCTCGATCACCCTCGGGGCGGAAGCGTTGAGGAGCCCGCCCGCAATCCCGATGTCCCGCACGAGCGTTTTGCCGTACAGTTCGATGAGGATCCGCTGCGCCTTGCGGATTTCCCCGTAGGATTCCTTGAACTGGAATTTCATATATAAAAGCTGCGCGAGGATATCCCGCTGAATGGCCTCCCGGAACAGTTTTTTCTCCTCGTCGGAACCGAGGTTGGAGATCGAGGAATCGATGAAGTAAAAGAAATAACGATTGTCCTTGAGCGCCGTCTCGGCCTTGCGCTGCTCTCCCGCCCGCTGGCTGGTCTTCGTTCGCTGCGAGGACGCCTCTGTTGATAAGAAACCTGCAAATACAAACGTCATGACGGATACGATCAACGCGCGGGAGAGCTTCTGTGATGTTTGCATTGTCCCATGCCCGAATATTTTGGCTTGATTATTCCCGGTAACGGGTCGGTTATGGACCGTGCGCGGGATAACAATCCACCATAGGCCACCGACCCGTTACCGGCAATCGGCTTCGAGTATACGGAAGTGACCGGCATTACGTCAAATATCTTTTAGGGTGATGCGATGAGCGGAAACAGCATGAAGGTCGTTCCGGTTATCATGGCGGGAGGGGCCGGAACGCGGCTGTGGCCCCTCAGCAGGGAGGAAAAGCCCAAACAGTTTCACGACCTCTCGGGGGATGGTTCGCTCCTCGAGCAGACTATACAGCGCCTTCTGCCGCTCAGGCCCGAATCGTGCGTAATCGTTACGGCCCGCCGCTACGAGGACGCCTCGTACAGAGAGCTTGAAAGGATCGGCATGAAGGGCATGGTGCTTTCCGAGCCGAGGCCGCGCAACACCGCGGCGGCCGTCCTCTACGCCACGATCTACCTTTCCAAGATCTACGACGACTGCGTCATGATTATACTCCCCGCTGACCACTACATCAGGAATCCGGTTGAATTCGCCGCCGTGCTGCAAAAGGCCGTCGCCGAGGCCGAGAAGGGCAGGCTGGCCACCATCGGCGTCCAACCGCTCTATCCCGAGACCGGTTACGGCTACATCAAGGCCGCGCCCGGCGAAGGGGGCGTCTTCGCCGTCGACAGCTTCGTCGAGAAGCCCGACCTCGAAACGGCGAAGCGCTATCTGGCCGAAGGCGGCTATTACTGGAACAGCGGCATATACGCATGGACGAGCTCGGTCATACTCGAGAAGTTCCGGAAGCTGATGCCGCGCCATTACGAGGCTTTCGCCCCACTCAACGCCCTCGGTGCCGACGGGATCGTCTCGAGCCTCGGCGAGGCATGGACGGCCAAGGAACGCGCATTCGATTCGGTCGAATCGATATCGATAGACTACGGCATCATGGAAAAGGCCCACGAGCGCGTTGTCGTACCGGGCAATTTCGGCTGGGGCGATCTTGGAAGCTGGAACTCGATCGACGACATCCTACGACCCGACGACGAAGGCAACCGCAGCCCCTCGACCGGGCGAGCCATCTTCGTCGGCGCCCGCGACTGCTCGATTTTCGCCGAAACGAAGCGTGTGGCCGTTGTCGGCCTGTCGAACGTCGTGGTGGTCCAGTCGGGGGACGACATTCTCGTGATGGAAAAGGACTCCTCCCAGCGCGTCCGGGAGGTGGTCGATATCGTCAGGGGTCTCGATTCAGGCAAGAAGTCCTGATATCCTTTCCCGAATCGTCCGTCGGTGTTTTTCAGTTGAGGGTGAGCCGGATCCCGGCGAAAAACGGTGATAGTTGAGCAGATACTCCGACTCGGAGTACTCAAAGACCGGGCCGTCCAGATCGTTCAGAAATTCAGCATGCGTCTCCAGCGCCATAGTGATCGCCGCGGCCCAATCGCCGGCGCCGTCCCCCGCGGCCTTTCTCACCTCCCCGAGCATCCAGGCAAAGCCGAGCGGATCGACGATGGCGATGCTGTAGCGGTACCAGTCCACCACATGCGCGAGGAGCATTCGTTTTGCCCGCGCATCGAGCAGGAAGTGCGCGGGGCAGAAAAAGGCCTCGCAGATCTCCGCCCCGTACAGGGAGCGTTCTCGTCCATCCTCGCCCGCCACGGATGGGTGGACGAGACAGCCCGGAAGCGATCCTCCGCCGGTGAACCCCTGGAAGGGGCAGAGGTGCGTGAACTCGTCCCGCGGGCGCGATGAAAGCTCACCCGAATATGCCGCCGGCACTCCGTGCAGTCGTGGCGCGCCATTGCCGAGGAACGCCGAGACGGACTCCCTCGAGATGTCGCGCAGGTTAAAGACCCCGCAGCAGGCGCAGCAGGAACGCCGATCGTCGGGCCTGCAGAGGATGATATCGACGGCCTGTTTCATAAAAGTGTTTCCATTTGTCGAAAAACCCGGTAGGCTTATAAAGAGCTTTTATGCCGGAACGGCACCGATGAACATATCCTTTCTCGACGATCGGGGCTCCCTCATCAATTTCTATGAGGTCCTCAACATTCCCCTCACCGCTGAGAAGGCGTCGATCCGCTCGTCCTTCTGTGCGCTCATCAAGCTCTTTCATCCCGATGCCGCGGGGATCGACAGCGAGGAACAGCGCCGCAGGGCCCATCTCATCATTCGCGCCTACAAGGTATTGAGCGACATCGCGCTCAGGGCCGAATACGACCGCCTCCTCTCCGCTTCGCGTAACCAGGACCGGCCGACGTTCTCGGTCATCCCGCGGCGGCGCGTCAAATACTCCGTATCGCTCGAGGGCCTGCTTCGCACAAGAATGCTCAACAAGCGCATCCGCCGGGCCGAGCGCGTCCGCAACTTCGGCCAGGATGTCGAGGTCTTCATCACTCCGGGGGAGTCTGAGAGCGGCATCGTCGTCCGCATAGACCTCCCCTCGCGCATGACCTGCCCGCTGTGCTACGGCAAGGATCCCGACTGCCATGTGTGCCGCGGCATGGGCCGCATCGGCGGCTCGTCGGCGGTGGAGCTCACGATCCCCCCTCCGATCGCCCACGACGCGCTGTACGAATTCGACCTTATAAAGGCGCGTCCCGACCGTTTTACCTCCTTCACGATGAAGTCCTTAAAAGCGAGGATAAGCGTCATCGGGAAAAGGAACGCGGCGGCGGCCACTCAGCAGTGAAGCGGCACGATCTCGTCGCAGTCGGCGAGGACGCGTATGGTGTTGAAGCTGTTGAGAACGTGCTCGGCAAGGAACTTGAAGTTGATGGTGTCGAAGCTGTCCTCGCCGGTGTGGTAGTTTTTGTTCCGGTAAAACGCCGTGTCGGTAAGCATGATGGCCGGATAGCCGTGCCGGTTGAACGAATAGTGGTCGGAGTGGTTCATTCCCGGAATCGACGATGGCCCGACGATGTCCACGATATCGCGCCTGGCATACCGGTTATAGACCTGTTTCCATGCGTAGGTGTACGGCGCGGACGAGGGAAGCGAAACGACCGCCAGAAAATCCCCCCTTCGGGGAAGATGCCTGGCCATGTCCCGAAACGGCACGTTCTGCTCGTAGCGCCGGTTTGCGTAACCGAGCATCTCGAGACAGACCATCAGCTCTATGTTGTCTTCGCGCTCCCGCGCACGGCGAGCGCACACCATGCTACCCATGTTGTCGCCGGAAAAATGGGGAGGCTCCTCGAGCGTAAAGGCGACGAAACGAAGCGTTTTTTTAAATCTGAAGGGCGACAGCATCCTGAAAAGCTCAAGGAGACCGGCGATACCCGTGGCGTTGTCGTCGGCCCCCGGCGTATCCTCTATGGTGTCGTAATGCGCCCCGATTACGATGATGCCCTCGGGCGACCCGGTGCCCGGTATCTCGGTGCGGATGTTCGACACCCTGCGTCCCTCGACCTCGTAATCCTCATCGACCACGGGCCGCTCGCCGGCCGCGAAGCGCTCGCGGATAAACCGCGCCGCCCCCTCAAGGTTTTCATACCGGCGCAGGGTCCGCTCCCCGAGCTCCACCGAGAGGAAGTGCAGAATCTCCCGCGCGTTGCGCGCTATGCTTTTTTTAACCCGGTATTCCGCCGGAAAATAGTCGGTGATCACGTGATGTTTCCGATTGTTCAGGCTGTTCGAGCCGCTTGAGTATGAATTGACGGGGAACGGATAATTGTCAATAATTATTATTAAAGTTGTATAACAACATCTGCCGGAAGCGTCCTGTTTCGGCCCGCGCACCGGCTCAGTAGGTGTAGAACCCCCTGCCCGATTTCCTCCCGAGGTATCCCGCCGCCACGTATTTTTTCAGCAGCGGACACGGACGATATTTGGTGTCGCCGAATCCCTTGAAGAGTTCGTCGAGAATGGCCAGCACGATATCGAGCCCCACCAGGTCCGCGAGCTCAAGCGGTCCCATCGGCTGGTTCATCCCGAGCTTCATCACCTTGTCGATCGCCTCCACGGTCCCCGCGCCCTCGTACAGCGCGAATATCGCCTCGTTGATCATGGGCATAAGAATCCGGTTGGCGATGAACCCCGGATAATCGCGGGATTCGACGTATTCCTTGCCGGCCTTTTTTACGATCTGTTTCGCCGTTTCGAAGGTCTCCCGCGTGGTGGCCAGCCCGCATATAATCTCGACCAGCCGCATGGCCCGGACCGGATTCATGAAATGAATGCCGATGACCGATTCGGGCCGCTTCGTCGCCGCCGCGATGGCGGTGATCGACTTCGACGAGGTGTTCGAGGCGAGCACGACGCCCGGGCGGCAGATCCGGTCCAGCGCGGCGAACACCTCCTTTTTGATCGCGAGGTCCTCGGTAACGCATTCTATGACGATGTCGGCCCGCGAAAACGCACCCAGATCCTTGCACGTTTCCACGCGCGATTCAATCTCCACCATGCGCGCTCTGTCGAGCCTGCCTTTCTGCTCGTGCGCGCCCAGACGATCGTGTATCTTCCCGCGCGCGCCGGCGAGCCGTTGGGCGTCACAGTCGTTCAGGATGACGCGGTAGCCCGACTCCGCGAAGAATATCGCAAGGCCGCTTCCCATGATTCCCGCCCCGACGATGCCGAAGATTTCCATAGCGCCTCCTCCATCCCGTGTACATGAGCACCGCGGCGAGGCCTGCTGTCAACGCAAAACGAGCGCTCGTCCCGCGCCGCTGGTCCGGTCATACCACCCGGTTGCGGGCCTCCCCGCGCAAAAACGCCCCGATGTTCGCGGCGACCTCGTCCACCAGCCGCCTTCTCGATTCCACGCTCGCCCATGCGATATGCGGCGTGATGATGCAGTTCGGCGCGGAGAGCAGCGGTTCATCCCCGGGCGGCGGCTCCTGTTCGAGCACGTCGAGGGCCGCGCCGGCGATGCGCCCCGACCTGAGCGCCTCATTCAGCGCCGGCTGGTCGACGATCGGCCCGCGCGCCATGTTGACGATACAGGCCGACCGCTTCATCCGCGACAGGAATTCCGCGTCGATGATACCCCGCGACATCGGGCTAAGCGGAAGATGAATGCAGATAAAATCCGACCGTTCGGCAAGCTCGTCAAGCCCCACGCGCTCCCAGGCGTCGTCATATTCGACGCCTTTGCGTCCGAGCGCGATGATCCGCATGCCGAAGGCGCGGGCACGACGGGCGACCTCGCTCCCGATGGCGCCCATCCCCATGACGCCGAGCACTTTGCCGTTAAGTTCGAAGGTCGGCCAGGTGCCGAGCGTGTAGATGCTCGAACGGCTCCACCTGCCGTCGCACGCCGCGGCGTGGTAGTCGACCAGGTGCGTGGCGAGCGCGAGCACGCACGCCATGGTGAACTGCGCGACCGAGGAGGTGGAATAGCCCGGCACGTTCGCTACGGCGACGCCGAGCCGCGCGGCCGAGTCGATGTCGATATTGTTGTAGCCGGTGGCCGTGACCGCGATGAGCCGCAGATCGGGGCATTTACCGATGAGTCCTTCATCAAACACGCACTTGTTGGTAACGGCCACGGCCGCGGTCCGGAGCCTGCCCGGCATCTCCTCCGGCCGGGTGACGTCGAATTTCACGAGCCTCCCGAGACTCTTAAAAGGCGCGAGATCCAGGTCCCCGTAGTCGACGGTGGCCGCGTCTAAAAACACTATCTCCCGATCCATGTCCTCACACCGCTCTCCTCAATAATAGCGTTGTTGCATACCCGGAAATTAAACCGGCGTACCATGCGGCGGGAGAAAGCCCGATATCCGCACGATATGCAACAGCTCTGTTGATATATCAGCGGCCGGAATCGATCCCGGCCCGTCCCTTAATCCGGACGGGATGATGATGTACGACCATCCAAAAATCCACAACCCCATTTTTCGGATCGCTCCGGGATTTAATGGCGCGTTCAATAAACGCCCGACACGCCGAACGATGGCGTTATCGAGGATGACTTTTCTGCTTGTTTTTCGCTCTCAAACCGGCTATCCTGCAAGCACGGGTTTGCGGCGCTGCCTGCCTGTAATCAGCGAAACGGACGGCTGTACACACGGCCGGGGGAGTACGCGATGTACAAAATGGTTCTGCTTCGCCACGGCGAGAGCGACTGGAACAGGGAAAACCGTTTCACGGGATGGACCGACGTCGGGCTCTCCGAAAAGGGAGTCGTCGAAGCCCACAGCGCGGCCGCGCTGCTGCGGGACGGCGGCTACCTCTTCGACGAGGCGTTCACCTCGGTGCTTAGACGGGCCATCCAGACACTGTACATCGTGCTCGATGAGATGGACCTCCTGTGGATACCCGTCCACAAGTCGTGGCGGCTTAACGAGCGTCATTACGGCGCACTGCAGGGACTCAACAAGGCCGAGACCGCCGCGAAGTACGGCGACGAGCAGGTGCATCTGTGGCGGCGCAGCTACGATGTTCCACCGCCGTCGCTCGACGAGGGCGACCCGCGGCATCCGCGGCACGACCCGCGCTATGCCGCTGTCCCGGCCGGCGAGATTCCCGCCGGTGAGTGTCTGGCGGACACGGTGCGGCGGTTCATGCCCCTCTGGGACGCGGCGATAAAACCGGCGGTGCTCGCGGGACGCAACATCATCATCGCCGCCCACGGCAACAGCCTGCGCGCGCTCGTCAAGCATCTCGATGGAATGAGCGATGAGGCGATCGCCGGGCTCAACATCCCCACGGGCATCCCGCTGGTCTACGAGCTCGACGACAGGCTTTCGCCGGTACGGCATTATTATCTCGGCGATGAAGAGGCCGCGCGCAAAGCCGCCGAGGCGGTGGCAGCGCAGGCCCGGAAGAAATGACCGCAACTCGCGGAATAAAAGAGGAGGTACGGGAACATGATCGAAACCATTAAAAAAAATTTAGGACCGGCCGCGGACGACCTACTCGTGTACAAGGCGAAATTTTCCGCCGGACACCTGCATCTGCCCGGAGGCGATTTCGTCGAGCGCGTGATGCTCCCCTCGGACCGTCATCCGGCAGTGCTGCGCAACATGCAGCTTCTCTACAACACCGGGCGCCTCTCCGGGACCGGCTATCTGTCGATACTCCCGGTGGACCAGGGGATCGAGCACAGCGCGGGAGCGTCATTCGCCCCCAATCCGATCTACTTCGACCCGGAGAACATCGTCAGGCTCGCCGTCGAGGGGGGCTGTAACGCCGTGGCCTCAACGCTCGGCGTGCTCGGAGCGATTGCGCGGAGGTTTGCCCATCGCATTCCCTTTATCGTAAAGCTCAATCACAACGAACTGCTCACCTATCCCAACAAGCACGACCAGATCCTCTTCGCCAACGTCGATCAGGCCTTCGACATGGGCGCGGTCGCCGTGGGCGCCACCATCTACTACGGCTCAGACGAGAGCACGCGGCAGATTCAGGAGATCACCGAGGCCTTCCACTACGCGCACGAGCTGGGGCTCGTCACCGTGCTCTGGGCGTATCTGCGTAACCCCGCGTTCCAGACGAAGGAGGCTGATTATCACCTTGCGGCCGACCTCACCGGCCAGGCGAACCATCTGGCGGCCACCATCGAGGCGGACATCGTCAAGCAGAAACAGCCGGCCACCAACGGTGGATTTACGGCGCTCAAATTCGGGAAGACCGACAAGAGGGTATATTCCGAGCTGACCTCGGACCACCCGATCGACCTGACGCGCTACCAGGTCATCAACTGCTACATGGGGCGGGCCGGACTCATCAATTCGGGGGGGGCCTCGTCGGGCGAGAGCGATCTGGCCGAGGCGGTCACCACGGCGGTCATCAACAAGCGCGCCGGCGGCATGGGGCTCATCTCGGGCAGAAAGGCCTTTCAAAAGCCGATGAAGGACGGTGTGACGCTGCTCAACGCCATACAGGACGTCTATCTCTGCAAAGAGGTGACTATCGCGTAGCCGGCGGAACGACCAGCGGGAGCACCCGCTCGATGAAGAGGTCCGGGCGCTCCATCACGGGATTGTGGAGGCTTTCGGGAACCGATACGATCCGTAAATTTTCGAAGTATCCTTCGACCCGCTGCCTGAAGGCCTCGACCGGCCCGAAGCTCCTGCCTCCCTCCACGTAGACGGTCGGGACCCTGCTGTGATAGTGTTCATGGTAGAAGCCCCTGCGCCGTTTCGCAAAGCGATAGACGGCGGTCATGAATGCGATCGCGGTCCGGACCGGCGTCCGCCTGAAGCCCTCTTCGGTATAGCGCATACCGTTGCTTCCGCCGGACACCTGCAGCGGCAGAAAGCTGTTCAAAAAGTGGAATCCGGCCATGCTCCTTAACAGCATCCGGTAGAGGAAGGCGTTGAGGCCGGGCACCAGAATCAGGTGCAGATACCACGGCACGAAGTCGTACACCTCAATGAGCACGAGCCGCTCGAGCATGTCCGGATAGAGCCGGGCGAATTCCATCGCGGTGTTCCCGCCCAGACAGTTGCCGAACAGGGTGACCCGCTCGTATCCGAGCTCGCGTATAAAGTCCCTCCCGAGCTCGACAAGGTCTTCAATCGAAAAGTGCGTAAGCGGGCCGCTCGCGCCATACCCCGGCCAGGCCGGTCGATAGACGGTGAAGTGCCGCGCGAAGGCCTCGTGGCAGAACCCGAAGGTGTCCTCGTTGCCGATCCATCCGTGGAAAAACACCAGCGGCGGACCGCTTCCGCTCTTCTTGTACGATATCGAGGTTCCGTTGACCTCGATGCTCAGCGACTCCTCCTCCACCAGTTCGGTGATGTTATAATCGCGAATGCCTGCTGCCGTGGAGATAGTCATGCCTGTCCACCAATCGTGATAATCCGCCGGCGCCGTTTTAGATAATCTTAACTTCAGGGTTGTCGCCGTCAATTCCTATACAGGCACCCTGGCCTGCCGGTTTGCTGTCCTTATGGGCGATGAGCCATTTATTCCGCGCGAAAAGGAGCCGCCCGGTCCCGACGGATGCGCCGTTTTCGAGCGGAAGGTTGGTTCCGGCGGGCAGGATGATGGCCGCCCTGAAGCCGCCGGGGTCCGCGGCAATCGGGGCGAAATGCAGCACGAGCGGATAGAGCTCAACCGCCGCGCCGCGCGGGACGAAAAACGCGCTTGCTTTCGCCGGCGGGAACCGCCCATCCACGCAATCCGAGAGCAGCCCGAGGAAGAGCACGAGATCGGTCCCGGCCACCACAACCTCGCTCGATTTGTGCCATTCCATCGCGTTCATCCGGCTGTTGTGCCCTATGCAGATACCGGCCTGAATGTCGAGGCCGCCGAAGACCGTGCTGCGAAGCTCGGTTGCGAGCGGCATCACTTCGAGCTCGGGCACTCCGGCCCGGTACTCCACCCCGTCGGGAGGGAGCGTCAATCCGTCAAGAAAGGCCGTGAAAGATGAAAAATCAGGGCCCGAAACGATCCTCCCGAATCGTTCAAGCTCTGCATCTGCGCAGTGCAGAATCCGGATGCCTGGATTGATGGCGCGCAATCGATCGATCATGACACTCATAACACGTAGCTAATAAGCACGAATCCGCCGACCAGCAGCACGACGAAGACTATCGCGAGCAGGTTGAACCGCTTTTCGATGAATTCCCGTATCGGCGGGCCGAACTTCCATATTAAACCCGCGACCAGCAGAAAGCGGAGCGACCTGCTCACCAGCGACGCGACGACGAACACCCCGATGTCTATCTTCGCGACCCCCGCGGTGATGGTGATCACCTTGTAGGGGAGCGGGGTAAACCCTGCGGTGAAGACGATCCAGAAGCCGTATTTTTCGTAGAGCGCGGCCACCTGGTTGAACACATCCACGGTAAAACCGGGGACATAGTCGAAAAAGAACATCGCGATCGGAGAAAAGTTACCGCCGCTGTACCACAGCCCCCAGCCGATAAAATAGCCGAACAGCCCGCCGACGATGGACGCGGTGGAACAGGTGGCCGCGTACCGCCATGCCTTTTCACGCGCGCCGAGGACGAGCGCGATGAGCAGCACGTCGGGCGGTATCGGGAAAAACGACGATTCGGCGAAGGCCAGGACGAAGAGCGCGACCGCCCCCGAGGGCGATTCGGCCCACGAGAGCACCCAGTCGTAGAGATAGCGGTGGATGTTCCAGCCGTAGGCTTCCCTGCTGTAATGAAGGGGCATGCGTGACCTTTATTTTCCTTCCGGGCGAAGCAGCGGGAAGAGGATCGTATCCTTGATCGAGGCCGTGTCGATGAAAAGCATGACGAGCCGATCGATGCCGATCCCCATGCCGCCCGCCGGCGGCATGCCGTACTCGAGCGCGTTGATGTAATCGTAATCCATCATCTGCGCCTCGTCGTCACCGGCCTCCCTTCGGCGTACCTG
>JADFDB010000230.1 GCA_018263175.1 Spirochaetota bacterium
TGCCGCTCATGGTCGGAGTCGATAAAGTCCTTACCGAGCTCTTCGAGAAGCCGAAAAAGACGGCCGCCGGTCCCCTCGACTCCATACTCAGGACGGCCTTCAATGGCGAAACACTCTCCCGTTTGGGACCCGGTGTCGGCTCCAATGCCCTTGCGGTATCTCCGAAGCGCAGCGCCGGCGGCGAAACGATGCTGGCCATCAATTCGCACCAGCCGTGGGAAGGGCCCGTCACCTGGTACGAAGCGCAGGTGCACAGCGATGAGGGCTGGAACATGACCGGAGCGCTCTTTCCCGGCTCGCCGGTGGTGCTGCACGGTCACAATGAGTACCTTGGATGGGCGCACACGAACAACTATCCGGACCTGGTAGACGTCTATGTGCTCGAGATGAACCCGGAGAACCCGAACCAGTACCGCTACGACGGCGTCTGGCGCGAGCTCGAGGTCCGCGAGGCCCCGATCAGGGTGAAGCTCCTGGGGATAATCGGCTGGACCTTCAAGAAAGAGGTGCTGTGGTCCGTTTACGGTCCGACGATCCGCCGGCCCCAGGGCGTATTTGCCGTACGCTATGCGGGAATGGGAGACGTCCGCCAGGTGGAGCAGTGGTACCGAATGAACCGGGCCAAAAGCCTCGCCGAGTGGGAGGATGCGCTGCGCATGGCGACCATGCCCATGTTCAACTGCACCTATGCCGACCGGGAGGGGAATATTTATTATGTTTACCAGTCGCTCCTTCCCCTGCGTGACGAGACGTACGACTGGTCGAAGCGACTGCCCGGAAACACGTCGAAGACCCTGTGGTCGGCCTACCTTTCTTTCGACAAACTGCCCCGGGTGAAAAACCCGGTGTCGGGATTCGTGCAGAACTGCAACAACACGCCGTTTTACACCACACTCGATCCGGAGAACCCGAGGGAGAATGATTACGCGAAATCGTTCGGGATCGAACGCCGCATGACCAACCGGGCGCTTCGGGCGCTGGAGCTTTTCGGGGCCGACACTTCAATCACTCCCGAAGAGTTTTACACCTATAAATACGACATGTCCTACTCCAGAGAATCGAAGATGGCGAAACTCGTCGGACGAGTCCTGGCGATTGCGCCTCCCGGCGATGCCGTTGTCCGTGAAGCGCTTGACATGCTGAAGCGGTGGAACCTGTGCACCGATCCCGGCAACACCGGCGCCGCGCTGGCAGTGACGAGCTACACTCTGGCCATGGAAGGCCGAAGCGGGGCCGGGGTGTCCGATCTCGGCGACGGCGAAATCGCCACGGCTTTCGTGAAGGCGGCGAAGCTCCTTAAAGAGGCGCACGGTCGGATCGACGTGCCCTGGTCGCGGGTTAACCGGCTCATCCGCGGAAAAGTCGATCTCGGCGCGGGCGGCGGACCCGACGTGCTGCATGATATAACCGGCGACCTCATGAAGGACGGAAGGTTCAGGGGCAAAGTGGGCGATTCATACGTGCTGCTCGTACGCTGGGACAAAACCGGGAAGGTCCGATCGAGGAGCATACACCAGTACGGAAGCGCGACCCTCGATGAAAAGTCGCCGCATTACGCCGACCAGTCGCCGCTCTTCGTCCGGCGCGAGCTCAAGCCTGCATGGCGCGAGGAGAGCGATATCCGCGCTCACCTGGAGCGGGAATACCGCCCCGGCGGGGAGTGAAAACCGAAGGGGGCCGATTCCGTTCCGCATTGGTAGACCGGGAGATACGCATTCCAGACGACGCATATACTCCCGGCAGGCCCGCGGCCGAAACCCTGACCGGCATGGGATCGCGTGCGCCGGACCCTCTCCATTTCATATACCTACATTGACCAGTTGCAAATCCTGAGAATATCGGCCCCCCTGCGGCGGGGGAAAACAGCCCCTGGCCCCCGGCCTGTGCACCACCACCAATCTCTAATTTAGTTGACTGATAATATTTTAATTCAATAATTGTCCTGAAAATCATATACAAATTAAGGCCGTTGAACTTCCCGTTCGCTCGGGCGGTTTCGGGGCGGCCGACCATTCCACCACCGCGAGGGACGATCCATGGGCACCGCAGCACACAACATGACCGACTACGAAAAGACAATGGAAGAGTTTGTATGGGACATTCCGGAATACTACAACTTCGTCCTCGACCATTTCGAAAAATGGAAGGGCGACAAGTCGAAGACCGCGCTCATCACGGTGGCGCACGACGGCGATAGCGCCACGAAGCTCAGCTTCTGGGAGCTTTCGATCCTCTCGAACAAATTTGCAAACGCCCTTTACAAGCTCGGCATACGGCGCGGCGACCGCGTATTCCTGATGCTCCCGCGCGGTGAGGAATGGTACATTGCGATGCTCGGCATGATCAAGGCCGGGGTGGTCGCCATGCCGACCCCGAGCCTCGTGACCGGGCACGATATCGATTACCGCATCAACAGCGCCGGGGCCATCGCGGCGGTGACCGACGTCGAGGGGGCCGTGAAGATTGAAGCGGTTATGGATAAAATTCCGGGGCTCAGGCACCGGATAGCGGTCGGTCCGGTTCGCGATGGATGGCTTTCGTTCGACGGGCTCATGGAGAAAGCACCGCGGAGTTTCGATCCCGCGCTTTTCGGCGGCAAAACGAAAAGCTCCGACCCCCTGCTCATCTACTTCACCTCCGGCACCACCGGCAATCCCAAGATGGTGCGCCACACGCAGGCCTACGCGATCGCGCACACCGTCACCGCGCGCTACGTGCAGGACCTCCGGCCCGGCGACATC
>JADFDB010000231.1 GCA_018263175.1 Spirochaetota bacterium
GAACCTGGAGCTCTTCTCGCACCTGGCCAACGTGGGCGACGCGAAGAGCCTGGCCATCCACCCGGCCACGACGACCCACAGCCAGCTCTCCGACGAGAACCGGATCGAGGGCGGCATCACGGCCGATCTCATCCGCCTCTCGATAGGGATCGAGACCATAGGCGACATACTCGACGACCTCAACCAGGCGCTCGTGAAGGCATGTGATGCCTGCTGACGATTCAAACGGCTTCCGTGCGGCGATGAACGACCGCACGGCGCTCGTTCTCGGCGGCGAGGCCGTCCGGCGCCTGACCGAAACAAGCGTCATCCTTTTCGGGCTGGGCGGCGTCGGAAGCTGGTGCGCGGAGGCGCTGGTCCGAACCGGGGTCGGTGCTCTCACCATCGTCGACCACGACGCCGTCTGCGCGAGCAACATCAACCGCCAGGCGCAGGCGGACGCGCGGAGCATCGGCCTGCCGAAGGCGAAGGCGCTCAAGACGCGCCTCGAAGCGATCAATCCTCATGCGCGCGTCGACGCGCGCGTCGAGCGCTTCACCGCGGAAAGCGCTTCCGGGTTCGGCCTCGCCTCATACGATTACGTTATCGATGCGATCGACAGCGTCGACGACAAGCTCGCGCTCATCGAAACGGCCCTGCGTTCGGGGAAAACGCTCTTCTCGTCGATGGGCGCCGCCGCGCGCACGGACCCCACGCGCGTGCACACCGCGCCCATCGGCAAGACGCACGGATGCCCGCTCGCGCGCACAGTCAGACGGCGGCTTAAATACTCCGGCATCACGGCGGACTTCATCTGCGTCTACAGCGACGAGCCCGCGACGGAGAACGAAAACAATACAGGCGAAAGCGACCGCTGTGAGAACGACGACGTGCACCGGAGGCGGATCAACGGCTCGCTCGTCCAGGTTACGGCCGTGTTCGGCTTCACGCTCGCCGGGCTCGTCGTTTTAGCTGTCTCCGGCATGCATACGAACGGGAGGAGCATGCCTGAATCAAGGATTTCTAATTAATGTTGATTTATCCCGGAATCCGACCTATTATATAAAAACGTCGGAGAAGGCCGTGGAGACGTTCTGAGAACATCGAAGCCGAGCAGGGAGAATACATCATGAAGAAAATAATCACCGCATCGATACTCATCGCCGGTGTCGCGATCGCCGGTGCGCTTTATTCACAGAAGGACGCCATTAAGGACAGTACAGTCGGGAAGCAGCAGACGATGTGCCCGGTGATGGGCGGCGAGGTGGATAAAAAGGTCTTCGTCGATTACAGGGGCAAACGCGTCTATTTTTGCTGCACGAGCTGCGTAGAAGAATTCAACAAGAAACCCGAAAAGTACATGAACAAGATGCGGAAGGAAGGGGTTGTCCCCGAGAATTCGCCCGGTGACGCGAAGGTGCCGAAACGGGCGAATCACAAGGGGAACCGGCATTAATGTACCCGGGGGACGGCGGGAGCGCCATGAACGGGCACGACGGACATTGCAGGCACGGACTCTTCGTGCGGATCGCACGCGGTGCATTGATGGCGACAGTCTGCCTCTTCGCCGCGCACTCAGCGGCCGCCATGAGCCTCGCCGAGCTTGAAGCCTATACCCTCGCCAACAACCCGCGCGTGAAGGCCCTTGAGGCCGCGGCCGCGATGGCGCACAAACGCATAAAGCCCGCGCGTTCACTCGACGACCCGCGCCTCAGGCTCGGTGCGAACAATCTTCCGGCATCGGACCCGAACTTCCACGACCTCGACATGAGCTCCAAAGAGCTCGGCCTCTCGCAGATGATTCCGCTCGGCGGCAAGCTCTCCGCGCGCGAGGCCATCGCTGAGAACGAGTACCTGCAGGCCCGCGAGCGCCTGCGCGGTGAGAAGCTCGCACTTCTCAGCATGATACGCGCCGCGTCCTATGAGCTCGCCTTTATCCGCGAGTCGATCGTCATCATCGACGACATAAAGGCGCAGATAAAGCTCGTCATCGACGGCGAGATCGCCGCCAGCAAGGCCGGTACGGGGAGCCTCACCGGCGTTATCAAGGCGAACCTCGAGTACTCGATGATCGAGGAGGAGATCATCACGCTCGCGCAGAGGGAGTCCGAGGTCCGTCAGAGGATCCGCTACCTCGCCGGGGGCGACGCCGAGCCCAAAACGAAGGGGCTCCTCGCGCCGGCATTCGCCAGGCTGTCGCGGGAAGGCCTCGAGACGGACATCCTCGCGTCGAACCCCGACCTCGCCATCCTGCGGCTCGAGCACGCCAGAGCCTCCGAGACCACGCGCCTCAGGGAGCGGGAGCTCGTACCCGACGTGGAGCTCGGCCTCTCGTACATGCAGCGCGACAGCGGCCCCATGGGAAAGCGCGACGACATGGTGTCCGGGATGGCCTCGATCAACCTGCCGCTCTACTTCGCCTCAAAGAACATACCCATGATCGACGAGGCGAGGCTCGGCCGCGAAACGGCCGGCCGCCTGTACGAGGACCGGCGTAACGAAATCATCTCGAGGGCCCGCGCCCTCTACGATTCGCTCTCGCGCTGGGAGGCGCTCCACCGCCTCTACACTGCGCAGATCATCCCGCAGAGCGGCCTCGCGCTCGAGACCGCGCTCGCACGCTACCGCACCGGCGCGGTGGAGTTCATGGCGGTGGTGGACACGCTGCGCAAGCTGCTGCGCTACCGCCGCGACGCGCTCATGGCACTGAAGGAGTACCTAACCGAACGTGCCGAGCTCAAAGC
>JADFDB010000232.1 GCA_018263175.1 Spirochaetota bacterium
CGTGCAAGGAGTGCAACAACAGAAAGAAAAACCTCCTGCCGGCGGAATGGGACGAATACCTCGAATCGATAAAAAACAGGACCCTCTAAATTTATTTATTGAAAATGCCGTTATTTAATATATCATAATTTTCCATTGCCATGGCCACGTCTGGATACGACTCGTTAAAGCTTTGCATAACCGGGGAATAGCGCCGGTTTCCCCCGGCCGCAGGCGGGGGAGAGGCCGATTCCCCCGGGATTTGCAGTGCGTCTATTATTGATACTATCGCAGCGGAGCGGAATTGCCGCCCCAGAGGCGGAAAAAGATCACAAGCCATGCCCAATACCACTGAATTACACCAATAACAGAGAAAGCGGACAATGACCACCGGCACGGACAGCGCGAAGGGAGAACTTCACAAAAAAGGGCAGCTTTTAATCCGCCAGGGCGAGGAGCCCCGGTACATGTACTACATGCACAGCGGCGCGCTCGAGATACTCTCGGCGCCGCCCGAATACGAGGAGCTCCACACGGACATACTGCTCTCCAAGAGCAAGAGGGTCGGCACCATCAAGGAAAAGAACCTGATATCGGGCCTCAGCATCCTCTTCTCCGAACCGTACAAGAAGTCCATCAGGGCCATCGAGGACTCGTACGTCTCGAAGTACCCCATCAAGGAAGGGGGCTTCCAGCAGATCGTAACCGAAAACACCCCGCTCGCGGTGGACATTCTGTCCAACCTCTTCCGCAGGCTCGAGCTCTCCATGCCCGACGCTTCGCGCTATTCGAACCTCTATCAAAATATCGCCCGCATCAACGACAATATATGCCTGATGTACAAGGCGCTCGCGCAGGGGCCCCTCCCCGAAAAGCTTCAACAGCGGGCCGACGCCCTTCACGACACCTACGTGCTGAACGGCGGAAGCTTTCCGGGCAGCTTCGACGCGAAATTCGTAATAGCCGATAACAGCGGCGTGCTCCGCAAGAAGTACTCCTTCCCCGGACTCCCCATCGAGACCATACTGGACCTCAAGCAGTGCAATTTCATAAACAAATTCATAAAGCTCGACATCAACGTTCTGATCGGCGTAATCAAACGGGACCCCTCCATCGCCACCTACATGTTCGAGACGATCTCGGACAATCTTCTGAAAGTTCTCGACCGGATCGAGGCGACCCACACGCTTATCGACGAGGAGCTCACCGTACTGTTCGGCCACGAGGGAAGCTGGACGAACGTGCTCATCGACTCGGGCGCGTTCGCGGCCTGGCAGCGTACGGGCAGGCTCTCGGCGGATTTTCTGAAAAATTTCCTCTCGGTGGCCGTCAAGGTGCATTCCTTTTTCGAGGAGCTCTCCGGCAAAAAGCTTTCGGAGATCTTCCCCGGGTTCAAGAAACTGCACGAGCTCTACGTTTCACAGAAGGACAGGGGCCGGGCCGAGGAGCGTCCCGCGGCCAGGAAGGCGAGTTCGCTCGGCAGGAACTACGTCAATTCGATCCAGCAGATATTCGAGTTTTCCCTCATCGACAAGGAGTTTCAGAACAACTTCCTCAAGGTGCTCAACGACTTCAAGAAGATGCAGAACCCCTTCAACACCGAGCCCGAGGGAAGGAAGATACGGCGCTTCATCACGCGCCTCTACCTCGACCTCTACAAGCAGGTACTCCTTCGCAGCCATAGCGAATCGGTTCTGCCCGCGCCCGTGCGCCTCATGCTCAACTTCGGCTTCCTCGACGAAACCATGCTCGAAGAGGAGCAGATCGAGGAGCTGCACGAGATTTCAATGCGGTCGATGGAATCATCGGGCCTTCCCATCTATCACGAACACGAATTCCTCAAACGGGTCTACGACGGCGGGGAGAACCCCAGCATCACCGAGATGGGGCTCACCTACGAGGCGCACCTCCGCGAGGAGGAAAAGCACAAGAAAAAAGCAAAGCCTGACAGACCCGGAACGGACGAGGAAAGCGTCAACAAGATGATGTACGAGATCGACCACCGGCTTCTCAACACCATCACCGTGTGCTCGGGCTCGACCGCCACCGCATTCCCCATCCTGAGCTCGATGGTGATGCGGGGCAATCCGGCCAATTTCTTCCTTTCGAAAAAAAAGCTCGAATCGACCGTGCTCTCGCTCAGGGAGATCGACTTCTCCGCCTTCTACCGCGAGACCGTGGAGCGGATCGGCGAGGCCCGCGAGATAATCCAGGACGAGGTGATCCCGAATTTCATCCTGCTGCCGTCGTTCGGCACCAAGACGATGCTGTGGCAGGAGCTCGACGGCACCAACCGCAAAACCAGGGGGCGGATCGTCATCCCGATACTCTTTATGGGCGACATCATGAAGAGTCTGGCCCATACCATCGCCTGCTTCCGCTGGGAGCTCAACCGCTCGCTCAAGGGCGCCATGTGGGCCGACCCCGTCGAGGGCGGAGTGACCGGGATATATTTCGATTACGTCAACTTCTTCAAGAAAAACCCCAAGCTCTCGACCGAGGCCAAGGAGAAGATCGCCGAGCGCTTCAAGAGCATACGCACCAACCGCGACCGCTTCGCCGAGGACTACGTGATGTGGGTGCTCTTCGAGAAGGACGGCATCATGAAGCTGAACACCGTGGTGCGCGAGATGTTCTACCGGTATATACCGTTCAGGAAGGACGTCCGCGACAGGCTCGAGAACATGCCCGCCTTCAGCGAGATCGCGACCAAGTTCAAGAACATTCACACCAGGGACGTAA
>JADFDB010000233.1 GCA_018263175.1 Spirochaetota bacterium
GACGAGTCGGTCAACCGTATTATTCAGGGATTTTTAAAATAGAGCTGATGATTATCCGGCTTAAAATTAGCATCGGAACAGATATCTTGGGCTACGAACCGGCTCATCAGAAGGAAGGATGAAAAAAATATTGTTAATCAACCCGGTAAACAAAGCAGGTGTTGATCTTACAAGAGGGTGTCAGAATCTTTGTGTAAATGCAGTTGATCTGATCTTCTGAAATTGTACCATATCAAATTCAATATATCGCCGTTACGCCATTTCTTGACCCTATGCGCAAAAGACTCCAGCGAAACTGTTCAAACTTTCTATCGGATTCGTTGAGCATACTGTCTCATATAGAAACGGCGATACGCCAGGCTGTACAACCATCAATGTCTCCGCCATGCTTTCGCATACACTTCGACCCTTTAAATGCCGAGGGGGGGGGTATTTTAAATGCAGGATTACAGCTTCGTCGATTGATCGAGGACGCGTTCACTCCCTCAGGATGGCGATTGAGACGCCGTCGCCTCCCTCGCCGTATTCGCCCGAACGGAAGTCGCTGACATACGACGAGTGTCCGAGCTGCGCGCGCACGGCCTCCTTCAGCGCCCCGGTCCCGTGCCCGTGGATGATGACGGCCGAATGAATGCCCGAGCGTACCATGCGGTCCAGGTCGCGCTCCATGCGCTCGAGCGCCTCGTCGACGCGAAGCCCTCGGAGGTCGATGGTATTGTAGCTCGTCTGAACGGTCAGCGGCACCGGCCCTGGCGCGGCCGCCGGCTCCTTTTTCGCGGCTTTCCCGGCGCCCTTTTTCGTCGGCGGTGCGGCGGCCCCCTCCGGCCGCGAGAGGATGTCGCGGAATTTAAAGCGGGCACGGATGGAATTGCCGAGCCGAAGCTCGGCGCTCCCGCCGTCGATATCGAGGCTTTCAATCACCGCTTCCTTCTCGAGCGATACGATGAAAACCCGGTCGCCGGGCTTCGCCGCTCCGGGATCGAGCGGTTCGTAGTCGCGCGAAAACAGCTTCCGGGCGCTGTCGGCGATCTCGGCCTCCACCCTGGCCTGAATCTCTCCGATATCGCGGCGAAGCTCGCCGGCCGCGCGAAGGTCCGCTTGCTGCAGCTCGCGTATCTTCGCGGCGATCGCGCGCCGATGCTCCTTGATCTCGTCGAGGAAGCGCGTTCCCTCGCCGCGGGTCATGCTCTCCATCAGCTCGGCCTGCCTGCGCTGCAGTTCGAGGTAGCGTTCCTTCTCGCGCGCGGCGGCGGCCCTCGCTTCGGCAAGGCGCTCGCGCTCGCCGGCGATCTCCTGTTCGTGTTTCTGGGTCTTTTCTATGAGCGCCTCGACGCTGATCTCGCGCTCGTCGAGCAGGGCCTTCGCGCGGCCGAGAATATTCTCCGGAATGCCGTATATCCGGGCGATCTCGAGCGCGTAGCTCACGCCGGGGATGCCCGTCATGAGCCGGTAGGCGGGCGCAAGCGTTTCGGGATCGAACGAAACGCTGGCGTTCCGGAAGTGGTCATCGCGCGAGGCGAGCTCCTTGAGCTCGTTGTAGTGCGTGGTAACGATGACCCTCGCGCCCGTTTCGGCAAGCGCCTCCACCACGGCCTGCGCGAGCGAGGCCCCCTGCCGCGGGTTCGTGCCCACCACGATCTCGTCTATGAGGATGAGCGCGGAGGAGCGCGCGCTCTCCATCATCTCCTTGAGGATAACGATCTGTCCGCTGAACGACGAAAGCGACTGCGCTATGCTCTGGTCGTCGCCGATGTCGGCCATAATGGGATCGAAGATTCCCATGCGCGAGTCCGGCCCCGCGGGGATGTGCAATCCGTGGCGCAGCATGAGCGCGCAGAGCCCGGCCGTTTTAAGGAGCACGGTCTTGCCGCCGGTGTTCGCGCCCGATATGATGAGGCAGTTGTATGACTCGCCGAGGGCGAGGTCGTTCGCCACCACGGCGTCCCCGTGCATGAGGTAGAGCAGGGGGTGCCGCGCGCCATAGAGACGCATGACCGGTTCGTCGGCGAGCTCGGGCGCGCTGCCGCGGATGGCGACCGAGAAGCGCGCCGCCCCCGCGAGCAGATCGAGCCCGGCGAGTATCGACAGGTTCTCGATAAGCCCCGCCGAGCCGTTCCCGACCTCCTGCGAGAGCTCGCGCATGATGCGCGAGGTTTCTATCTGAAGGTCGAAGTTGAGACCGATAAGCCGGTTGTTGAGCGGATGGATTTCCTCGGGTTCGATGAAGAGCGTGGCGCCGCTCGCCGAGACGTCGAGGCCCGTACCGCGGACCCGGCTTCGCATCGTCGACTTCACCAGCACTACGTAGCGGTCGTTCCGCGTGGTGAAGACTTTTTCCTGAAGCGCCTTCTCGAGCGCGGCCGAGTGCACCATCGCGTTCATGCGCTTTTCGATTTCGCCGCGCGTCTCATGGATGTCGCTTCGAATGCGTCGCAGTTTCGGAAATCTGCCGTCGTTGAGCTCACCGTTATCGGTGATCGCGGGGATGAGGACCTCTCCCTCCCTTTTGAGGGGGTCGAGACGCTCCCGCTCATCGGACAGGGAGGGGAGCTCGCCTGCGTATTGTTTTAGAAACGCATGAATGCGCTGGGATGCCATGATGAACGATCGCAGCATGAAAAGCTCGGGAAGGCCGAGCACCGCCCCCTTCGCCGCGCGGCCCACCGGATCTTCGATGTCGCGAAG
>JADFDB010000234.1 GCA_018263175.1 Spirochaetota bacterium
ATACCGCGTGATGAAAATCAACTTAATTTTACGGCATGGAAAGAAGGGTGCGTCATTCTCAGATCTGAGTCATCAGGTACAGAATCCGGCTCGCCTTGTCGCGCGGCATGAGGGAAATGAGGTACGGCGAAATGCTCCTGCGCCCCTCCTCCACGGCGTCCGCGTCGATGCGCCTCAGCACGTCGACGATCAGGACCTCCTCCCATTTGATCATGATCTCGACCGCCTCCTCGGGGCGCATGCTCGTCACCTTACCGGCCAGGTCGCGCACGTTTCGTTCGTACCCGGCGTAGCGTTTCTTTTCGTTTTCGAGCTTTTTCTTCTCTATATCGAGCCCCTTGCGGACGTCCTCCATTTTTTCCTTTTCGGACTCAAGGGTCTTCTCGGTCTCAAGGATTTTCGCCTCCCGGCGGTCGAGGTCCTCCACGCGCTCCAAAAATTTCTGTTTCTCCTTCTCGAACTCCTCGCGCTCGATCAACGACGGTTCATCATCCCTGGCGTCGAGCACCAGCGGAGCCTCCTTTCCGAACAGTCCCCCGAGCCTCTTTTCCATATCGAAAAGACCGATGTAATCGAGCCAGAAAAGCCCCGCCGCGACGATAAAGACGATGAGCACGATGAGGTATACTAGCTTTGTCCTGTCGGATATTTTTCTCATAGCAGGCTCCGAATGCTCCCGGCGTTCATTCCTTATTCCTGAGGTACAGGTTGATCACCCTGTTCACGTAATCGCGCGTTTCGTCATAGGGCGGCACTCCGCCGTTCCTGTCGACGGCGCCCTCGCCGGCGTTATAGGCCGCCAGCGCTTTCTTGTAGTCGCCGTTGTATTTTTCGAGCAAATTTTTTAAAAGACCGACACCGGCGTTGATGTTTTCCTCCGGCGAAAACGGGTCGGCCACTCCGAAGGCGCCGGCCGTCTCGGGCATGAGTTGCATGAGCCCCTTCGCCCCCTTCGGGGACACCGCTTCCGGATTATATGCGCTCTCGGCCTGTATGACCGCATCGACGAGCCCCGGCGGGATGCCGTTACGATGGGCGGCGGCCTTCGCGATATCGCGCAGCTCCGGAACGGTCATCGGCTTCGCGGGCGAAGCCGCGGCTTTCCCCGGCGCGCGGACGGAATCGCCCCTTTCAGCGGCGAGCTTTTCAAGCTGCTGCCTGAAATTCTCCTGCGGAACGGGAGCCTGCGGGCGCTTCATCAGGCCGAAGCGCTTCCTTATTTCGGTTATCCTTCCCATTACCGCGTACATGTCATCGATCATGCCCCGCCCTCCAGCATCATTTCCTCGATCCGCCTTCGGACGAATATCTTCTGGTTCGTATCATCGTTTTCCTTCGCGATCTCGCGGTTGTACTCGTACATGAACTCGTCCCAGCGGCGCTGTTTCAGCTTTTCCACCACCTTGCGCTCCCTGGATGCCTCGACAAGCCGGTCGCGTACTTTCTTGATCTCGGGCTCCATGGCGTCGATGCGCTCCTGCTGGTCGCGAATCACCCTGTGGGCGAAATCGATGTACCGCTCGAACGCCGAGGCCGCGGAATACGAGTACCTGCCGCTCTTGATGAGCGCCGCGAATTTGCCATGCTGTTCATCTATGCTGTTTCGGTACTGTTCCTGCTTCAGGCGCTCGCGGTTCTGCACGGTCAGCATCGCGGCGAGCTCGTTTTTAATGTCCTTTTCCTTCGCTTCGCGGATGTCGAGGAGGCGCTGAAGCCGGAATTTGAACTTTTTCATTCCCGGGCGCTCCCCTATTTACGCATCCGCGCGAAATATGGCGTCGATGCGACATAATCTGCGGCGGCGCCCTCGCGCGCGCCTTCCTTCTTCTTGCGGAACATCGATTCGAGCTTCTCGACTATCGAGTCGTAGGTGTCGCGCTCGTAAATCCCCTGTTTCAGAAAAGCGTCCATGCGCGGCTTCATCTCGATCGCCCTGTCGATGACCGGGTTCGATCCCCGCGCATACGCGCCCAGGTTGATGAGGTCCTCGGCCTCGGCGTAGGCCGCCAGTATCTCCCGCATGTCCGCCGCGGCCTTCGCGTGCCCATCCTCCACCACGTCCTTCATGCATCGCGAGATGGAGCCGAGCACGTCGATCGCCGGATAGTGGCCCCGGTGCGCGAGCTTCCGGTCGAGTACGATATGGCCGTCGAGGATACCGCGCACCGCGTCGGCGATCGGCTCGTTCATGTCGTCTGCCTCGACCAGGATGGTATAAATGCCCGTAATGCTCCCCGAGCCCTCGCGCGTCCCCGATCGCTCGAGGAGTCGCGGCAGGAGCGAAAAGACCGACGGCGGGAATCCGCGCGTGGCCGACGGCTCCCCCGCGGCGAGACCCACCTCGCGCTGCGCGAGCGCGAAGCGCGTCACCGAATCCATCATGAGGTTGACGTCCTTGCCCTGGTCGCGGAAGTACTCCGCTATGGCGTGCGCCATCAAAGCGCCGCGGATCCTGAGCATCGGAGGCTGGTCCGAGGTGGCGACCACCACGACCGAGCGGCGCAATCCTTCAGGCCCAAGTTCCTTTTCCACGAAATCACGCACCTCTCGGCCGCGCTCGCCGATCAGCGCGATGACGTTGACATCGGCGCTGGTGTAGCGCGCTATCATCGCGAGGATCGTCGACTTGCCGACACCCGAGCCTGAAAAAATTCCGATTCGCTGGCCCTTCCC
>JADFDB010000235.1 GCA_018263175.1 Spirochaetota bacterium
CGACCGGGTGATTCCCCTGGCGGAGAGCTTCTCGAGGTGATTTTCGGAGAAGGGAACGAAGACATAGGTGCCCTGAGACATCTTGCGGGCGGGGTTTTCGTTGATGGCGTAGACTTCGTCGGCGGCACTGCCGAACTCGCGGGCAACCTGTATGAGCGCACCGCCCGAGCCCATCATGACCCATTTCCCGATTCGACCCTTGTATTCCTGAATCTCGGCATTATCTATAAGGACTTTTTCGCGTGCGCCGGCAATTCCGGAGCAGAACAGAAAAACTATAACGCAAATGACGCCTTTCTTCATCACTCTCTCTTTCACATTTAAACTGGAAAGCCTTCGCTTTCTTCAGGGCCCGGCTAAAACGGTTGACTCTTCCACAGTAATCACAAAAGGGACGATTTTTTATCCCGGATGGCGACGCGGTGTATTTGTGGTGCCGCTGTGAGCGTGAAATGTCATCAGAGTTGTTGCATAACCGGGAGATACGGCCGGTCTTCCCCGCCACAGGCGGGGAAGACCCGATATTCCTGAGATTGGCAACAAGTCTGTTATTTTATTAACTGCCGGCGGGATTTTGTCAATAATAAAATGCGCCATGCGCACCGGCGTAAATACGAGAAAAGGCCCCGCGGGGGGCCTGTGGAAGCGGCCGGCATTCGTCAAACCGGCCGTCAGTCTGTGCGGGGACGGTGGGCGGCGCCTCAGGCTATATGAATTTCCCGCTCGTCATCAGCGGGCCGTATTCCCATGAGCCCGGCGAGTACCGCGTTCCAGTTGTAGTTTAAGAGCACGTTCCTTCGGGATTTTTCGCGCATGTCGATGTAGGTCTCGAGGTCGTTTTCCATGAGATCGATGATGTATTCGATCGCCCGGACCCATTCGTTTGCGTCGGCCGAGGAGGCGACGAGCCCGGTCTCGTTTGGTATGATGATCTCCTTGGGGCCGCCCGCTTCGGATACGATCGCCGGCAGTCCGCAGGCCTGCGCTTCGAGAACCGACATGCCGAAGGTGTCGGCGACGCTCGGGAAGGCGAACATGTCGGAACCGGCGTAGACGTCGGGCAGGACCGACTGCTCGAGTTTGCCGGTAAGGATAACCCTGTCGTAGCCGCGCATGGCCTTTTTAATGGTCTGTATGTAGGGGCCGTCGCCGACCAGGAGCAGGTTGACGTTGTTCCTTTTTGCCGCGAGCCTCCTGTAGGCCTCGAGGAGCAGGTCGAGGTTCTTGTCCTTCGACATTCTGCCCGTAAAGAGGATCGTGACGCCGTCGCGGATGCCGAAGCGTTCCATGAGCAGCGTCCTGCCGGTGTCCTTCATCGAGAAGAAGCCGCAATCGAGGCCGCGGCGGAATATCTTCATTTTGGAGCGGTCGTAGCCGCGCGATTCGGTGATGTCCATGTATTCGCGCGTCGGCACGTGAATCTCGTCCATCGAATTATAGAACCAGATCATCAGCCGCTCGAGGATGTAGGGGATGATGCCGTTGCCGACAACCGCTTTGGACTGAAGATAGAAGTCGGTATGGTAGATGCCGACCTTTTTGACGCGCAGGATGTTCGCCGCCATGAGGCCGAAGAGCCCCATGGGCCCCGGTGTCGAGATGAATATCTCGTCGGGCCTGTAGCTGCGTATGAGTTTGAGCGCGCGAATCAGGGCCGGGATCTTCAGCGTGTACTTGTCGTAGTACGGCAGCTTGAACGCATAGAGAAACGGCAGGTTGACAAAGTTGGGCGGAAGCTCATCGGTCATCTCCTCTTCAAGCAGGGACGAGACCAGGTTGAGCTTCAGGTTTTTCTCGTGCGCGAGCCAGCCGAGCTTCTTCAGGGTCACCGAAGGCCCGTTGAGGTCGTTTATGGTGTCGGTGAACCAGAGAATGCGCTTCTCCCGGTCGAGCTCGCCGCCGGGGTAGGCGCTCGCCAGCGGCGAAAGATCGCTCCGCCCCTCGAGGAAGAGGTATTTGACCGGGGAGAAAAAGGGCATGGAAAACAGCAGCGAAGCGACGCCCTGGCCCACGTGAAGGGTCTTATTTTGATTGTCCGCGCTCCGGGCAATTCTGGAGTAGGCGGCGCTTATTTTATTCAAAAGCATGTTGTAATCCTGTTGCCGTCAATGGACGCACGGGCCCGGAAGGGCCTTAGCTGCGGTCCTTCTCGAGGGATTCGATATGGAGTTGACTTTTCTCGCGCCTGTTGATGCGCTGATAGAAGTATTCAACCAGCACCCAGAGAAACGCCGAGAGCCAGAAGATGAAGAAGATTTCGAGTACCGAGAATTTCATGACCTTTCCTCCACTTGCATAGTATTAAGCATAAGTCGTGCCAGTTGCATTTTTTAAGCTCGCTCTAACTCCTCGAATTTCCAGTAGTTCCAGGCGATGGTTTTCCGTTTGGTGTATTGTCACCCTGTTTGTGGTCGTTTATTAATAACACTGTATCATATTTGCAACATCCTCGGGGGGGGGGCATGGAGAACGAGTTTCCACTCGCTGCCGCCTGCTTCCGCCGGTCGTACCGGGCAAATCGGGCCGCGGACAGAAAAGGGCAAAACAGCGGTGGAAAACGCGGGAATGCTCTTCCATACCGACCGGGACATCGAGGATCTGGCTTCCGCGATCGGCGTGACCATAGACTGGAGCAAAATCGAATAGTCTGGTTTGCGCGGGGGG
>JADFDB010000236.1 GCA_018263175.1 Spirochaetota bacterium
GTACGGCACCATCAATGAAGGGATGAAAACGGCGCCGCCGGCAAAGGCAAAGATGTTTCACTGGGCGAGCAGGGTTGGCATCGAAACGTACCGGAACAAACTGGCGGGGAAATCGTCATCACCCTGGCTGCACGTTCAGAAAGCGCTGGCCGACGCGATCATCATGAAAAAGGTGCGCCAGAAGCTGGGCGCCGAAAACTGTATGGTCTTTCACATAGGCGGCGCGGCCTTCTCTTCGGAGATAAACGAGTTCTTCCAGGCCTTCGGCATCAACATCATCCAGGGGTACGGTCTCACCGAGTTTTTCCCCGTATGCGTCGGGTTCGACGACAACGGTAAGCCGGGCGCCTGCGGCCCGATGATCCCGATGGTCCAGGTGCGTATTTCAGAGGAGGGTGAAATACAGCTCAAGGGCGGCATGTGCATGTCGGGGTACCATAAGAAGCCGGAGGCGACCGCCGAGTGCTTCACCGGCGACGGCTGGTTTAAAACCCAGGACGTCGGTTTCGTGACGGTGGAGGAAAAAAACGGGGAGCCTCTCACCTACATCGGGATAACCGACCGTATCAAGGACCTCATAATCACCGCCGGCGGAAAGAACATTTCGCCCCAGCAGATCGAAACGCTGTTCGGCGAAGAGCTCTTCATCGAACAGTTCGTCACCATCGGCGAGGGCAGGAAATATATTTCGGCGCTGGTCGTTCCCAATTTTGTTATGCTTGAGGATTACTGCAAAAAAAACGGGATCAGCTTCGGCACGCGGGAAGAACTGGTGCGCAACAAGGATATCGTCACGCTCTACCAGGGTATTATCGCTAACCGGACCGAATCGCTTGGCCGCGTGGAGCAAATCAAGAGCTTCACCCTGCTCACGCAGGAGCTGACCCAGGAGGGCGGCGAGCTGACCCCGACCATGAAGCTGAAGAGAAAACAGATCAACGAGAAATACCGCGACCGGATCGAAAATATGTACGAGTAATAGAAAGACGCATCCCCATGGGTGTGCTGTCCCATGATGCACCCATGGGGATGCGGGATACTACCGCTTCCTGCCGCGCCCTACCACCGAAAGCGGGGTGAGCACCAGCACGATGAGAGCGATCACCGCCCAGTTAAGGTTGAATTTCAGCATCCAGTCGGACTTTTCCCCGATCCGGGATATGGTTCCCTATAAATTTATCATCATCGGCAGATACAATGATGCAGTTCATTATTCCAACCTCAACCCTCAGGGTCTACCTTTCCCTTCTGTAATCTGTTATCTTTACTCCCATGAATACCGTCAAACTCGCTGCGGGGAGTACGGTATAAAATCTATCCTAAAAGGAGTAAAGATATGAACAGCGTCAACCTCAACGGCCGGCTCATAAAGGACCCGGAGATCAAGACCTTCGAGAACGGCAGCACCCTCTGTACCTTCTTCATCGCCAACGACGTGCACTTCGGCACGAATAAGAAGACCGGCTTCTACAAGTGCCACGCCTGGGGCCACACGGGAAAAATCATCGCCGACAACGCGAAAACCGGCGCCGAGCTTTTCATTACCGGCCGGCTCGACCAGTACCGCTACGAGGACGACAAGGGAAAACAGGTCTACGACGTGAGCGTCGTGGTGGACCGCTTCGACTTCGGCGCCCGGGTGGCGAAGGCCGAAGAGGGCAATCCCGAAGAGAAGGCCGGGTAGGGAATTCAGGCGACTATAATGTAAATTTTAGTGTACAAATCGTGTATGCTCTGATAAAAGCGCTATACTATACTTTTGCGAATCCTGTGAACAGCGGGTTTTCCCCCGCCTTAGTTTCAGGTTATGCAACAGGTCTACCAAATACAATTGTCGGAACACGGCTCAGGCGTTCCCGGGAGGCGAAATGGATTTTAAGAATCTCGTTTTTAAGCGCGTGATGAATATCGGCATCATCAGCTTCAACAGGCCGAAAGCGCTCAATGCTCTCAATACCGAAACGCTCCTCGAGCTCGATTCGGCCATCAGCATGGCTGAGGCCGACCAGGACATCTATGTCGTCGTGATTACCGGCGAGGGCAAGGCCTTCGTGTCGGGCGCGGACATCCATGAGATGAAAGACCTCTCGGCCGACCAGGCGCGCTTTTTTTCACACAGGGCCCAGCGGGTCTTCCGGAGGATCGAGCTCATGGAAAAACCCGTGATCGCGGCGGTCAACGGCTACGCGCTCGGCGGAGGATGCGAGCTTATGATGTGCTGTGATATCCGGATAGCCGGCACGAACGCACGGATAGGGCATCCCGAGGTCGGGCTCGGCATTACGCCGGGTTTTGGAGGCACACAGCGGCTTCCCCGTCTGATAGGAATCGCGCGCGCCAAGGAGTTTATCTTTTCGGAGAAGGTGGTGAGTGCCGAGGAGGCCGAGCGCATAGGCCTGGTCAACAGGGTGGTCGCTCCGGAAGAGCTGATGGACGAAACCCTTCATCTGGCCGGCATCATATCGACGAAGAGCAGACACGCGGTGAAGTACGCCAAGACCGCGATCAACCGCGGAATTGAGACCGATATCGCCACCGGACTGGCCATAGAACGCGACCTCTTCGGGCTCTGTTTCGCGACCGGCGAGCA
>JADFDB010000237.1 GCA_018263175.1 Spirochaetota bacterium
CAAGGTTGCCGCCCGCACTGTCACCGGCCACGGCGATGCGCGCCGGGTCCCCCTTTATCGACGCGGCATTTTTCGCGGTCCATGTGAGCGCTGCAAACGCGTCGTCGACGGCCGCCGGGAAGATGTGCTCGGGGGCAAGCCGGTAGTCCACCGACAGCACGATCGCCGGAACGGCCGCCGCAAGGCCGCGGCAGACATTGTCGTGAGAATCCAGGTCTCCGATCACCCATCCGCCGCCGTGGAAGTAAATGACGACCGGGAGCGGGGCCTTCCCCTCGGGAACATATACCCGTGCGGGAATGGTTCCGGCGGGCCCCGGTATTTCGATGTCACGCACCTCCGGAAGCGCCGTCGGGGCGGCCTTCAGGATTGCCGTTCCCTTGCGTGAAAACTCGCGTACCTCGGGAATCGACCGGCCCTCCTTGAAGAGGTCCACCTTTGTCCACTCGGCGTACTTCATGAGGATCGCGACCCTCCAGTCGAACCTGCCGTACGGCGTCGCGCTCCACGAGCGCACCGCGAGGTACGGTACAATCATAAGTATGCATATCGCACCGACGATAATTACGGCTCCTTTTTTTGACATGATACGGTAACCTCTTGTTTTTATTCAGGTAAATGTATGGTCCCGATTTCCCATGAATGCTAAACCTTTAGTATCAGGCACGACAGCGCACAGTACAATGGTTATTCCCCGAAAAGCCGCAGGAACTTTACAGCGTTCAGGACTCCCCCCTCAATTTTAACATCGCCCCGGGCGAAGGCGACCGCGGGGTTTGCCGTTTTCGCGGCAATCTCCTTCCACAGCAGGGACGGAATGCTGATTACCACGTCCGGTTTCGCGGGGTAAACCGGTTCTATAAAAGCCACACCCCGGCGCACCTGTATCGTCCATGCCTCGCCGGTGTCGGTGAAACGAAAGGCGGCGGTCGTGACGACGTCTTTGCTCTTTTCGGGGTCCAGCTTCGCCCCCATGGCGGCGAAGATCGCCGGGAGTGGAACGCGGCGCACCACGTCGCGGGTGATCCGGGGGCGGCCAGGCTCAAGCTTCCCCTCCGACTCCATGGCCTCGGAATAATAGTAGTTGCGGGCATTGGCGTTCCCTTCCCGCGCGGCCCTTGCACGCAGTGCCGCGGCCCGCAGCCGCCTGACATCGTTCGCGTCTGGATCGAGGGCCAGCAGGTATTCGCACATCTCCAGGGTCCACTGATGTTCGCCCGCATCCATCGCCCGCCGCGCCTCGGTCAGCAGTTTTCCCCTGCCCCCGGCCAGGCGGGCAATGCGCTCTGCGCGCTCCTTTGCCGGAAGCGGGTCAAGCCGCGCCGAATCGCCGCCGAACCAGCCCAGATAGCCGTTGTAAATGTTGCGCACCGACCATGCCACGGTGCCGTAGTATTCCCGAAGATAGGGTTTTTCGGCCAGGTGCGCCGGCAGTTTCACCCATTCGGCCAGCTCATCCGGCCCGAGGCCGCGGTTGATGCCGCGTACCGTCTGGTCGTGAACGTATTGAATGGCGTCGCGGTAGTCCGCAAGCACGTAATCGACCTTTTCTTTTCCCGAGACCGGCCGGGAGTGGCAGGGCACGAGGTGCACGGCGCCTAACTTCCGCATGCGCTCCACCGACCGGGCCCACACCAGCACGTCGCGGTATTTCGTTCCGCGGATGGTGTAAAGGTTGGGGAATGACTTATAATAGTTGTCTGCGCAGACGAGCACTTTTTTCGACGGCATCCACACCACGATCTGGTCGTCGGTCTCGCCGGGAAGGTGTATGAGCTCCAGGGCAAGGCCTGCCGCGTTGAGCTTCATGCGCTCGCCGGAGAAGGTCTTCGTGGGGCGCCGGTAGGCCATGGTGGTTGTATCGTTGAATTTAAGGAACGGGCCTATGCCGCAGTTTTCCCGTTCGCCCTGCTGCAGGAAGGTGCCGAACATGCGCATGGCCCGCCGGTAGGTCACCTCCTGGGTAAGGGTGGTGATGCGGTCGAGTTCGGCGAGGGTCTTTTCGTGGGCATAGATGTCGACGCGCCTGTCGCCAGTGAAGACGCCGGCGCCAAAGACATGGTCGGCATGAAAGTGGGTGAAGATGACGGCCTTCAGCGGCTTGCTCGTAATTTTCTCGAAGGCCTTTTTGACCTCTGCGGCCGCCTCGGCGCTCTCCATGGTGTCGACGATGACAACGCCATCCTTCCCCTCAAGCAATATGGAATTTGCGAGGCCGAAACCGATGGCCGAATAAACCCCGTCGGCCACCTTCACGACCTCGCGTTTGAACTCGGCGCTGTGTTCGGCCAACTCCTTCGCCCGGGCCCCGGGGTCCACCGTCGCTGCGTCCCGGGAGCACCCGAAAGCGAGGGGCACGAGCATCACCATCGTCACGAGCATGCCCCGCGTGAAAATGCCGTTCCGCATCGATCAGCCTCCTTTTCCGACTACCGCCCCTCTTTCGGAAACCATGACGAGTCACTCGACACCGTATGGATACGCTATTGGTGCCAATGGCTGTGAGTGTAGCTATTTTTTACTCTACGGTCAATCCTCATT
>JADFDB010000238.1 GCA_018263175.1 Spirochaetota bacterium
GGACGACCTGGTGAAATCCGCGCTCCGGGAGGCGCATACAAGCCCCTACCCCGTACCGAAATACATGAACCGCGGACAGTGCGAGGCCGTCATACGGAAGATGATGAAGACATGATTCCTGATAGATGTTTTTGTGGTTCACCTGAATCGGTTCGCCCGTGCATCGAAAGCGTTCTTGTTAAAACGGTTCTCACTCATACGACGAAATACTTTGACACGAGGCAATGAATCCATGCCTGTTTACTCGTTTAACGGAAAAAAGCCGGTCATCGGCGAGGGGACGTGGATCGCCCCGAATGCGTATGTGATAGGCGATGTACGCATCGGCGAGCGGTGCTACATCGGGTTTGGCGCCGTTATCCGCGGCGATTTTGGAAACATCACGATAGGAGACGAATGCGCGATTGAAGAGGGGGTCGTTATCCACGGTCCGACGCAGACCCTCATCGGCAGCCGCGTCATAGCGGGCCATATGGCCATGATCCACAACGCGACCATCCGGGACTGCGCACTCATCGGCATGCAGGCGATGATTTGCGACAACAGCGTTATCGGCGAATGGACGATAGTCGCGGAAAAATCAATGGTGATGAAGAACCTTACCTTGGCCGGCAGGAAAATATACGGCGGCATACCCGCTGTCGAAATGGCCGATCTCCGGCAAAGGCATTACGATTATCTTACCTTCGGTCAACTGGCGTATATCGAGCTTGCCGAAAAATACGGCACATCGTTCGAGCGCATGGACTGAAGCGGCGGTACCGCTGCATTTGGAAGGCCCCGAACCGGATCCTCCGGCGGGCGTGCCGATTACAGGCAGAGGATTTCTGGCCGGACGATTTGCATTGCGACCAAAGGTTGAATAACAATCTTGCGGCATCTCGCACAACTAAACAAACGCTATGACACCCCTGCGCCCCATCACCACCGACGACGGCACCCTGTCCATCTATTCCGATGAGTACGGCCAGGCCATGCACACGCAGTCCGGCGCCTATACCGAGGCGCTCGTCAAACACGTGCGCCCGTCGGGCGTCCTCGCGCGCAACGATCGCCGGCTTCGCGTCCTCGATGTCGGCTTCGGAATCGGTTATAACGTGCTCGCGCTCCTTGCGGAATTCATCCGGGACGATCGGGGCCGCAGCATCGAGGTCGTCACGCTCGAGATGGAGCCGCCGCCCGCCGCACTGCTAAAACGGATATCCTTCCCCGGCGAAATGGGTGCGCTCTACGAAACGATCAAACGAATCCCCGCACACGCCGAGGTGCGCGGCGAGAACTTCGCCGTGAGGATGCTCGCCGGCGACGCGCGAGTGCACGTGCGGGAGCTCGCCGCCTCGCGCTTCCACGCCATCTTTCACGACCCCTACTCGCCGGCGAAAAACCCGGAGCTCTGGACGGTCGAATTTTTTCGGGAGCTCTACCGCGCGGCAGGCGATGGATGCGTACTCACGACCTATTCGAGCGCGCTTCAGGCGCGCGCGGCGCTCCTCGAGGCAGGCTTCGTCGTCGGCAGAGGACCGTCGATGGGACACAAGCGCGAGGGGACGCTTGCGGCAAAGGGGGCGCACGTCGAACCGCTCGATGAGGCGACGCGTGCCGCACTCTGCCGCGAGCCCAAGGCGACGCCCTACCGCGACGAGTCCTTATCATCCGCGCGCGAGGACATTCTGCGTCGCAGACAAACCGAAATGGCTTTGCGGCGGAAGGCCTGACGAGCGCGGAGTGTGTCATGGAGCCCTCGTATACACGCCTTTACGAAACCGGCCGCCTCGCCGAAATCGAGGCCGAGCTGCGCGGCCGCATGCAGCGCTGCGACCTCTGTCCGCACCGCTGCCTGGCCGACCGCGCCGCCGGGAAAACCGGAAAATGCGGAAGCGGCATGCTTCCGATCGTCTCCTCGTATAACCGGCACTTCGGCGAGGAATCGTGCCTGGTGGGACGGCACGGCTCGGGCGCCATCTTCATGACGCACTGCAACCTCTCCTGCATCTTCTGTCAGAACTACGACATCTCGCACCTCGGCCGCGGAGACGAGATCGCGTACGACGAGTTCGCCGCCATGATGCTCGCGCTCCAGTCCAGGGGCTGCCATAACATCAACATCGTCACCCCCACGCACATGGTCTACGCCGTGGTACGAACGCTTCTCGATGCCGTGCCGAAAGGGCTCCGCGTCCCGCTGGTCTACAACTCGGGCGGCTACGACTCGGCCGATACGCTCCGGCTTATCGAAGGCGTGTTCGACATCTACATGCCCGACCTCAAATATATGGACGCCGGCACGGCCGAACGCCTGAGCGGCGCTGGCGATTATCCGGCCCGGGCCATGGAGGCGCTTCGGGAGATGCACCGGCAGACCGGCGACCTCCAGATTGACGAAAGAGGCATCGCGCAACGGGGGCTCCTGGTGCGTCACCTCGTGCTTCCCAACAATCTCGCGGCGACCGACCGGGTCATCGCCTTCCTCGCCTCGCTCTCCGGAAATACCTACCTGAACCTGATGGACCAGTACCACCCTGAATACCGGGCGCGGGAAT